>CAIKHZ010000163.1 GCA_903827375.1 Akkermansiaceae bacterium
CCAGGCTTCAGTCCTGGTTAACTTCCAGATCGAGAGGCACGGCTGCTGTGTCCACGAAGACAGCGCGCCAGTGACACGGAACGTTTCGTAGATTGGCAATCTTGATGGTGGCTGCTTCGGCTGATGGCGGAAGGGTTACCGCGATACAGACGTTTTGGTAGGTTTTGATAGTCATACGGGCCGTTGGTTGTGACCGGATTGCCTGTCAGTGGTAGGGGATTTCCCCATAGAACAAAATCGGCCACGGGCGTAGGTTTGATTCGTCAGCCTTCGGCACGGACACATTCGGTGGCACCTAGGCTGACAATCTAACCAGGAAACACAATGCGATGACAAAACTTGAAATGAAAGGCGACTGGAACATCACCAAGGGCAAGCTCAAACAGAAATGGGCCAAGCTAACCGACGACGACCTCCAATATGTTGAAGGCAAGAGCGATGAATTGCTAGGCCGCATTCAGAAGCGCACTGGCGAAAGCCGTGAAGCGGTCGAAAAGACGGTCAAGGAAGCATGCGCTTCTTGCGGCTGCAAATAGGGCTGCTTGTGGTGCCAGCGGATGCGGGAAAATTTCGTTGTCTG
This sequence comes from Akkermansiaceae bacterium, assembly GCA_903827375.1. Classification (GTDB taxonomy): domain Bacteria; phylum Verrucomicrobiota; class Verrucomicrobiia; order Verrucomicrobiales; family Akkermansiaceae; genus Luteolibacter. Next base: position 581 of record CAIKHZ010000163.1, read on the forward strand.
CTGGTCAAACGCAGGGTCAGGTCTGGAGATCGTGAGCCTACATGCGTGCAATTGAAGGGCTCCGGGCATGTTGCCCAGAGCCTGTCTTGCATTCCTCCTTTTCTCAATGTCGAATCAAGAAACATCCCATGGAGACACCCACCCAGCCAGCCACCGTGTCAAACCGGCCCGTGAATCCACCCGCCGCCACGCAGGATTCTGCGGACCTCCTGGCCAAGGCGCGTGGTGACGCCGCAGCCGTCCTCAAAGAGCTCGGCTCGGAACCCGACGGCCTGAGCGAGGCGGAAGCTGCGACCCGCCTGCAGCAGGTGGGGACCAATGAGATCGCCCGCGAGCATCGGCAATCCAGCGCGATGCGTTTGTTGGCCAGCATCAAGAATCCACTGGTGCTGCTGCTATTGGCGTTGGCCGTGGTGTCCTTTCTAACTGGTGATCAGCGGGCCACCGTGGTGATTCTGGTGATGGTAGTTCTGGGCGTGGTGTTGCGCTTCGTCCAGGAGACGCGCGCTGACGACGCGGCTGCCAAGCTCAAGGCGATGGTCAGCACCACCGCCACCCTAGTGCGCGGCGGCAAGGAACGGGATGTCCCGCTCAAGTTGTTAGTTCCGGGCGACATTATCCGTCTGGCGGCCGGTGACATGGTTCCCGCCGATGTCAGAGTCCTGTCCGCCAAGGATTTGTTCCTGAATCAGGCCGCTCTAACAGGTGAAGCCCTGCCCGTGGAACGAAATGCGGGGCCGGCGCCGGTGGATGTCGCCAACCCGCTTGATCTGCCCAACCTCTGCTTTCTCGGGTCCAACGTCGAGAGCGGCTCGGCCACAGCGGTGGTCATTCACACCGGAGACCACACCTATTTTGGCTCACTGGCGGCCAGCATCGTCGGGCAGCGTGTTTTGACCAGTTTCGACAAAGGCGTCAACAAGTTCACCTGGCTGATGATCAGCTTCATCGCGGTGATGGTTCCGGCGGTGTTTCTCATCAACGGGTTGAGCAAGCACAACTGGCTGGAAGCATTCATGTTTGCCATGGCCGTGGCCGTCGGACTGACCCCCGAGATGCTGCCCATGATCGTGACGGTCAACTTGTCAAAAGGTGCCCTCGCGATGGCCCGCAAGAAGGTCATCGTTAAACGCCTCAACGCCATCCAGAACTTCGGTGCCATGGACGTGCTCTGCACCGACAAGACCGGCACCCTCACCCAAGGCAAAATCATCCTCGAAAAACACCTGGACGTCCATGGAGAGCCCAGCGAGAAGGTGTTGCATTTCGGCTACCTCAACAGCTTCCACCACACCGGCCTGAAGAATTTGCTGGATCAGGCGATCCTCGACCATGAGGAGTTGAAAGACCACCTGCAAGCTGATGCCAAATACCGCAAGATCGATGAGATCCCGTTCGACTTCGTACGGCGGCGCATGTCGGTGGTCGTCGAAGATGATAGCGGCTTGAACACGCTCATTTGCAAGGGCGCGGTGGATGAGGTAATGAGTTGTTGCACAAGAGTGGAAGTCAAAGGCGAGCTCATCGAGGTGATGCCCGAGCATGACGCTAAGCGCCGCCAATTGGCTGACGACCTCAACGCCCAGGGGTTCCGCGTAATCGCTCTGGCTTACAAGCAAATGCCCGGCTCTTCCGATGAGCCGGTCTATGGGGTCAAGGACGAGTCCAACCTTGTCCTGTTGGGTTTCCTGGCCTTCCTCGACCCGCCCAAGGACACTGCCACAGAAGCGCTGCAGCGGCTTCACAACCTCAATGTGGACGTCAAGGTCCTCACAGGTGACAATGAATTGGTCGCAGCCTATATATGCAAGCAAGTCGGCATGCCGGTGGAACACATCCTGCTAGGTTCGCAAATCGAAACGATGAGCGAGGCCCAATTGGCCGATGCCGCCAGCGTCACCAGCGTATTTGCCCGGCTGGTTCCGGCGCACAAGGAGCGCATTATTCGAGCACTGCAGAGCAAGGGGCATGTATTGGGATTCATGGGGGACGGCATCAACGACGCCCCGGCCTTGAAGGCCGCAGATGTCGGTATCTCAGTGGACAGCGCGGTAGATATCGCCAAGGAATCATCCGATATCATTTTGTTGGAAAACAGCCTGCTAGTGCTCGAACAGGGAGTCTTGGAAGGCCGGCGCGTATTCGGCAACATCGTCAAGTATATCAAGATGGCCGCCAGCTCCAGCTTTGGCAACATGTTCAGTGTCGTAGGGGCCAGCGCGTTCCTGCCGTTCCTGCCTATGCTGCCGATCCAGGTGCTCACCAACAACCTGCTCTATGACTTTTCGCAAACCACGATCCCTACCGACAAGGTGGACGCCGAGTGGTTGCTCAAGCCGCGCCAATGGACCATTGGAAAAATCCTGCGCTTCATTCTCTGTATCGGTCCGATTAGCTCAATCTTCGACTATCTGACATTTTTCATGATGTTATACATTTTCAACTGCTGGCACAACCCGGCCTTGTTCCAAACCGGCTGGTTTGTCGAGTCGCTCTTCACGCAGACCCTGATCATTCATGTCATTCGCACCAATAAGATCCCGTTCATCCAAAGCCGCGCCAGTTGGCCGCTGATCCTCACCTCCCTGATCATCGTCGCGGGCGGCGCGGTGCTGACGGTCTCCCCCTTGGCAGGCGCGCTCGGGTTCGTCCCGCTGCCGCCACTCTACTGGCTCTACCTGACCCTCATGTTGCTCGCCTATGCGCTTCTCACCCAATTGGTCAAAACCTGGTTTGTCCGCAAATTCGGCGAGTGATGGTCGAGTCGCAAGGCAGGGTCTTGCAGTTGGTGCAGTTAAGGCGATTGAAGAGAAGAGAAATTAACCGCTGATAAGACGGATAAGACGGATGAAGAGAAGAGAAATTTTGGATTTTGGATTTTGAATGGGTAGATGAAGAGGTCTCGCGCAAAGGCGCAAAGGAGGTTTGCCTCAATTCATTCGCCTCTTCCTCTGCAGTGCGGGATTGATGAGGTGAGGCGCGGGTGATTGGCGGGTTGTTCCATAAACCGAACTCGCTCAAGGCGGAGGTCGTCGCGCTGAAAGCCGAAAACGCATCCCTGAAAAATGAGTGCCAGTCACTGCGCGACGAGAATCAAGTGCTCACCCAACAAGACGTCGCTGCCGACCGGCATCTGCTTCTCCAACTCCAACTCCAACTCAGTTCCAATCCAAGACACTATTGAACACCCAAGGAGACGATCAAACTCTTGTGTATAGACGTGCATCTGATTTTCTGTGATAAGCGACAGTGTAATTAGTACGGGCTAGAAAGTGGCTAAAGGTCAGGGTTTGGGATCGCCAATGTGCCAATTGATTCGCAGGACCTCGTCCTTCCCGATCTTGAGTCGTGCCTGATAGGGTCCATCAGGGAAAGTGTCCTTTCCTTGCCCCATCCATGAACCCCAGCACATCTTGCTCACATTATCTGTGCTCAACGTCCGCGCATGAAACCATTCGACTTTCCCGGTGCTGCGGTAAATCTCCATCGAGCAATCGCCGACCGGTTTCTTGTTGAAATCCACCACAATGAGAAAGCGACTGCCGGTGCCCGCCTGAAGAACCCTGCTCGTCGTCGGTGGCTGGGGTTGAGCGTGCGTCACATCCTCGACGCGAGCCACCACATCCACGTTGACCACCTCCACCCCACCCGGCGGTTGGGCAATCTTCTCGTAGAAAGGTCCCTTCGCACCGGGGAGAATGGGTGGAGCTTCGTGGTGGCGATCACATCCTCCGACGGAGCTCATAATGGCGATGACTAGGGTGCCTAGCGGCAACAATCGTTTCATAAATCGAGAATGGAGTGATTAAATTACTGAATACTGGGCCACTGGGCAGCGGTTTGAGTGGCTGAAGATGGATGGCACTCAAACCAGCGGCAGGCGGAAGGTGAAGGTGCTGCCCAGCCCGGGAGTTGAGGCCACGGTGATGGTTCCTTGCATGGCTTCGGCAAGGCGTTTGGAAAGTGCGAGTCCCAAGCCGGTGCCTTCAAACGGACGGTGGTAGGATGAGTCTGCCTGCACGAAGGGCTTGAAGAGGAGCCCGAGAGTTTCCGGGGGGATTCCCAGCCCGGTATCCTTGACGGCAAAATCCACAAATTGCCGCTCACCCTCATTGGCTGCGGAGACCCGCATGACCACCGAGCCGTGCGCGGTGAACTTGACGGCATTGTGGAGCAAAAGGGTGAGGATTTGGCGGATCCGTCGCGCATCGCCGGTGATGTGCTTCGGTGCATCGAGAGATATTTCGCGGCGAAACCCGAGGTCTTTTTTCGATGCGAATTCCCGGATATCCTCGCAGCAGGTATCCAGGAAGTCGCTGAGTAGGATCTGCTCGGAATCGAACAGGTTGCTCTCATGATCTTTATCGATGCTGGAAAAATCCAGGATATTAACGACCATGCCGAGGAGGTGTAGGCCGTTGTCACGAATGGTCTGCACAAGTTCCTGCTGGTCGTTATCGAGAGGAGTTAGACTAAGGATCTCCGCAACGCCCAAAATCCCGTTGAGCGGAGTGCGCAGCTCATGACTCATCACTGAAAGAAACTCGATCCTCGCCCGGCTTCCCATCTCCGCCTTGACGGCAAGTTGCTTGGCATTTTGGAGGCTGTGCCTGAGCTCTTCCTCGATGCGCATGCGGTCTGAGATGTCTAGAACGAACACCGTCAACCCGGTGACCTTGCCCTCATGATCCACGATCGGGCTGTAGCGGTCTTCGTAAAACGTGCGATTCCTTTTGTCGCCGTATTCCTCGACGAGCATCAGCCATTCGCCCGCCAGAGCGCGGTCAAAATTGCATTTTGCCTTGTTGCGTTGGTCGGGGTCGCTGATGACGTCGAGCATGTTCATCCCGGTTTGGATGTCCACGCCCCAGATTTTTTTGATGGTTTCCTTGTGGGCGTTGGTAAATTGCAGGTAGCGGTAGGAGGGGTCGAGGGCGAAGATCACGACGCTTTGCGGGCTTTCGAGGATGGACTTGAGCAGGGCTGTGATTTCGGATGCCGTTTGCTGGCGTACGACGTCGAGTCTCCCATTCAGAACCCTCGCCCGCTCGCCCCGGTAGAAACCAACAACCAGCACGACCACCAGCAGGAAAAGGAGTCCGACAAGGAGAGCGAAAAGCTCCGCTCGCTCGTGGGTTTCTGTCAAAATTTTCCAAATATCCTTCTGGGTGGTCAGCAACGGGGGCATGCAGGGAAAGGTGGGTTGGCCTGTCAGTATCAACGTGTTTATGCTCGGCGCGAATCATGGCTATCAAGCCCGCCGTGGCAAGAAGTTTCTAGGCGAAGGAAGGGATTGCTCATTTTGCGCAATGGATTGGTGATCTTGCGAATGCCAGCAATCGAGGCTTTCCGCGGCGGGCGTGTTCATGGCATTTGTCGCCTGAGACCCCTCCACAATCATTTTTTCATTTGTCGCCCTTCCGGGGCTCCTGTCAAATCAACCGCCCCACGTGCACGATCATGCAACCGCCGTCCATATCCATCATCCATCCGTTGACCGTCCTCAGCTGCTTATCCATGCAGGTGGCAAGTGCGGCTGAGGTCCAGCCCAAGGCCGAGCTCAAGGTACGGGCGTTCAGCCTGAGTGACGTCAAGCTTCTCGACGGGCCTTTCAAGCATGCCGAGGACATGAACGGGAAATATCTGCTGAGCCTCGAGCCCGACCGCTTGCTTCACACGTTTCGCTTGACCGCTGCCATACCCACCACCGCCAAGCCCTACGGCGGTTGGGAAGCGCCCGAGTGCGAGCTGCGCGGCCATGCCGTCGGGCATTACCTCTCGGGTTGTGCGCTGGCCTATCAAAGTAGCGGAGATGAGAATTTCAAGAGGCAAGCGGCGCAGGTGGTTGCCGGCATGGCCGAGTGCCAGGCGAAGTTTCCCAGTGGGTACCTCAGTGCCTATCCGGAGGAGCTCATCGACCGGGTGGTCGCCTGCAAGGGCGTCTGGGCCCCCTGGTACACGTTGCATAAAATCTATGCCGGCCTGCTCGATCAGTACCAGCTTTGCGGCAATCAGCAGGCGCTGGATGTGTTAGAGAAGGCGATTGGCTGGGTATCGACCCGCATGGGCCAATTGAGCGACCCGCAGATGCAGGCGATGCTCAATTGTGAGCATGGTGGCATGAATGAGATATTGGCCAACCTCTACGGCGCGACTGGCAATCCAAAATACCTGCAACTCGCCATCCGCTTCAATCATCACTCTGTGCTCGATCCGGCGATCCAAGGTGAGGACAAACTCACCGGCCTGCATGCCAACACCCAGTTTCCGAAATTCATTGGGATGGCCATTGAATATGAATTCACGGCGGAGCCATCATATCGCAAAGGCTGCGAGTTTTTCTGGAACGTGGTGACGCGGGAGCGATCCTACGTCATTGGAGGCAACAGCGACGGCGAAGGATTCTCGCCCAAGGAGCACCTCTCAAAATATATCGGTCCCAGCCCAACCGAAACCTGCAACACCTACAACATGCTCAAACTCACCCGCCATCTCCTCGAATGGGAGCCCAAGGCCGAGTACGCCGATTTCTATGAGCGAGCCCTCTATAACCACATTCTCCCCCAGCAAAACCCGGACAATGGCATGGTCCTCTACTACATGCCGCTGCGTCCCGGATCTGAACGGCCAAGCCGCTTCGGCACCCCCGATAATTCGTTTTGGTGTTGCACCGGCACCGGCATGGAAAGCCAGTCGAAGTATGGCGATTCCATCTATTTCCACAGTGAGCGGGACTTGTATGTGAATCTGTTCTTGGCCAGCGAGTTGGCGTGGAAGGACAAGGGCATCAAGGTTGTGCAAACCACCCGATATCCCGACGAGCAGGCGACAACCCTCAAAATCACCGCCGACAAGCCCGTCGCCATGGCCATCCACCTGCGCTACCCGTCCTGGGCCACCCATGAATTCACCGTCAAGGTCAACGGCCAACCCCAACAAATCACCACCCGGCCCGGCAGTTTCATTCGTCTTGAGCGCACCTGGTCCACCGGCGACACCATCGAGTTGGCCATGCCCTTCAGCCTGCGCTTCGAGGCGTTCCGCGATGATCCGAACAAGGCTGCCGTCCTCTACGGCCCGCTGGTGTTGTGTGCCCGCACCACCAAGGACAATCCCGTCTCGGTCATCCGTGGCGAGATGGCCCGGGTGCTCGCCGATTTGAAGCCGGTGGCAGGCGAGCCTAACACGTTCCACGCTCCGGCGGCGGTCTTCCGGACTTCGTTCGACAAGGCATCGGGCGACACGACATTCGTGCCGTTTTACCAGCAAAACAAGGAACCATACACCGTGTACTGGGACGTTTACGATGACGCTCGCTGGGCGGCGAAGGAGGCCGAAACCAAGGCTGAAAGGGAGCGTCAGCGGTTGCTGGACGCCCGTCGTGTGGATGGGTTGGAGTTTTTCGATCAAGCTGAACGCGATCACAACTTCCATGGCGAAAAGTCGGCGGCAGGCGATCACAACGGTCGCCGCTGGCGCCACTGCGATGCAGGCGGCTCGTTCCAATATGATCTGAAAGTGCTTGCCGGGCAGGCGCAGGTTCTCAGTTGCTGCTATTGGGGTTCCGATGGCGGTCGCACCTTCGATATCCTTGTTGATGGCCGAAAAATCGCCACCGAGCAACTCAAAGGTGAGAAGCCCAACGCGTTTTTCGACAGGGAATACCCTCTGCCCGCAGACATGCTTCAAGGCAAGACGAAGGTCACGGTGAAATTCCAACCGGTCGGCAACAGCCAGGCCGGTGGCGTTTTCGGCTGCTACATCATGAAGGCAAATTGAGAAGCGCTGTTGACCTGAGCAGAGACAAAATGTGATGGATTTTGCCCAAAAGTGGCGTAAAGGTCCCGTCCACCCAACCCCAACCCGACTATGAAATTGCTATCGATACTATCCAAACCGCCGTCCGCCCAGTGCCCTGCCGCCACCCACGCCGTGCCAAAAAATTACCTGTCCACGAGTCTCGGACTGTTGCTGGCATTGGCTGGCGGGTCCATCGCGGTGGCCGCCGACTGGGCACCGGTGCCGGGGCATATCATGACGCGCTGGGCCAAGGATGTATCGCCTAACAACGCTCTGCCGGAGTATCCGCGTCCGCAGATGGTCCGCAAGGACTGGCTCAACCTCAACGGCCTCTGGGAATTGGCGATTACCAAGAAGGACGATGCCAAGCCCTCCACCTTTGATAAAAAAATCCTCGTCCCCTATCCCGTCGAATCGGCGCTTTCCGGCGTCGGCCATATCGTCAAACCCGAGGAGCGCGTTTGGTACAAGCGCTCGGTGGAAATCCCCAAAACCTGGCAAGGCCAGCGGGTGATGCTCAACTTCGGTGCGGTCGATTGGGATTGCGTCGTATCCGTCAACGGTAAGGAAGTTGGCAAGCATACCGGCGGCTACAACCCGTTCGGTTGCGATATCACCGAGGCATTGAACGCCTCTGGCAACCAGGAAATCGTCGTCTCGGTGTGGGACCCGACCGATGCCGGCCAACCGCACGGCAAGCAGGTGCTCAACCCGGGTGGCATCATGTACACCGCCACATCGGGGATTTGGCGCACGGTCTGGCTCGAACCCCTCGCTCCATCCCACATCGCCTCATACACCGCCATTCCGGACTTGGATCAGGAACAGGTGAAAGTGAAAATCAAGGCCGCCGGGGCCAGTGCCAACGCGCTGGTTAATGTCACCGCTCTGGCTGACGGCCAGGTGGCGGCCAGTGCCAGCGGCAAGCCCGGTGAGGAACTCATCCTCAAGCTCAAGAGCCCCAAGCTGTGGTCCCCAGACAAGCCGTTTCTCTATGACTTGCAGGTGAGCCTGACGGATGACAAATCCACAGACGCGTTCACCGGTTACTTCGGGATGCGAAAAATTTCCCTGCTCAAGGACGAAGCCGGAGTCAATCGCCTGGCCCTCAATAACAAGCCGCTCTTCCAGTATGGCCCGCTGGACCAAGGGTTCTGGCCCGACGGCCTCTACACCGCCCCCACCGATGCCGCCTTGAAGTACGATCTTGAAGTCACCAAACAACTCGGCTGCAACATGCTCCGAAAACACGTCAAGGTCGAGCCGGACCGCATGTACTATTGGGCCGATAAGTTGGGCTTGCTCATCTGGCAGGACATGCCAGCCGGTGGCAACCCGGAGGATAAACGCCCCAACTTTGAGCGCGAACTCAATGAAATGATCGACTCCCTCGAAAACCATCCGTCCATCATCATGTGGGTGGTTTTCAACGAAGGCTGGGGGCAATATGACACCCCGCGCCTCACCCAAATGGTCAAACAACGCGACCCTAACAGGCTTGTCAACAATGCCAGCGGCTGGACGGACAAGAAGTGCGGCGATGTGATGGATATGCACAACTACCCGGGTCCGGGAATGCCCGGCCTCGAACCCACCCGAGCTGCGGTGCTCGGTGAATTCGGCGGATTGGGCCGGCCGGTCAAGGACCACCTCTGGAAGGATGCCGGCGCTTGGGGCTACGTGAGTTTCAAGACACCCGCAGAGGCCACCGAGGCATACGTCGGCTTGCTCACCCGGATGCGCCCCCTCATCGCCAAGGGCCTGTCAGCTGCAGTGTACACCCAGACGTCCGACGTGGAAGTCGAGGTCAACGGCATGATGACCTATGACCGCGAACAGATCAAGTTCGACGCCACCCGCGCGGCCGAGGCTGCGGCTTTGCTCTATCAACCACAGGCGGCACCCAAGGTGCTCGTCCCGAGTGCCGAGCAAGGCGTGAAGGTGATGTGGAAGTACACCACCCAAAAGCCAGCGGAGGGCTGGCAGGCGGCGGGTTTTGACGATTCCGCCTGGAAGGAAGGAGCGGCTTCGTTTGGCACGATCCAATCGGCCACGCCGTGGACGAGTGCGGATATCTGGATCCGACGCAGCTTCGAGTTGCAGGCCGTGCCCCCCAAGCTATGCCTCAGTGTGTTCCACGACGAGGACGCCGAGATCTTTCTCAATGGCAAACTTGCCGCCTCCCTAACCGGGTATAACACGTCCTACGAAGCCTTCCCGCTCTCGCCCGACGCCGTCAAATTGCTCACCCCCGGCAAAAACTCCATCGCCATCCATTGCCACCAAACCACCGGCGGCCAGAATATCGACTGCGGCATCGGCGAGACGATCGAGGCAAAGCCCAAGTAGCCCCGCCATTCTGCACAGAGCCTCGCTCGCTCACTCACCTGCAAGGCACGACACTTGGCAACCGTCGTCCCTTGCATGTTAGAGTCCTGATTGCGCTCGACTTGAAGGGGGCGCGCCGATATGGGTTGCGCCGATGAAATCCCGTCCGCATGGAAACTTCCCTTCGCAGGGGCGTCCCGCTCCCCACGAGCGTCAGGCACGCGAGAATCGCCACGTCCAGGCAATTGAAAAAATCACTCCTGCACTCGATGAGGATGAGTTGATGGCGATTGTAGCGGCCCAGGCGAAGCCCTTCGTGTTGGTTCTCGATTGCGTGCAAGACCCGCACAATCTAGGGGCGATTTTGCGCACGGCGGATGCCGCCGGGGTGCACGCGGTGGTCACCACAAAAGACAAGGCGGTGGGCATCACCGAGACCGTTCGCCGGGTGTCGGTGGGTGCCGCCGATTGCGTTCCGTTCGCTCAAGTGACGAATCTGGCCCGCACCATGGAAAAACTCAAAGCCGCTGGCTTGTGGGTAGTGGGCACGTCCGAGCGGGCCACCAAGTCGATTTACCAGACGGATCTGCAAGGCCCGTTGGCCCTCGTGCTGGGGGCTGAGGAAAAGGGAATGCGCCGCCTCACCGAGGAAAACTGTGATTTTTTAGCAGTCATACCGATGGCCGGCAAGGTTGAGTGTCTCAATGTTTCCGTAGCGGCCGGAGTCTGTTTGTTCGAGGCCGTGCGCCAGCGTGCAATCGGCCCTCAATCGAACCCGTAAAAATGATGGTCCATTCTTCCGGCATCGTGGAATCTGCGATAATTTCCACGCTCAAGCAACCCGTGCGCATCCTTTCGGATTTGCATCTGGCCCACCAAGTGTCGCGCATCGCCCGGGTGTCCACATTGCGGCCTCTGTTGGCGGGGGCCGGCACCGTCATCTTCAATGGCGACACATGGCAGGAACTCACGATCGCGGTGACCAAACGCTCGGCTGAAATGTTAGAAGAATTGCGCCACCTGTGCGTCGAAGAAGGCTGCGCGACCGTTTTTATCCCCGGCAATCACGACCCGAGTTGGCCCGGCCCGGGTTGGGTGGAGTTGGCCGGTGGCCGGATCATTGTCACTCATGGCGATGCCTTGATGCCCGACGGCTCGCCATGGAAGCGCGAGGTGCTAGCAAACCGCCAGCTGGTGTTCGATTTGTGGAACGACTACCCGCTGGCCAACACTGATGCGGAGCAACGGCTGTGCTTGGCCCGTGCGATGGCCCGTGCCCTGCCAACACAGGAGAAGCCGTTTGGCAGGCGACTTTGGCAACAAGTGCGGGATGCGGTCTATCCGCCGCAACGGGCGCTGCGCATTCTGCAATCCTGGTGGACTCAGGCTGCGGCTGGGGCGAATTTCTGCAAATGTTATTTCCCACAGGCGGAGGTATTGATCGTGGGGCATTTTCATCGTCATGGTTGCTGGCGAAAAGGCGGCCGCTTGGTCATCAACACCGGCTCGTTCATGCACCCGAGCCGCGCCCATTGGGTCGAGTGGAATGACGGTTGGCTGCGCCGCGGTGTGATCGATGAAGCCCCGGACGCATTCCGCCTCGGCAAGGTGCTCAATGCCTGGCTGCTGTGACGGGAGACATCGCATCCCGCTTGGTCGCGCATGAATGGACAAGCCAGATGCCTATCATCCTGCTAAACTGACGTGACGTTTTGCTTGCGCGCGGCGGGGAAACGGCGATGCTTGCGGGCCGAAAACGCTGTGAAGCCATGGCGCATCCAATGTTGCTTTTGATGTCCCAGCCAATTTTTTGTCTCCTGCTCATGTTGTCGCTGGTGCTTGCGGCAGGAGACGGGTACGCCCAGCCAGTGGGGGCATCTCAGGCGGGAGTGCCGCGGGTGCTGGTGCCTACAGGGAGTCGCCCGGCGGCCCCTGTTGCGTCGGCGAGTCCCGTGGTCTCGGCCTCGAGCGGGGCGCTCTATCCGTGGCGGCTGCACGTGACGATCACGCTGTTTTGGATTGGTGAACAGGCATCGGACCGCAATCCGGTGGCCAACCTCAAATCCTCATGGGACGGAAATTGGATGGCCAATTACGGTGGGTATGACGATCCGGACCCGGCGAAGCGGATTGCCAATTTTGCCACTGGGGAATTTCGACCGAAGGACTTTGTGCCCAAGCTCAATCCATTTTACGTGGCGTTGCCATACAATGATGTGCTTAGCGGCCGCCAGCACAAGACTGAGGCGTCGCGCGTCATTCCGTGGTTCGCACGGCTGCATCCCGAGCCCGGCGTGACAGTTTGCAAGGACCGCTGGTTGCAAATTTACAATGGCAGCCGCAGTTGTTACGCACAGTGGGAGGACTGCGGCCCGTGGGTGACCGATGACTGGGAGTACGTTTTCGGTAGTAAACCGCCCCAGACGACCAAAAATGGTGCCGCCGGATTGGATATTTCCCCGGCAGTGCGCGATTTCCTCAGCTTGGAATCTGGTAAAAAAGTCCACTGGCGCTTCGTCGAGGCCGCCCAGGTGCCCAATGGCCCATGGACAAAATTTGGCACGGGCACCGGCACGGGAACTGGCACCTCCACCCCGCAGCCTGTGTTGGCTGCAGGGCAGCGACCGCCGGATAATGCCGATCTGGAGACCCAGCGCCGATACATGGAATATTTGAGAAAACTGCGTGATGCGGAGTATTTGAAGCGGCCGCTGAGTGAGGGGCAGCACTGAATCAACCGCCGAATCGGCCTCATCGGCCCAATTGGCAGGTGCCCTTCAAAATTTGTGGCACTTTCCGGCCGCATTCTTCTTGACCGGGTCCGAAGGCTGGGCTAAACCGCCGTCCCGCAAATTTACCTCCCACTCCCATGGCCAACGCACAAGTCATCCTCAAAGAAAAAATCGAAGGCCTCGGCCTGGAAGCCGATGTCGTCAAAGTCCGCGCCGGCTATGCCCGCAATTTCCTCATTCCGCAGGGCAAGGCGTATGAAGCCAGCCGTGCCAATTTGCGTCATGTTGAAGCTCTCAAAGTTTCCCGGGCCCGCCGCGAGGCCGTGGAATTGGCCGCCGCTCAAGAGCTCGCCACTCGCATCTCCAAGCTCAAGCCCAAGTTCACTCTGTCCACCGGCCAAGGCGGCAAAGCCTTCGGCTCGGTCACGAACATGGACATTCACAAGGAACTCGAAGCCGCAGGCATCAGCGTCGATCGCCATGCCATCGAACTCGAAAAACCCGTGAAAAAGTCCGGCAAAACCGAAGTGATCGTGCGAATCCACCCGCAGGTGACCGCTACCCTCACCATCTCGGTGGATGCCGGCGACGAAGAACCTAAGAAATAGCCGCCGCGCTCGTGTGGCTGATTTTGTCTCAGACCACTGACAGCTGGCAATAACTCCCTATGAAACGCCCGTTTCTAACATTATTGCCAGCGCTCATGCTGGTCAACCTCAATGCCGCCGAACTCCACGTCGCCCTCAGTGGTAAGGACGACAACCCCGGCACTCTCGCCTCCCCGCTGCGTCATATCCAGGCTGCAGCTAATATGGCCCAAGCAGGCGATGTGATCAGCGTGCATGCCGGGGTGTACCGTGAGCGCGTCGCTCCGCCTCGCGGCGGCACGTCCGACCAGCAGCGCATCGTCTATCAGGCGGCCGCCGGCGAGACGGTCGTCATCACCGGTGCCGAACCGGTGATAGGCTGGGAAAAAGTCCAGGGAAATACCTGGAAAGTCGTCCTGCCTAACGCGCTTTTCGGCCGCTTCAACCCCTACGGCGACTTGATTCATGGCGACTGGTTTCACGGCAAGGGTCGCCCCCATCACACGGGTGCGGTCTATCTGAATGGCGAGTGGCTCACAGAGGCCGCCAAGCTAGACGCGGTGCTAGCGCCTGTAGCGCCCACTCCGCTGTGGTTCGGCCAGGTGGAGGCAGTGACAACCACCTTGTGGGCGCAGTTCAAGGGGGTGGATCCGAACACGCAGGAGGTGGAAATAAACGTCCGCCAAAGTGTTTTCTATCCGGAGAAGACCGGCATCAACTATCTAACTGTCCGTGGTTTCAAGCTATGTAAGGCGGCCACTCCGTGGGCCCCGCCAACCGCCGAGCAAATTGGGGTGATTGGCACCAATTGGAGCAAGAGATGGATCATCGAGAACAACGTGGTGCGTCACTCGGTTTGTTCGGGCATTGCCTTGGGCAAGCACGGCGATGAGTTCGACAACACGTCGGCTGACACTGCCGAGGGCTACGTCAAAACGATTGAGCGCGGGTTGGCCCGAGGTTGGAACAAGGACACCATTGGCCATCACCAAGTGCGCAACAACACCATCTCGGATTGCGAGCAAACCGGCATTGTCGGCAGCCTCGGTGCCGTGTTCAGCAGCATTACCGGCAATACCATCCATGACATCCATGTTCGCCGCTTGTTCACCGGCGCGGAGATGGCGGGCATCAAGTTGCATGGTGCCATTGACGTGGAGATCAGCCACAACCACATCTATCGGACGTGCCGCGGTCTTTGGCTGGACTGGATGGCTCAGGGCACGCGAGTCTCGCGCAACCTGTTCCATGATAACGCCGACCAGGATTTGTTCGTCGAGGTGGACCACGGTCCGTTCCTTGTGGACAACAACTTGTTTTTGTCGCCGACGACCCTGCTCAGTGTGTCGCAAGGTGGGGCCTATGTGCACAATCTCATCGCGGGTCGCCTCAACTCAAACCCCTTCGACGGCCGCCTGACCCCCTTCCACAAGCCGCATTCCACCGAATTGGCAGGCATGCACGATAACCCGAACGGTGATGACCGTTACTACAATAACATCTTCGTAGAGCATTGGAATTCCTCCCCGTACGACACCGCAAAATTCCCCGTGGCCATGCAAGGCAATCTGTTTCTCAAGGGTGCCATGCCTGCCAAGGCGGAAGCCGCCCCGCGGGTCAACGCCAGCTTCGATCCAGCAATCAAGTTGCTCGAAAAACCCGATGGCTGGTATTTTTCCTTGAATTCCGACCCGGCCTCGAGCGCCGCACCAGCCCGCCAATTGGTGACCTCGGAACTGTTGGGAAAAGCCAAAGTGAGTGCTTGCGCCTATGAGAATCCGGATGCATCGCCGCTGCGCATTGATGCCGACTATTTCGGCAAGCCACGCAACGCCACCAATCCTGCGGTTGGGCCCATCGAAGCTCCCGTCATCGGCTCCATGAAAGTTTGGTGATTTGGAGCTTGGCACAGGACCCTAGACGCCCCAAAACTCGTGGCGTGATCCTTGGTATTCTTGGCTCTGGCTCCGGCTCAAACATGCAGGCAATTCTCGACGCTATCGCCGTCGGCTCTCTCAACGCAACCATTGCCCTCGTCCTCTCAGACAATCCAGACGCATTCATCCTCGAACGCGCCCGCCGCCACGGCATCACCACCGGCCTCATCGATTGCCGCGGATTCAAAACCCGCTTCCCCGCCGAAGCCCAACAGGAATCCGCAGCCCGCTTGCAGGCAGCAGGCGTCAATCTCGTGTGCCTCGCCGGATTCCTGCGACTCGTGAAAAGCCCCTTGCTAGACGCTTTTCCTAACCGAATCATCAACATTCACCCCTCGCTCTTGCCGGCCTTTCCCGGTTTAGAATCCTGGCAACAGGCACTCACCGCCGGGGTGGCCGAAACCGGATGCACCGTTCATATCGTGGATGGAGGTATCGATACAGGCCCGATCATCCTCCAGCAATCCGTGCCGATCCTGCCCGGAGACTCCCCTGCCTCACTCCATGCCCGCATCCAAGAAGCGGAACACCACCTTTACCCCGCCGCCATCTCCAAGCTCGCGGCAAATCGCAGCGAAATCTGGCCGATTTACGCATCAGGTGAATCCCAGACTTGCAGCGTGGACTCAGAGCGCGGGCAGGGGTGGCAGAACGTCGCTGGCTGAGGGTGTGGAAAATTGCGGAACTACCTCAACGGTCGGATTACCAACTGGGATCTCGACGATTCGGGGGATCGATTGGAGGACGATGGAGCGTGCGAAATTTGGGGAATCATTTGGACAACTTACTCAGACTTTCCCGAGTTCCGGGCGGTCGGTGATAGGCAGGTCGAAGGCGATCTGCGGCAACAGTATCTCAGGGCGATCCTATTCCTGGATACCGATTTGGAGTACGAATGGCCTCCTTGGGATGCGATCGAAGCACCAGGCTTCCCGTGGCTTCGTAATCTCCTTACCCGTCGCCGCTTTGGCAGGGAATTTCATGTGGCTGAAGCTGCCCGGATTATGTCGTGGAAGGATGCGGGGGATTTGACTTTGTGGCCATTTGTAATGGAGGAGCGAATACAACACATCCCTCCAAATCGCAAGGAGGCTTGCAGCAATTGAAAGAGTCAGCTAACAAATCTCCGCTGCCGACCGGCTTCAGCTCCCTAACTTCTGAACTCAGTGTTTGACCTCGATTTCGACAACGGACCGAGCAAGTCGGATTCCCTAACTGTCGGCTGTGGCCAGAAGCGCAATGCCTCAAAGAAATGTTACCATGCGAGCAGCAACCGCCGGGTGGGCGGATAGAGTTGGAGA
>CAIKHZ010000164.1 GCA_903827375.1 Akkermansiaceae bacterium
GCGAATGAAGGGTGCCAAGTTTGTTGCATGCGGCGATGCGTTGTGCGGTGTCTGGGGACGTGAGCTGAATAATTGCCATGCTTTCGTCAAGTGCGCGCTGCACCTTGGGATTTTTTTCCAAGCGTTTTAGAGTTTCCAGCGCCGGCAATTTGTCGGGGTTCTGACCGATCGCCGAATCTTGGATTGCGCGGATCCGCTTCTCCGGATCCGGGTCGGCCAGCGCCGCCAGATCCGCCACTTCCTTCATTGCCCGCCGCAATCCCGAGTCGGTATCCGCAAAATCCACGGTCTTCGGGTTGATCCGCACCGGGCTGCCATCTGCCGCGAGCATCGGTTTGCCGTCACTCAGCTTGACCGTGGCATAGCTATCGTCGGCATCCGGCGCGCCGGTCAATAGCAGTGCGGTGGCCGTACCCGCGTCGTCCTGATTGAGGAAAATCCCCCCTTCCTTCCACTTGTTCAACCATGAGATGGCTTCCGGTGTTGGGTTTGATTTGAGCGTAAGGATGATCTCGCGCTGCTCGTCCGGGGTGGCGGCAGTGACCGCCGCAGCAATCGTCTCACGCACCGGCGGACTGGCCCCGGCGGCCACTGTCCCACAAGTCACCACCGCTGGGGCGAACCGGAGCATCAGGCTGGCGCACAAAGCGACGCGGTGGGCGAAGGAGGGAAACATGATCGACGGAGAGGGCAAGCAATCACCGTGCCATGTTGTAGAAAATCGCCGTGGATCGGTATCAAACGACCTGAAGGGCGCGGGAGTCCGCAGTGCGGACCTCAGAACTCAGGGTTCAACTTCACGACGGTCTCTGGGTCCAGCCAGACAACCAAGGTCCCCCCCCCGGAAACGAATGCTCAACAACCCACCTCGATCTGCCAGCCACCCTTTTCAACGCCGCGTAGCTGAGCCCTAGCCACACCAGCTCGCGCCAACCAATCCATGCGCCCGAAAAAACGGGCCAAACTCCAGAGCGGCGCTACATGCATCTGCCGCCCATGAAGAAGCCCTCCGGCTTGCTCATTGGCATCGGCGCACACAGAGCGCCGCTACAATTCATCTCGATCGCCGGGCGCGAGTTGGTATGGCGCTCGGTATCAGGCGATGCTGGCGGGTTTTGGCTCTTCTTTGAGCTCGTCTTTGGGCTCGCATCCACCAATGTCTTTTGAATTGGCGTGGCTGCCGACAGCCGCCGTTTCCCCAATCGCGACGGTCCCCTCAGCGACGACGGTCCCTTCAGCGACCACGGTCCCTTTATCGACGATCACCTCCTCAGCGACGACGGCCTCCTCATCGACGATCGCCTCCTCAGCGACGACGGCCTCCTCAGCGACGACGGCCTCCTCAGCGACGATCACCTCCTCAGGGACGACGGCCTCCTCATCGGTGGAGTCCTCCTCGTCGATAAAGGAATCCTCATCGGTGGAGTCCTCCTCGTCGATAAAGGAATCCTCATCCGCGAGTTCCATGGTGTTGGCCTCTTCAGTGATTGGGGGTTCCTCACCGGCGACGATCTCAGCGGCATCTGCGGCATCTGCGGCATCGGCGGCATCTGCGGCATCGGCGGCATCGGCGGCATCGGCGGCATCGGCGGCATCAGCGGCATCAGCGGCATCGGCGGCATCTGCGGCATCTGCGGCATCTGCGGCATCAGCGGCATCGGCGGCATCAGCGGCATCAGCGGCATCAGCGGCATCGGCGGCATCGGCGGCATCGGCGGCAGCACTCTGAGCAGCGGCGAGTTGGGCGGCGGCGGATGTCACACGGCTATAGCTGCGGTATTTGCGGCCGAGAGCAATGATTTGAGCCAGCACGTCGGCGGTTTGGCGGGTCATACCGGCCAATGTCTGGAGGATCGTGACGTTATCCTCGAGGCGTTGCTGCAAAGCCTTCAAGTGCCCGGCATCTTTGTCCTTGGCGGCCTGCAGGTTAGCCTGCAATTGTTTTCCATACATCTCGATATAATGGGTCATCCGCGACTCGGAAACGCGCAGCGCTTCACTCGGAAAACGCCGCGCCAGCTCGCTGAGGACTCGCTCCTCGAGTGCCTGCCGACCTTCCTCACCAAGGCGTTTTTCCTTCGTGAGCACGGGCACCTCGCGGTCCAATGCATCGGGCGCACCAAAAAGTTTGCGGCGCACAGCTGCCAAACTGCGGATAGCCAGCCAGTCCCACACTGACTTGCGCACCTTCAATTGTTCCGGCTCAATCTGAAACAGGCCACCAGGCTGCGTTGGTGCCGCGTCGCCCAAGGTCGCCCGGGCCGAAGTCACCACAGGCTCCAGCAACTCGATGAGACCCAGCGCCGGCGAGCGCAGGTGGTCGTCAATTCGGATTCCGCCAAGCGAGTTGGCGACCAGCGCACGCTCCTTAAGGTGGCTTTCGCTGCTCACCCGTTTGCCGCAGGCATCGAGCAAATCCGCCCAGTCGCGTTGCAATGCAGCCACACTTTGGTCGGAAGCAAACCAGTTTCCGAGCCGTCTGAGCGCCCTCTGCCTCGCCTCTGCAGCCGCAGCAGCAGCCACCTCCGCGACGTGCTTCTGCAACTCCCCGCGTATGTGGCTGAAGGCCGCCTTGACATCAAGCGCGGCGAGTTTTTCGATAGCTGCGAGCCGTGCTTGGGTATCACTGAGCTCACTGGCGAGCATCTGTTGGCGGATCTCAAGGGCTGCGGTGGACTCTGGCGAACAATATTCACGGATCTCGCTACCAAGATTGGTGCCCATCAGCAAGGCGTCCCCCATGAACTCCTGCAGGTAGTCACTGCTGTTGAGGTAATCCGTCAAATCCTTTAAAAACAAGCTAAACGAGGCCTCAGGGTGTTCCGCCCAACCCGTTGGCATCACGCTCGTCTTCCCTTCGAGCCCGCCACCACTCGCTGCCGTATCATTCGCCTCCGTCGCCACTGCCTCCGTCGCCTGGCCTGCTGCAAGCGGTTCAATAACCGACTGTGGCTCAGTCGTCCGGCGCATCGCTGCCGAAGCCGAGTTGAGCAGATCGATCGGATAGATCTTGAGCCGACCCGCCTCCTGGGCGCGGCGCAGCGGCGCGCTCATCACCAGCGATTCAAACGCACGAATCACTTTGCCGGGCGACTCGCTCTCCAAGCTCGGCCGCAACGAGCCGTCCGGATCTAGGTCGCGCTTGTTGCTATCAATGTTGACCACGATGAAAATCCGGCTGAACAGATCCAACAAATCGTTAAATTCCTCGAACACCTGCTCCAAGAACAGATTGTCGGTTTTGACGACAAACACGGCGCAAGCCGCGCTGTTGCGGAACTCGCGGGTCATGAGATCGTAGCCGAACTTCATCCGTGTGTAGAGGCCCGGGGTGTCCACCAGCACCGTGAGGGAGTCTTTCAAATTGCGGGCAGGCATTGCCACATCCACGCGGCGGATCGCCTCGGGATAGTGCACGCCGGGGTCGAAGGTATCGCCTTGGTCCTCGACTTCGCGCAAGCGCCCAGCCAATGTTTGGTGGCTTTCCTGGATCAGGGCCTGCAGGGCGGTATTGTCAGCGAGGTGGACTTTTTCACCGTCATAGCGGGATGCCACATAACTGCACTCGTCACCATGTTTCACGTGCACCAGGCACGGATAAGCGGGCAGCGACGTCACCTCGCTGACGTAGGCTGCGCTGATGGCGTTCATGAGGGTGGACTTGCCGCTTTTAAGAGGGCCAAAGATAATAAGATAGGCCTGCTGCTCCTCCACCTTGTTGAGCAAACTCTCCAAACGATGGTGCACGTCAGAAAACCCCGCAATCGGCCGCTGTAACACGTCGGCGTCACCCTTGCCTTGGCAGGTCGCTCGGGCTCCTTGCAGGGCCGCAGCAAACGGCTTGATGATGCTGGCATAGGCCTGGCAGAATTCAAAAATATCGGTTTTGATAGATGTGATTGGAGCTGGGGTGTTCATGATGGTGGGCTGGGTATGAGCGGCGCGGTAGCCTAGCGGCAGGGTGACTTCACACGCTTCGCCGCAAGCAGCGTGTGGTATAATTGAAGAACGGCAGCTGTCAATCTTTGACTGTTAAGAATCTTCGAGAGCCGGAGATATTCGACACTCGAAATAGGCCAAAATTAAAAATTTCCAATTTTTGGGGTGTTGCGTTAGCATGTCGCTATGACCTTTGCAAGCAAGATCACCTTGTCGCGGCTGTTGCTGGTGCCGGTGTTTGCCGTGCTGGCTATATATTACGGACACAGCGTGGCGGACAAAGTCCCGATTGAGTGGCTGCGTTGGTGCGCACTGGTGGTCTTTGTAACGGCTGCGGCCAGTGACGGGCTGGACGGCTGGATCGCGCGCCGCTTCAACCAGCGCTCGAGATTTGGTGCTATCATCGACCCCATTGCCGACAAAACACTGCTGCTCACCGCCATCATCACCCTCACACTCGTGAATTGGGGGCCGGACCATTGGCATCTGCCTCTGTGGTTCACCGCACTGGTGATCGTGCGAGATTGCATCATTTTGGGCGGCATCAACGTGCTCCATTTCACCGGCCACCAAGTCCATATCGCCCCACAATGGAGCGGCAAGGTGTGCACCGTCACACAAATGGTGGCCATCGGCTGGATCATGCTCAAGGTGGTGCCGTTCTCCCCATTTTATCCTTGTATCATCGCCGCCGCCTGCACCGTATGGTCCGGCGTGGATTATATCCGCGATGGGCTGCGCATCCTCCATGAAAGTGGCAAGGCTAATGTCTAACGATAAAAATCTCTACCCAACACCCAATGAGTGGTATCTCTCACCGCACTATCAGGCAAATCGCCCAAGTGACAACGCTGGCAAACGCCTTGCTTGCTGGGCTGGCTCAAGCCGCCGACTGGCCCCAATGGTGTGGCAATGATGCGCGCAACGCCGTGTCCGAAGAAACCCAACTGCCCGCTTCTTTCCTCCCCGATCCAGCGCCAGCCGATGCTCCCTCCACCGGTCCAACCCACTTGAAATGGAAACTTCGCCTCAACACCCATGCCTATGGAGGCCCGGTCGTGGCTAACGGGAAAATTTTCATCGGCACCAATGATCGGGAGGCGGGTGGATCGATCGTTGCCTTGGATGAGCCCACCGGACGACCGCTGTGGCACCTCAACATTCCACGCATGCTTACCGAGTGGAAGGATTTCAATTATGACGACTTGAGTCTGGGCGTGTGTTCGACGCCGACGCTCAACGATCACCGCTTGTACGTGGTGACCAATCGCGATGAAATGCTCTGCTTGGATCCAGACGGCCACACACACACCGCCGAACCTGATGTCGCCCGCCTCATCGCCGGCTCCCAACAACCGCCGATGACCACCGACTCGTCCGCCGTGGGCATCGTCTGGCGATTCGATATGATCATGGAAAAAGACGTCGCTGCCTGGCCCCAGGACGCCGCCGACTGCTCGGTGCTCGTCCACGGCGATCACGTGTTTGTCAGCCCATCCAATGGCGTCAATCGCGGCCACGTCGTCGTGCCTCATCCCGATGCGCCGAGCCTGATTGTGTTAGACAAGCGAACCGGCCGGCTCATTGCCCGCGATTTCGAGCAAGTTGGCCACCGCCTGTTTCACGGCGAGTGGTCATCGCCTGCGCTAGGCGAGGTCAACGGCAAATCCCTGGTCTTCTACGGCGCAGGCGACGGCGTCTGCTACGCATTCGACCCCGTCCCGGCAGCACCGGCCATCGAGGGTGGACCCGGAGTCTTGAAATGCGTTTGGCACTTCGACGTGAATGCCGCCGCCAAACGCAGTGGTGGCTACAAGAACAATCCCACCGGCCCCAGCGAAGCCATTGCCACCCCCGTGTTCTATCACAACCGCGTCTATCTCGGCGTCGGCCAGGATCCGCGCCACGGCCAAGGCCGCGGCGCGCTCGCTTGCATCGACGCCACTGGTTGCGGCGATCTAACAACCAAAGGTTTGGTGTGGATCAACACCGATATCGACCGCAGCCTGACCACTGTGGCGATTCATGACGGCGTATTGTACACGGCCGACTTCAGTGGGCGCATCTTTGCTCTGGACGCCGACACCGGCCGGGAACTGTGGCGGCACACCACTGACGGACCGATTTGGAGTTCGCCGCTGGTGGCTGACGGCAAGGTCTATGTCGGCACCGATACCGGCGTGTTGTGGACCTTCGCCGCCTCGCGCGAACTAAAAATCCTCGGCGAAACCCATCTCGATTCCCCCATTTCCACCTCCCCCATCATCGCCAATGGTGTGCTCTATGTCATGACCCAGCGCTGGCTATATGCCGCCGTCGCTGCCCCTAACCCTCCGTAGCGCTCAAGACTCAGAGGCTGCGGCGTAGCTCTCGAGGGAATCGCAGGTGCAAATGAGGTTCCTGTCGCCGTGGACGTTATCGATTCTGGCGACGGCGGGCCAGAATTTGTGGCGGCGCAGATAGGGGAGCGGGAAGGCGGCCTGCTCACGGGAATAAGCGTGTGGCCAAGCGTTGCCACAGACGGCCTCGACGGGATGAGGGGCGTGTTTAAGCGGGTTGTCGTGAGCGTCGGCCTCGCCGCGGATGACTGCGGAGATTTCGCCATGAATGGCGATCATGGCATCGCAGAAGCGGTCGAGCTCGGCCTTGGACTCGCTCTCAGTGGGCTCGATCATGAGGGTGCCGCCGACTGGCCAGCTCATGGTGGGCGAATGGAAGCCGTAGTCCATCAGGCGTTTGGCCACGTCCTCGACGGTGATGCCGCTCTGGTCGGTGAGCGGGCGGACGTCGATGATGCATTCGTGGGCCACCAATCCCTGATTGCCGGTGTAGAGGATCGGGAAAAACGGGGCGAGGCGCTTGGCGGTGTAGTTGGCATTGAGGATGGCGACGCTGGTGGCTTCGGTGAGGCCGGCGCTGCCCATCATGGCGATGTACATCCACGAGATGGTATTGATAGAGGCGCTGCCCCAAGGAGCCGAGCATACGGCACCTCGCTTTTCGTCGAGTTCTCGATGGCCGGGCAGATAGGGGACGAGCTGTGGAGCCACGCCGATGGGGCCTACGCCGGGGCCGCCACCGCCGTGGGGGATGCAGAAGGTTTTGTGCAAATTGAGGTGGCAGACGTCGGCACCGACGGTCCCCGGGCTGGTCAGCCCGACCTGGGCATTCATGTTGGCACCGTCCATGTACACCTGGCCGCCGGCCTCGTGGATGATCTCGCAAATCCTGCGGATGGTTCCCTCGAAAACGCCGTGGGTTGAGGGATAGGTGATCATCAGCGCGGCGAGCTTGTCGCGGTGTTGTTCGGCGCGGGCAGTCAGGTCAGCCACATCGATGTTGCCGGCGTCGTCGCACTTGACGCCGACGACCTGCATGCCGGCCATGACGGCGGAGGCGGGGTTGGTGCCGTGTGCGGAGACCGGGATGAGGCAAACATTGCGATGAGCGTCGCCGCGGGAGAGGTGATAGCGGCGAATGGCGAGCAGGCCGGCGTATTCGCCTTGGGAGCCGGCGTTGGGCTGGAGCGAGACAGCGGCGAAGCCGGTGATTTCGGTGAGCCAGTCTTCGAGCAGGCCGAGCATGGCGCGGTAGCCTTGGCTTTGGTCGGCGGGGGCAAAGGGATGCATGGTGGCGACCTCCGGCCAGCTCAGCGGGATCATTTCCGAGGTGGCGTTGAGCTTCATGGTGCAGGAACCCAGCGCGATCATCGATTCGTTGAGAGCGAGGTCCTTGGTTTCCAGCCGCTTGAGGTAGCGCAGCATCTCGGTTTCCGAGTGGTAGCTGTTGAATACTTTCTGGGCCAAAAACGGCGTAGTCCGCAGCAGTCCGGCTGGCCATGCCGGGGCCGTTAGACTGGTCGTTGGCACTGGCGAATGCGCCCCGAAGGCGGCCGTGATGGCGCGGAGGTCCTCAGCGGTGGTCGTTTCATCCAGCGCGATGCCAAGGTGGTCGGCATCGATGCGGCGCAGATTGATGCCGGCAGCGGCGGCCGTGGCGAGAATCGTGTCGGCCTCGCCGGGGACATTGGCCACGAGCGTGTCGAAATACGCGCCGTCCTCGATGGCGACGTCATCGGCACAGAGGGCTTTTTTCAAGCTGGCGGCCTGGGAGTGGACGGTGGTGGCGATGTGAGCGAGCCCCTCGGGGCCATGATAGACGGCGTACATGGAGGCCATCACGGCGAGCAGGACCTGGGCGGTGCAAATGTTAGAGGTGGCCTTATCGCGGCGGATATGCTGTTCGCGGGTTTGCAGGGCGAGGCGGAAACCGGGGTTGCCGCGGGCATCGAGCGACATTCCGATGAGGCGGCCGGGCATTTTGCGTTTGAGGGCGTCCTTGCAAGCCATGAAGCCGGCGTGGGGGCCGCCGAAGCCCATTGGGACGCCGAAACGCTGGGCCGAGCCGACGCAGATATCGGCACCGAATTCGCCGGGCGGCTTGAGCAGCGTGAGAGCCAACAGGTCTGCTGCGACGATGGTGACGGCCCCGACAGCTTGGCAATTTTGAAAAAATCCCGCGAAGTCATCGATCCGGCCGCGGGTATCGGGATATTGGACCAACACCGCGAAAAGTCCCTCGCACCCTGCAGGATCGAACACTTGCCAATCGCCGACTAACACCTCGATTCCGTGCGGTTCGGCGCGGGTGATGACCACGTCGATGGTTTGCGGGTGGCAACGGTCAGACACGAACATGGTCCGGCCTTTCGGCTTGCCAGCAAGCGCCAGGCTCATAGCCTCGGCGGCGGCGGTGCCTTCATCCAGCAACGAGGCATTGGCAACGTCGAGGCCGCTGAGGTCGGTGATGAGGGTTTGGAAATTGAGCAGCGCCTCGAGCCGGCCCTGGGCAATCTCTGCCTGATAGGGCGTGTAGGCGGTGTACCAACCCGGGTTTTCGAGGATGTTGCGCTGGATCACCCCGGGGGTGTGGGTGCCGCTGTAACCCTGCCCGATGCACGACTTGAGCACACGGTTCTTGCCCATGATGGCTTTGAGCCAGGCGAGAGCCTCTGGTTCCGAACGCGCTGCGGGCAACTCCAATTCGGCCGCGAGGCGGATCCCGGCGGGCACGGCGGCATCGACCAAGGCGTCGAGCGTGGGGAAGGCGATGGCGTCGAGCATGGCCTGGCGCTCGGCCCCAACGGGACCGAGGTGACGGCTGCAGAAATCGAGACGAGCGGACATGGCAGTGATTGGGGGTGATTGGTTGAAAGCGAATGCGCCTCCCCCCGGTAATGGCTGCAAATGCCCGCCCGCGCAACCCTTGTGAGACGCCTAAATGAAAATTTCCGCTTGGGTCATGCGGTTCTTTCAGCTTGGCATTGGTGGCGGGCTGCGGCAAGCTGCGGCCATGCCTGCTGATGTCATATCGCTGCTGCAACACTTGGTCAGAATTCCTTCGGTCAACCCAGACAACACGCCGGGGACCGGGCACTCCGGCGAAGAGGAGGTGGCCCATTTCCTCGGCGGCTGGCTCGAGGCGCTGGGTGCCGAGGTGCTGCTCGAAGAAGTGCTGCCAAACCGCCCAAACCTGCTCGCCAGATTTGCGCCGCTGGACGGGCGGCCGCGAATCTTGCTGGGCCCGCATCTCGATACCGTCGGCGTCGGCGGCATGACCATCGACCCATTCAGCGGTGAGCTCCGCGACGGCCGGGTCTGGGGCCGAGGGGCCTCCGATACCAAAGGCCCAATGGCAGCGATGCTTTGGGCGTTGCGACAATGCCGCGGCGAGCTGGCCAAGCTGCCGGTGGCAGTGGATTTTGTGGCCTTCATGGGCGAGGAGTCGGGCCAGTGGGGTTCCAAGGATTTTGCCAGACGCCACGCAGCCGAGTACACGTTCGCAGTGGTGGGGGAACCGACGTCCATGCAAGTGGTCCACGTCACCAAAGGCTCGTTGTGGGCCACCCTTCAGGCCACAGGCAAGGCCGCGCACAGCTCGCAACCCGAGCGCGGCGAGAATGCCATCCTCAAACTCACCCGGGCGCTGGATTCCTTGGACCACCATCTGGGCCACGCACTGGCAGCCTTCACCCATCCGGTGCTCGGCGGTTCCACCCTCAACGTCGGGGTGATCCGCGGCGGATCGCGACCCAACATCGTTCCCGATTTCGCGCAGGCCGAGCTCGACATGCGCATCACCCCGGCACTGGCCGAGGCCGGCGGCGGTCTGCGCCTGCTGCGGGAAATGCTCGAGGATCACGCGCTGCCCGTTGAAATCGTCAACGCACACGAAAATCCGCCCATGGACACCCCCGCCAATCATCCGCTGGTGCAGGCGCTGTTGGCCGTGGATCCGGCCACCCAACTGGCCGGGGCTCCCTGGTTCTCGGACGCCGCACACCTATCGGATGGCGGAGTGCCAAGCATTTGCCTCGGGCCGGGTTCCATCGACCAAGCCCACACGGTGGACGAATTCATCGACGTCTCAGCCGTCCATCACGGCGCAGCGTTTTTCGAGGCGTTCATCCGCCGCCTCTAACGGCATCAAACTCAAAATCGCCACGGGGTCGAGCAAGTTCAATTCACTTTCCGAGGTACCTCCATGCTCGCGGGTTTCCAAGGCCAGGTTCGAGAAGATGATTCTCGGACCGCTCAAGGCGAAGCAAGAGGGTACGGAGTCCAAGTGATTTAGCGGTTTCTGGGTGGTGATGGGTTAAGACCCCTCAGTGGAAGAGGGGGAGATTTCCGATTGATGATTGTTGAACTCTGCTTTCTGATTGGAAGAGGAAGAAATCGCCGTTACGTCAGTTCAAAAATCAACCATCGCAATTTGTCTGTCACCATGCACAATAAATGGATCGGGAAACCCGGCGAATTTCCCACCAGTGGGGGATTTCCGTCGGAAAGCGCTGAACTGACCGCATCACCAGAGCCGACGGCATTCCTGACGGCCCGTCGCCAACGCAACCGCTGCGGCCTCAGCGACGGTCGCTTGGGCAATTCCAACGATTCGGTTGCCAGCGCGCGGAAAACGGCTACAGTGCCCGCCCCGGCCGCGAATTGGCTGGCCTTCCAATATGAATCCTCCCCATGTGGCAATTGTAGGTGCGACGGGTGCCGTCGGCGAAGAAATGCGGCTATGTCTCGAACAGCGGAATTTTCCGGTGGGCAAACTCACGTTGCTTGCCTCCGCCCGTTCGGTGGGCAAGCGCTTTCCGTTTCGAGGTGAAGAGATTGCCGTGCAGGAGCTAACCCACGGTTCGTTTGTGGGTGTGGACATCGCCTTGTTCAGCGCCGGTGGCTCGATTTCATTGGAATTCGGCCCGTCCGCCGCAGCTGCTGGCGCGGTGGTCATCGATAACTCATCTGCCTTCCGGATGGACCCGGACGTGCCCCTGGTGGTTCCAGAAATCAATCCGCTTGCCGCCAAAAATCCACCTCGCGGCATCATCGCCAACCCGAATTGTACCACCATCATCTCGCTCATGGCACTGGCCCCGCTGCACGATGCCTTCGGTCTAGCTGCAGTCATTGCCTCGAGCTACCAGGCGGTTTCCGGTTCGGGTGCCCAGGGGATTCGCGAGCTGGAAGAGCAGGTCAAAGCCATCACAGCCGGGCTGCCTTTCACGCCCAAAGTCTATCCGCGCCAAATCGCCTTCAATGTGATCCCACAAGTGGACGTCTTCACCGACAACGGATACACCAAGGAGGAAATGAAAATGCTCCACGAAGGCCGCAAGATCCTCAGCCTGCCAACTCTCAAGGTTTCCTGCACCTGCGTCCGGGTCCCGGTCTATCGCTCTCACTCCGTCGCAATCACCGCCCAATTCTCCCGCCCAGTCGAGGTGGCGGCTGCCCGCGCCGCCTACGCCGGCAAGCCCGGCATCCAGGTCGTCGATGATCCGGCAACCCGCTTGTTCCCAGTGCCGTTGGATACCACCGGCAAGGACGACTGCCTCGTCGGACGGATTCGCCGCAACCTCGTGCTGGACAATGCGCTGGACCTGTGGGTCGTCGGCGATCAAGTCCGCAAGGGCGCGGCCCTCAACGCCGTGCAAATCGCCGAACTCCTGTGACGAGGTTTGGCGCTACTAAGGGTCTGGGAAATAGCGACTGTGGCAAAGCATCTGAGATGGCTTGTAGAGGCGTGTCTATGACCGCCGCTGCCAATGAAATGACGATTGCCGGATTAGCGCTCCGTTGGACGTGCAGAGGTCGAGTCTGTGATTCGTCGAATCTGCCGCTACGATGTGGGCATGCCAATGCCGGCATCCGCAAGGGGTTTCTCGATCATCAGCCGCAGGTCGCTGGCGACAACCGCGGCGTTGACCGGTCCACTCAAATCGAGCCAAAAATAAAGACCAAAGAGCATGGCACTCTCGCCGAAGTCCTCAAACACAGCAAAGGGTGCAGGATCTTTGCAAACCAAGCCATGGCGGCGAGCGGCTTCGGTTAGTATGGCCATCACCTGGGCCGCCGGGCTGCCGTAGGGCACGCCCAAGCGCAGTGAGCGGCGCATTCGGGTGTTAGAAAGGGTTCGGTTGCTCACCCGGCTGTCGAGGAACACCGAGTTGGGAACCATCGTTTCCACGTCATCAGGCCCCCGCAGCACCGAGGAGCGCGTGTTGATCTCGATGATCGTGCCGATGATACCATCAACTTCAACAATGTCTCCTACGCGCACTTTCCGCTCAACCAGCACAATGATGCCACTGATGAAATTTTTAATCAGAGTTTGGGTGCCGAAACCCAGACCGATGGCCAGGGCCCCACCGAAAAATGCAAATACAGTCAGCGGGATGCGCAAAAAACCAAGGGTGGCAATGACCAGACACGCGCCGACGACGATCATGCCCCAATTGCGCAAAGTGCGGGCCTGGGCATCCGCCAGATGGCCGCGAGTGACCAAGCCACGATGCAGCCGCCTCGCAATGAATGAAGCCATCCCGTAGGCGATTAGGAAGAACAACGCGGCACGCAGCAGCATGCCAAGGGTGACGGAAATCTTGCCGGTGATCGTCTGGCCATCCACCTCCACCTTGTCGTCAAAGCTCATCACCTTGAAGGACCAGATTTTTTTTGCAGTGCTCCAAGCGCTGCTGCCAAGAGTGGCAAGGCGGGCCGAAAACCCTTGTTTGTCCGGTTCCGGCGTGTATTCGAGAATCCAGCGTTTGACCAATTTGCGCTGGGTTTCAACCGCCTGCGAGAGCCGTTGGAACAGAGCGAGTTTATCGCTGGTGTATGCCCGCTGCTCGTTGAGCAAGCCGTAGAGCGCGTCCTCAGAACTCAATGCGGCAGCCCGTGCTTCAAGCTTGCTGAAATCTGCTGCTGTCCTGGCGAGTTCATCATCAACCACGTTGACCCAAGCCCACAGGTTCTCGCGCGGCACGCCGAGCGCGTCAAGGGCCTGCGTCCGCTGGCGGGGGGTCTTTGCATCAACAAGGGAGCGCCTGTCCTGATAGGCCTTGAGGGTGATATTTTCCAGCTGCTGCAGGCTTTCCAGCCCCTCGCTGAGCGCCTGCATCGTTTCCACCCGGCCCTCAGCGACCTCCAAGCGATACTTGGCGAGTTCCACTCCAGGCGCATCGGCGGTGGTGGTGGCGGCGGTACCAGTCAACGCGGAGAGAGCCGCCTGAGCCTGATTGCGGGCGCTGAGGGCCGCTTTGAGCTTTTTGGAAACTGAGTCGATTTCCTTGCGGATCGCTTGTTTGCGTTCCTCTGAGATTTTGGTGAGCTTTACAAAATCCTCGTCGTTGAATCGGGCATCCGCTTTGGCGATCTTCACCTGTCGCTCAAGCAGCCCAAGATCGATTTTCGCAGTTGCAATGCGGTCCTGGTGGCTGTCGATCAAGCTCTGGATCAAGCCGGCACGCAGCGCCATCACCCGGGAATGCTCGCGGGCAGCGTCCAATCGCCACTTGGCTGTGGCCACCGAGTCGCCGCCAGCCTTTTTAACCTCGCCAAGGGCATTGCTGACAGTATCCTCGGCGGCTTTGGTTTCTGCCACGATGCTGGCGAGAAGGCGCTGGTAATTCGATAACGTGGAGTCGAACGAGCCAAGCGTGGCGTTAAGTGCATCGCGCTCATTGAGCAGATCGTCAATGAGCAGCAGTGAATACGGCGGCTTTTGCTTGAATCCCGTCCAAGCGGCTTCATTGGCTCGTGCTGCATCAAGCGCCTTGCGGGCATCCTCGACGACGGAGAAATTCTTGAGTGTGCGGGTGGTGGCCAGCACCATTTGCTCGAGATCGCGGCGGCGATTGTCGAATTCCTCGGTGCTGATGCCTTCGGGCAGAGCGGCGGCCGCGCCGGGCGCATCCAAGCGTGCCAGTGTCTCGCGGGCTTCCTGGTCCCATTGCACCGTTCGGGTGCGGGCGTCCTCCGCCTTCTCCGGGGCCTTGGGCTTTGTGCCCTCGACAGTTGCCGCCGCCTGATTCAGGATCGCATTCTGGCTTGGCGCGGAATGCGCCAACGCAATCAGAACCAAGCAGCACCCAACAATGCACCGACGCATTAAGGCTCTCAATAGCGGCGAGGTTGCTGAATCCACAGATTCAATCTCAGAACGGAATGTCGTCCTCTTCGGCAAAATCATCGGCAGGCGCCGCTGATGCACCTTGCTGCTGGGGCGGCCCGCTGCGCTGGGGTGGTCCGCTGCGCTGCTGTTGGGGGGCTTGGTGCTGTCCACCCTGATAGGATCCGCCACCCGAACCGCCTTGATATGAGCCACCCGTGCTGTTGCCCGCGCCTCCACCATTGCCACCCTTGCCGTCTGGCAGAAATTGCAGTGTTTCACCTATGACCTTCAGCTTGCTCCGCTTCTTGCCGGTCTCCTTGTCATCCCAAGTATCCATTTGGAGGCGGCCTTCAATGTAGGCCAGGCGGCCCTTGCTAAGGTATTGCTGCGCCAACTCGGCATGGCGGCCCCATAGCGTCACCTCGACGAAGATGGTTTCTTCTTGGCGAACGTTTTGCTCGTTGTTCCAGATGCGATTGATCGCCAGTGTGATATCGGCCACTGCTGTGCCCTTGGGGGTGTAGCGCAATTCGGGGTCCCGGGTGAGGTTGCCGATGAGCATGACTTTGTTTAAATTGGCCATAACTGGGAGGAACTGGAGGTTTCAAGGGATCGTAACGCCGACGCACGCCGCTGGTCAGCGCGACCGCCGGGTTCAGGCGACGCGTTGGAAATGCTGCAAGTGAACTTTTCCGTTGAGGCGCAGCCGGGCCTGAAGCTTGGACACGATCTCGGGGCTGCCGGTGAAGATGTAGTTGACGTAGTGGCCGGCTTCAAGGTGGCGGGCGTTGTAGGCGAATTGACGGCGGCCGAGTTGGGCAACCTTGTCGATTGCGCCGCCTTCGGCTTCGATTTCACGGGCGATGGAACTGACGAGTTCATCGAGAGTTCCGTCCAGGGACTTGGTGTTAAGGACGATCAGACCTTGGTATTTGCGACTCATCGGTGGGTGGATTGGGTGGATTGCTGCGGGGGTGATAGAGGTTCGCCGCGGCGGCGATACCTTGTGAACGCGCAACCTGCACCGCTTCCAGCCCCATGGCAAGCATGTTTTCACACATCGGCTGTTCTGCTGCTGTGAACGTACCCAGCACATGGCCTACCATGTCGGCTGGCTCGCTGGCACCGATGCCAAGTTTGAGGCGGGGAAAATCGTCGCGGCCAAGGTGTTGGAGAATGGAATTGATGCCGTTGTGGCCTCCAGCCGAGCCTTTTTCGCGAAAACGCAGAGCCCCCAGCGGCAGGGAAGCATCGTCATAGACAACGAGCATCTGTTCCGGAGCCCATTTATAATAAGAGAGGATTTGCTGCACGGCCCGCCCGCTGAGGTTCATGAATGTCTGAGGCTTCAGCAATAACGTGCCGCTTCCGGCCAGTTTCGCTAGATGGCTCTGCCATCGCGGCATCGTCTGAAATACCGCCCCTTCGGCCGCTGCCAAACGCTCCACCAACATGAAGCCGACGTTGTGGCGGGTTGACGCGTATTGCCGCCCAGGGTTGCCGAGGCCGACGATGAGGGAAAAGGACATGCCCGAA
Source organism: Akkermansiaceae bacterium (assembly GCA_903827375.1). GTDB lineage: Bacteria > Verrucomicrobiota > Verrucomicrobiia > Verrucomicrobiales > Akkermansiaceae > Luteolibacter. The sequence goes on from CAIKHZ010000164.1 coordinate 15,934, forward strand.
AAGATAGCCAGCTCATCCCTTCTGCAAAGCAGGGTTTTGGTCAAACCGGCGATTTTGTCATTCGGCTGGCTGAAGAGGGGAAGACTGGAGACAGCCGCCTTGACCCCGCCCGAGTCTTCCACCTGCGGAGAATTCCAAGCGGACCCCGCCGTCATCCGCAAAGCCATGGGGTTGTCCCAAACGGAATTTGCCCGTCTGCTTGCCGTGAGTGTCCGCACCCTTCACAAATGGGAACAACACGCCAGTCGTCCAAGCGGTGCCGCCGAATCCCTGCTTAAAGTCGCTGCCGCCAATCCTCATGCAGTCCGTCATGCTCTCTGCTCCCGAGTCACTTGAATGAACACGTTCATTTTCAAAGAGTTGAAAAACAGCTGTTTTTCATTCCACTGCGGCCAGGCGCTTGGCGGCCTGCAATTGCCCGCAGCCGGCAGTCACGTCGATGCCGCGACGCTGCCGAAATGTGCAAGGAAAACCGGCGGCCCGCAAGACACGCTGAAAGGCGTGGCCGGCCGTGCTGGGCACTCCGCCAAAGCCACTCGTCGGGTTGAGTGGGATGAGGTTGATGTGGACGTCCATGCCGCTGAGCAAGTCAGCCAGCCGGGCAGCTGTTTCCAATGAATCGTTGCAACCTGCCACCAAGGTCCATTCGATGAAAATGCGCCTGCCAGTGAGCATGCCGTAGGTCCGGCAAGCCGCGATCAATTCACCTAATCCCCATTGCTTGCTTGCAGGCACTAATGCCGCCCGTTCAGCCTCCGTAGAGCCATGCAAACTCACCGCGAGGCGGTAAGGACTGCCTTCAGAGGCCATGCGTAAGATCCCGGGCACCACTCCCACGGTACTGATGGAAATTTTGGATGGCCCAATGTTGATGCCGCGGACGTTGGCAATCGCATCAAGCGCTTGCATCACTGCCGCGTAGTTATGCAGCGGTTCGCCCATGCCCATCAGCACGAGGTTGCGTAGGCGCCGCTGTGGCTGGCTGTTCCGCAGCACACGACGCACATGCTGAACCTGGGCAATGATCTCTCCTGCCCTAAGGTGGCGAACAAATCCCATCTGGCCGGTCGCGCAAAATACACAGCCCATCGCGCAGCCCACCTGGCTGCTTACACAAGCGGTGTAGCGACCATCGTAACCCATCAACACCGTCTCCACGCAATGGCCGTCGCCTAGCCGTAGCAGGTACTTGCGGGTCAGCAAATCACTGCTGTGGGATTCCGTCACTACTTCCGGCACATCGAGGAAAAACCTTTTGCCTTCACCCACTGCGCTTTCCAGCCAGCGCTGCAACGGTGGCGAAAATTGGCTCGTCGGTTCCAGTTCGCCATGATAGTGCAAGGCTCGCCACAGCGCTTTTGCATGATGCGTGGAGACCTCAGCCGCCCGCAACTCACTCTCAATCGCGGCAAAGCCAAGGTCGTACAGGGAGATGCGGGGTAAACTCTCAATCATGCTCATCCTAATAATCCAGCTCACCCGCCGACAAAGCAAAAAAATCCATTATTTCAATTGCACGATCATCGAACTTCCGACGCCAAACTGAAGAGAATTAGGAGAGAACGATGAGCCATTCAGGCGGCCATGGAGAGGCGCTTGGCATGGAAGCTCGGAAGCTGAGGGGAATTTGCAGGAGAGGAAGGACGAAATGGGCAGGGAACCGGCTCAGTGCAGGGCGGAGATGGTCTGGAAGATGGCGGTAATCATCAGATAGGCCATCGTGCCGATCAGACAGGCCATGATGATGAGCACGGTGGGCATGATCAGCGCCATGATGCGCTGCAGATCCTTGTCGAGCTCCTTGTCATAGCGCTCTGCGGCGCGGCGCAGTGAAATATCGATTTTACCGGTTTGCTCCCCCACTGAGACCATGTCGATAAGCAAGGGCGGGAATGCGCCGCTACGGATCAGGGCCTTGGAAAACGAGCGACCATCGCCAACTTGTTCGATGACACGATCGAGCTCGACACGCAGCGAGCGATTGTAGGTGGCATCACGCGACAACTCGAGCGCCCGTAGCAAGGGCAGGCCGTTACCCACGAGATTCGCCATAGTTTCCAAGAACTGGACGTAGAAACGGCTGGTGATGACCGGACCGACCAACGGCAGCTTGAGCTTGATGCGGTCCCACTTGGGCTTGTTGGCGTCATTGTCTTTCCACGCCTTAAAGAAGATGGCGGAGCCAATGAGTGTGACGAGCATCACGATCCACCACTTTTTGAGGAAGACGGATATGGCGATGAGGATGGCGGCACCGAGGGGCACTTTGCCGCCCGGGGTGCTCGCAATCAGGGCGGTGAGCTGCGGAATAAGAGTGGTGACAAACACAATCGAAACCGCGATGCCCGCCACAATCAGGAATATCGGATAGATCATCGCCAGAATCAGGCGGCTCTGCAATTCAGCGAGCGTCTTGAGGTAGTGCGCCTGGCGTTTGAGAATGGTATCCAGCGCGCCGGATGCCTCGCCAGCCGCAGCCAGCGAGCAGTAGAGAGGCCCGAAACTCGGGCTGGCTTTTTTCAAAGCCACCGAGAAATTCACGCCATCGCGCACCACTTGGCGGATCTTGAAGGACACGGCTTTGAGGTTGCCGAGTTCCTGGCGGTTTTCCATGGACTTGAGGGCAGGCTCGAGTTGCAGCCCTGCGGCGAGCATGTCGGAGAGCTCTTCGGTGAAGAGCACCACTTCCTGGCGCTTGAGTTTGATCGGACCTTCCGGGATCTTGTCCTCCTTGGCGGAAGCCTGGGCTTGCTCAGGGGTCTTACCCTTCCCGTTGGGTTTTCTAACTGAGGCGGCGGCGGCAGTTGCGCTCTCGCGCAGGCTCACCGGTTGGAGGCCGCGCCGATCCAGCAGGCGCAGGGCCTCGTTGCGATCGGCGGCGTCGAACTCCCCGGAAGTGATGGATCCTTGGGCATTGAGGGCTTTGTAGGCGAACAGCGGCATGGCGGGAAATCGGAAAGGGGCAAAAGCAGCCTGCTCAATCAATCGGCACCGCCGATATCCGACGAGGTGACTGATACCACCTCCTCGATGGTAGTCTCACCCTGCATCACCTTGTGCCAGCCGTAGCCGCGCATCGGGATGTAGCCATCACGCACGGATTGGGCCCGGACGTCGGTTGCTTGCGCGCTGTGAGCGATGAGGTCTTGCATCGGCGGGGTGAGCAAGACCATTTCGTAAATGGCGAGCCGCCCCGCGAAGCCGGTGCCGCGGCATTGGTCGCAGCCGCAGGGCGAGTAGGCTTGGCCGGTGATCTCCATTGGCATGCCCAGTTCGCGGCGGTCCTCATCGGACACCGCACGGGGAACCTTGCAGGCCGGGCACAAGCGGCGCACCAAACGCTGGGCAAGGAAGGCCCGCACGGCCGCAGATACCAAGAACGGCTCGACGCCCATATCAATCAAACGGCTGATGCCGCCGAGGGCGTCATTGGTATGGAGGGTAGAAAAAACGAGGTGACCCGTGAGTGAGGCGCGAATGGCAATTTCGGCGGTTTCCAAGTCGCGAATTTCCCCGATCATCACGATATTCGGGTCGGCGCGAAGGATGGAACGCAAGGCCGTGGCAAAAGTAAGCCCGATCTCACTTTTCACCGCAATCTGCATCACACCAGTAAGCTTGTTTTCCACCGGATCCTCAACAGTGACGATGCGCTGCTCCGGGTGGTTCACCTCGCTAAGAAAGGAATAGAGGCTGGTGCTCTTGCCCGAACCGGTGGGGCCGGTGATCAGAATGATGCCGTTGGGCAAGTGCAACAAGGCCTCGATCTTGCGCCGGATGTACGGCTCCATCCGCAGCTTGTCGAGGTTGAAGCGCTCCTGGTTGAGGAGTCGCAGCGACACACTCTCGCCCTCAACCGTTGGGACGGTGGCGACACGAACGTCGATGGTTTGGCCTTCAAACTGGAGGTTAATGCGGCCGTCCTGAGGCACGCGGCGCTCGGCGATGTCAAGGTGGGCCATGATTTTAAGGCGGGCAATGACCGAACTTTGCAGGGCCTTGATATTTTCCGGAACGGCAATCTCCAGCAGGCGACCGTCGATCCGGTAGCGGATGCGCAGGTTCGTACTCAGTGGCTCAACGTGAATGTCAGTGGCCCGCTGATCGAGCGCCTCGCGGATAATCTGGTTAACGAACTTGACCACGCTGGCCTCTTCGTCGTCGTCTTGGTCGATGATATTGGCTTGGTCTTCGCCGCCTTCGATGTGGTCGTAGTCAAAGTCCCGGCCCTCAAGGATTTGCTCGAACGTATCGGCCCCCACCCCGTAGAGACGGCGTAGCGCCTCGTGCAGACGCTTCCGCGAGGCCATGCACCAGTCAATGGGCAAAGCGAGTTCCTGCGCGGCGGCTTGGCGGGCAATCAGATTGAAGGGGTCAAAGGTGGCCAGCTTCAGGCGGCGTTGGTCGCCCTCGCCCTCGATGGCCACCGGCAGCAAGCGGTGGCGCAGGGCGATGCGCGGCCCGCAGGCCTCGCGCAAGGGCAGTGGCACCTCGGCAATCGGAATACTCGCCAGCCACTCCAAATGAAGCGCCCCGGCCAATTCCCGCAGGTAATTCTCCTCGTTGACCAAGCCGGAGTCGAGCACGTCATCGATGGGAGAACGTTGGCGTTGGGCCGCGCCCCGCAGAACTTCGGCGAGTGCGGGCAAATCCTCGCAACCAGTGCGACGGGCGGGTTCAATCAAAAGCTGGCTCATGCGGGGACGTCTTGTGGCCTAAAAACCCGCCGGACGCAATCTTGTCTCTTCAAAATCCGAATTTCTCATGTCACCGGGCATCTGCCGCCCCCGTGGAGGCCGGAATTCAGGACTCCTTGGCTGTGGAGTCGGGAGCGAGGTGGCCCCTGATTCATCGAGCAGCTTAGACAAAAATGATTATACATTCGCGGGTCACGGCTCGCTTGGCTATCAGTTCGCTGCCGGGCATTTCGTTATAGCAACCTACGAACATCGGCCTGGTCGGCTTCGTGATGGATGCCAACTTCAGGTTCTAGTATCTAACAGCATGCCAAACTATTCGCGTCTATGCCTCCCCGGTCATTCAGGGGAGGCGTTTTTTGCACAAGATTTCCGCCGTGCGAGGGGTGCTGCGGGGGGGGATGCGAAATTTCAAAAAATATCTTGCTATTGGTCAAGCAAGCGCCACCCTGCGGGTCGATTGGACGCCGTTTGGCTGTGCATTCGCGCTTTATTTAATCTGTGACGCTGCGGTCAAAGGAAGTGTGGACAAGAAATAGCGTTATTTAGAACTGAAAACAATGGACATCTACGTGGGCAATCTGCCCTACACTGCTACTGAAGGGGACGTGACAGGTCTCTTTGCCGCTTTTGGACCGGTCGAACGGGTCAAAATCATCACCGACCGTGAAACCGGGCAATCCAAGGGATTTGCTTTTGTGACTCTCGGCGACCAAACCCAGTTGAATGCGGCCATCGAAGCCCTCAACGATTACGATTACAATGGACGTCCACTCCGCGTGAACGCCTCCGAACCTAAGGAAGCCCGGCCCGGTGGCGGTGGCGGCTACGGCGGCGGCGGCGGTGGCGGCGGCGGCGGCTACAGAGGTGGCAGTGGCGGCGGTGGTGGCGGCGGCGGCTACAAAGGTGGCGGCGGCGGCGGCGGCTACAAAGGTGGCGGCGGTGGCGGCGGCGGCGGCTATAAAGGCGGCGGCGGCGGTGGCCACAAAGGTGGCGGCGGCTGGTAAGCTCAAGTCATCCGAATCGATTTAACTGAACGCCCGGTTTGCTTCACAAAGCAGCCGGGTGTTTTTGTGTCAAGAATTCACGCTTGTGCTGGTCTCGGGATGAGTTTATGTCCTGTGCGGAACGCGTCATTTGTCCAGCAGCAGCAGCCCCTTCATCCTACCCCCCCCCAGCCAGCCCCATGTCCCACAGACTCGAAACCATAGCACTGCACGGCGGATACCCGGGCGATCCGAGTTCCCGCGCCGCAGCAGTGCCGTTGTATCGGACCAGCTCGTTCGTCTTTGATAGCACCGAGCAGGCCGCCAACCTCTTCGCACTGCGCGAGCTCGGCAACATCTACACCCGCATCACCAATCCCACCACCGAGGTGCTCGAGAAACGTGTCGCCCTACTCGAAGGGGCTCCCGAACTCGGCGGACTCGGCGTGGCCTCAGGCACCAGCGCGGTTTTTTATGCGATCATCAATCTGGCCAAGGTCGGCGACAACATCGTCTCCGCGCGCAACCTCTACGGTGGCACCTACACCCAGTTTAAAGATATTCTGCCGGACCTTGGTATCGAGGTGCGCTTCGTCGATTCTAACAATCCCGAAAATTTTGCCAATGCCATCGACTCAAACACCCGTGCCCTGTTCACAGAAACGGTGTCCAATCCCGCCCTCGAAGTGGCCGATTTGGAAAAAATCGCAGCCATCGCTCATGCCCACGGCCTGCCGCTGGTGGTGGATGCCACCTTTTCGACCCCTTATCTGACGCGCCCGATCGCCTTCGGAGCCGACATTGTCGTGCATTCGCTCACCAAATGGTTCGGGGGCCACGGGGCAGGCATCGGCGGCATCATCGTTGATAGCGGCAAGTTCAACTGGGCGGCCGGCAAGCATCCGCTCTACGACCAACCGGACAACGGTTACCACGGCATGCGCTGGGGGCACGATCTGCCTGCGGCACTGGCCCCGTTGGCCTTCATTTTACGAGCTCGCACCGTGCCCCTCCGCAACCTTGGTGCGGCGATCTCACCGGACAATTCGTGGTTCCTGCTGCAAGGCATTGAGACGCTTGGGCTGCGCATGGAGCGGCACACTCAGAACTCCCTTGCTGTCGCCAAGCACCTCAAGAATCACCCGAAGGTTTCCTGGGTGCGCTACCCAGGTCTGCCCGACGATTCCCAGTTCGCCCTCAACCAAAAATACCTCAACGGCAAAGGGGGCGGCATGGTCGTCTTCGGAATTCAAGGCGGCATGGAGGCCGGTAAAAAATTCATCGAAAGCCTGCGCATCTTCAAGCACCTCGCCAACGTCGGCGACGCCAAGAGCTTGGCCATTCATAGTGCATCCACGACCCATTCCCAGCTCAATGAAGCCCAGCAACACGCCGCTGGCATCACCCCCGATCTTATCCGGCTCTCCGTTGGCATTGAACACGTCGACGACATCCTCGAAGATATCGACCAGGCCCTAGGATAATCCATGCAGCGCTGAGCATGCCGCGTGAGCATTGTTGCTCCCAATGCATCCCGGGCCTGATTCGCAACCCCGAGGCCCTCAGACCGTCCTGCTCAAGTCCAAAATTCCAATAGTTGACCTCGCTTTTGACAAATGAGCGAGCAAGTAGTGGCAAAGTCAGTCCCCGATCCGCACTTCCACGCCTTTGGCTTCAAGCGCCTCGGTGAACCCGGGATCCGCTGCTGCATCGGTGATCAAACAACTTAAGTCACTCACTTCGCCGAAGAAAAACGCCGACTTCTGGCCGAGCTTGGAGGCGTCGGCGAGCATCACTACGTCTTCGGCACTGGCAATAACGCGTTCCTTGAAGGCCGCCTGTAGAGAGTTGCGCTCGCTCACCCCGCGGTCGAGATGCAGACCGTTGCCAGAAAAAAACATCCGGTGAATGTTGTAGCGCTTCAGCGAGTTCTCTGCAATCAGGCCGATGAATGATCGCGAGCGGGTGTCAAATACCCCGCCGGTACAGATGAGGTCCAAATTCGGCCGATCCGCCAAGGCCGTGACCACATTCAGCGCGTTGGTTAGAACCGTCAGCGGCACCTCCGGTAAAAACTCGGTGAGAGTGAGCACCGTAGAGCTGGCATCTAGGAAAATCGTCTCGTTGGCTTGAATGCGGCTCGCCGCCAGCCGCGCGATCGCGAGTTTCTCGTCGCGCCGGATGGCTTGCCGCTCCGTGAACGGTTGCTCTTCCCTGATCCGCTCGGGACGGCTTGCCCCACCGTGAATTCGTATGAGCTCTCCACGCTTCTCTAACACCTCAAAATCCTTGCGCACCGTCTCGTCCGTCACCCCAAGCAGCCCCGCTATGTCTGTGGTACGCAGCGAACCCGCCCCGCTGAGTCGGTCCAAAATCCGCCGTTGTCGATCAATCGCTAGCATAAATTACGGTTTTTTCTGTGTTTTTTTGGGATTCTTTGGGTTTTCGCTTGACGGGTCAAGAAAATACCGTACAAATCCAACCCCGATGGCTCCACCAACCCACCCGACCCCGCCCAGAGGGCTTGTCGAACGCCTTGTTCGCGAGCAGGTCTATGCCCGCCTTGGACTGCCGCTGCCTGCGGCGGCACCCAACGCGCTGCTGGTGAATATTTCCGCCCGTCATTGCCACCTCACCCAGGCGGCAGTGGAAGCGTTGTTCGGCCCCGGCCACCAACTCACTCCGATGAAAGGGCTCTATCAGGAAGGCCAGTACGCCGCCAAGGAAGCCGTCACCCTGATCGGCCCGCGCAGCCGGGTCATATCCAACCTGCGCATTCTCGGCCCCTGCCGGACTCTCAACCAAGTTGAACTCGCCTACACGGATGCGATTGCGCTGGGCTTCGACATTCCGGTGCGCATGTCCGGCGACATCCCCGGCACGCCGGGCTGCATGCTAATGGGGCCTCACGGCTACTTCCAGCTTGACGAGGGAGTGATCCGCGCCCAACCGCACGTCCACATGTGCCCGGCGGATGCCGCCCACTACCAGGTGAAGCACCTTGATGTGATGAAACTCAAGATCCACGGCCCGCTAGGAATGACCTTTGACAAGCTCGTTGTGCGCGTCGATCCATCATTCAAACTCGAAGTCCACATCGATACCGACGAAGGCAACGCCTGCGGCCTTAAGCCGGACACCTTCTGTGAACTGCTCCGCTAAGGACCAAGTTTACCACAAGCAAAGCCCTAAATCCTCAACCAAGAACTAGCATCCAGTCCCTCATACTCTTGGCTTAGAATATCATCCTTAAGATGGATGGCTTTCCCTTCCTCCCCTCTCCAACTCCATTCCAACCATTACAACCACCACCACCATGAGCACTGCACTCGGCATGATCGAAACCAAAGGCTACGTCGGTAGCGTCGAAGCCACCGACGCGATGGCCAAAGCCGCCAACGTCCAACTCGTCAGTCAAATCCAAATCGGCGGCGGCTTCATCACCGTCATCGTCAAAGGCGACGTCGGCAGCGTCAAAGCCGCTGTGGACGCCGGCGCGGACGCCGCCGGCCGGGTCGGCGAGCTCGTCGCATCTCACGTCATTGCCCGCCCACATGCGGAACTCCTCAGTCAGTTCGGCCTTGCCTGAGCCGGGCGCCACCCCAATCTAACATACAACAGCATACCATCATGGCCAAACAAGCAATCGGCATTATCGAAACCAAAGGTTTCATCGCCCTCATCGAAGCCTCCGACGCTGCTCTCAAGGCGGCCGACATCAAAATGAGCGGCTGGGACAAGATCGGCTCGGGTCTGGTCACCGGCTTTTTCACTGGCGACGTCGCCGCAGTCAAGGCTGGCCTCGATGCCGCCGCCGCCGCCGCCTCCAAACTCGGCACCGTCACTTCGGTGCAAGTCATTCCGCGCCCCCACGACGATCTATCGAAACTCGGGCCCTGGATCGGCTGATCCAAGTTATTGGTTATTTTGTTCTTAGGAAAGAAGCTCCGCCCGATACCCGCTCCTTCCTAACAATCCTCAACCAATAGCCTATAACCCACAACTGGCCATGCTCATTCTCGTCGCCAACCTTGGCTCTACCTCTTTCAAGTACCGGCTCTTCCGCATGGATGCGTCCGGGGGCGAGGTTATAGCCAAAGGAGGCTACGAGCGCGTCACGGATTATGCCGAAGTGATTGATGAGACACTGGCCAGTTTGCAGCGGGACGGAATCATTGCCAGCGCCGAGGCGATCGATGCGGTGGGTTTCAAAACCGTGTTAGGAAAGAATTTGAGCGGGTGTGTGATGGCCGACCAAGCGGTCATCGATGCCCTCGACGGCTTCACTGCTGTGGCACCTGCGCACAATCCGCCGTACGCTGCAGGCATCCGCCAGTTTGCCAAATCCCTGCCAAAAGCCCGGCTTGTGGCCCTGTTCGAAACTGCGTTCTATCAATGGGCGACGGACGCTTCTGCTACCTACGCGGTACCGGCGAGTTGGCGCGACATTGGCATCCGGCGATATGGCTTCCATGGAGCCAGCCACAAATTCATTGCTGAGCGCTCGGCGGAGTTATGTGGTCGGGAAGACGTTGCAGAAATCGCGCGCCGCCTCTATCTGGATGGACCACAATCCGTCACGGGCACTCCTCTGCGTGTGGTGTCCTGCCATCTCGGTGGTTCCAGCTCCGTCACCGGTATTCGCAATGGGGTGGCCATCGGCTCCAGCATGGGCTTTTCCCCCCAAAGCGGGTTGCCACAGAACAACCGCGTCGGTGAGCTGGATTCCGGAGCCATCCCCTATGCCATGCGCACCCTTGGCATCAGCTTGGACGAAGCCGAACGCCAACTTACCAAGGAGTCCGGGTTGTTAGGATTGTCCGGGGTTTCCAACGATATGCGGGATCTCTATGTGGCTGCCGCTGCCGGCAACCCCGCCGCCCAACTTGCGCTCGACACCTTGGTCCATTCGATCCGCCATTGGACTGGTGCCTTTCATTTTGAACTCGGAGGCCTCGACGCCCTCGTGTTCACCGCCGGCATTGGCGAAAACGGTGTAGCCATCCGAGCTGCCGTGTGTCGCGGCCTAGAACCCTTCGGCATCCATCTCGATGCGGCGAAAAACGCCGCCTGCGCTGCCACCGAGGCGCTCATCAGCACAGACACTTCCGCAGTGAAAATTCTGGTGATACCCGCCAACGAGGAACTTGTTCTCGCCCGCGAGGTGTTCCGCAAACTCTCCTGAATCACTCGATCCCATCTCTAACCTAACCTCATCCAACCAAATACCACCATGGCCAAACAAGCAGTAGGACTTCTGGAAACCCGCGGCCTCGCCTGCCTCGTCGTCGGCGTTGACGCAATGCTCAAATCAGCAAACGTCGAACTCCTCGGACCAATGAAACAAGTCGGCAGCGGTCTTTGCAATGCCGTCGTCTCCGGCGACGTCGCCGCCGTCAAGGCCGCCATCGATGCTGGCGCTGCCATCGCAGCGAGCATTGGTGAAGTCGTCAGCGCCCACGTTATCGCCCGCCCAGACGATGCCATCGAAGGGGTTCTGCCCAAGGAAGTAGCCCGCACGCCTCGCAAGTAGGCCCGCAGGAGGTTGTCAGGGAAGCCGCAGGTGTTGCCCCCACCGCGGTTTCCCCACATAACCCATAACCGTTCACACAAACGCCCCATGTTCCTCGCGGAAGTCATCGGTCAGATCGTTGCCACCAAGAAAGACGAGTTGATGGTCGGCAGGAAACTTCTCCTGTTGCGACCCAAACTGGTTGACGACAAGAACCCGTCGCAATTCAAGGATGGCCAAAACACAATTGTCGCCATTGATACGGTTGGGGCCGGGGAAGGCGAGTTGGTGTTGTTCTGCCAGGGCAGTTCGGCCCGCAATGCACAGGGCCTGAAAGGCATCCCGGTGGATGCCGCCATTGTGGCCATCATCGATCGCGTCGAAGTTCAGGGCAAAACCCTCTACAAGGGTGGCTGAGCCGGAAGCCGCGATATTGAGATGAAGTTTGGGGGAATTGAACCACTGAAAGAATCACAGCATCACCCCAATCCTCTCGCACCACTCAACTTTAAATTAACTTCGTTTCATCCCCTCCAAGCCAGCCCAATCCTCCCTTTTTCCCATGAGTCTCGATCAAGATCAAATTAAAGTCATCGTTGAAGCCGTCGTCTCCCGCTTGGTTAACGCCAACGGATTGGTGGCAGCCGCAACGCCCAAGCCGGATTGCGGTTGCACCAAGACCGCCTCGAAGGCGCCAGTTAGCGGCAAGTTTGGCGTGTTCAGTTGTGCCAACCAAGCTGCGGAAGCCGCCAACGACGCCCATCTGCAATTGCGAAAACTCGGCGTCGCAGGCCGCGCCAAGGTCATCGCGATCGTGAAAGGCATGGCGGTTGCCAACGCGGAGGCGTGGGGCCGCTTTGAGATGGAGGAAACCAAGATTGGCCGGGTCGATCACAAAATTGCCAAGCTGCTCATCACCAAGGATGTGCCCGGCACCGAGTGGTTGCACCCGGATGCCATGAGCGGCGATGGCGGCATCACCTTGGAGGAATACGCGCCCTTCGGCGTGATCGGCGCGATCCTACCCGTCACTCACTCGGTGCCTACCTTGACTGGCAACGTCATCAGCATGGTGGCCGCAGGCAACTCGATTGTCTTCAACCCCCATCCCGGCGGTGCACGCAGCGCGGCGATGGCCGTGCGCGCCTACAACGAGGCGATCTATCGGGCCATCGGCATCGACAACATCATCACCACCGTTGAGCAACCCTCATTGGAATCGTTCGACCTGCTGTGCAAAAACCCCCACATCGCCTTGCTGGCCATCACCGGTGGCCCCGCCGTGGTCAACGCTGCCATGAAATCCGGCAAGCGTGCCATCTGCGCCGGCCCTGGCAATCCCACTGTTGTGGTGGATGAAACCGCCGATCTGGCCAAGGCTGCACGCCAAATCATCGAAGGTGCGGCGTTTGACAACAACCTGTTATGCATCGGCGAGAAAGCCGTGTTTGTGCTCGGCTCCGTGTTCAAACGCTTTTGCGCGGAGCTCGAGCAAGCCGGTGCCGCACGCCTCAATGCCCAGCAACTCGAAACCCTCAGCGCCGCGGCCTTCACCCACAAGCCCACAGATGGCGGTTGCTCGCATCCCGTGCTCAACCGCGCACTGGTTGGAGCCGACCCCGGCAAACTCGCTGCGCAAGCCGGGCTTGCGGTGCCCTCCGGCACTCAGCTGTTGTTTGCCGAGACGGATGCGGACCACGCCTTCGTGCAGGAAGAGCAGATGATGCCGATGTTGCCCATTGTTGCAGTCCCCGATTTTGTTACGGCAGTGCGCGAGGCCAAACGGGCCGAACACAACTACCGTCACTCCGCCATCATTCACACCAAAGACGTCGATCACATGACCTACATGGCCAAGGAGATGGATACCACCTTGTTTGTGAAAAACGGTCCGTCAGTGGCCGGCCTCGGTTTGGGTGGGGAAGGATATCTATCGTATTCAATCGCCACCACCACCGGTGAGGGTATTACTACTCCCAAAACCTTCACTCGCGTCCGCCGTTGCGTACTCGTCGAAAACCTGCGGATTATATGATAACCCATAACTCATAACTCGTCCCCCCATGATCCTCGCTCAAGTCGTTGGCCACGCAGTCACCAGCCATGCGCATCCCTCACTGAAGGGCTGCAAGCTGTTGCTGTGCCAGCCACTGGATGCCGACCGGCGCTTGAGCGGCGCACCAATGGTGGCCATCGACCTGTTTGGTGCCGGCCTCCACTCGAACGTCTTTGTTTCCACAGACGGCTTGGGGGCCCGCCACATCGTCCACGATGACTTCTCGCCCATTCGCAATTTCATCCAAGGGGTGGTGGATTAAACAAAACATCCAAAAGACACAAGACTTGAAGACGCAAGACACAAGACCAGAAGTTTCAATAGAAGAGATGCTACGGCATCACTCATTCTCTGTTCTTGCGTCTTGCAGTCTTGCGTCTTGCGTCTTCCCGATAACCTATAACTCATAACTGGCACCTCTGTCTCTCCAATGCGCGTCGCCCAAGTCATCGGTCGAGTGACCCTCAACCTCCAAGATCCTTCCTTCAAAGGCGGGCGCTGGTTGATGGTCAATCCCTTGGACGCGGGCCAGTTCAACGGAGCGTGCCAGCAAGCACCCGGACTTTCCGCACAAAACAGCCTCATCGCATACGATAACATCGGGGCGGGCGACGGCGATATTGTCGGTATCGTCGAAGGCGCGGAAGCCACCGCCCCGTTTGATTTTCCCATCCCAATTGACGCCATAACCGTCGCCATTTTTGATTCTCTCTCTTATCAACCACCCGCCGTCTAACTCACCAACCTAACATTATCATCCCATGACCAAGACAGTCTTCACCGCCGCCGACATGGAAGCCTTCCTCAGATCCGGCAAGTCTGCCGCCGATCTGCCGAAGAACGTTCTGCTCACGCCCTCTGCCAAAGATGTGCTGCGGGATGGCCTCGGCCCAGTGCGTGCCGGGGGTGCCAGTGCCGCTTCCTCCACGGCTGTCCCGGGAGTGCCGATCCTCCCCGATTACGAGTACCACTGGACGCCCGGCAACGATCCCAAGACTCCTGCCGAAATTCAGGCCTTCTTCGACTCCCCGCCCATCGTCGCCATCAAGCACCGCATGGTGGACATCGGCAAGAGAATGTGGGCTCGCGAATACACCGACGGCAACGGCGGGAATCTAACCATCCGAGTTGGTGATAACTTGGTGCTATGCACGCCCACCTTGGTTTCCAAGGGATTTATGACGATGGAGCAAATGTGCCTGGTGGATATGGAAGGCAAGCAAGTGGCCGGCAGATTCAAACGCACCTCTGAGTGCCTGACCCATCTGGCCATCATGAAGCGCCAGCCAAAGTGCAAGGCCTGCTGCCACGCCCATCCGCCACATGGCACCGCCTTTGCAGTGGCCGGGGTACGCCCACCCACATGCATGGTTCCCGAAGCGGATGTGTTCCTTGGGGAAATCGGTCTGGCAGAATACGGGACCCCCGGCACCATGGAAGTCGCCGATTCGGTGGGCAAGGCCGGTGTTGACCACATGGCTGTGCTGATGATCAACCATGGTGTCATTACCTGGGGCAAGGACGTCGAGGATGCATTTTGGAAGATGGAAAACCTCGAGGCCTTGTGCAAAGTCGTGTGGGTGGCATCCCAGCTGAACCGCGGCAAGTTAATGAGCATGACGACCGGTCAGGCCAAGGAGCTTATCGCAGTGCGCAAGTCTCTAGGCATGGATGACAAACGAGCCTCCTGGAAAGAATGCGAACTATGTGATAACTCCGAGTTTCAACCCGGCACCGTCTGCCAGATTCCCGCCGCCAGCGGCCCTTCTGGCAGCAGCAGTTCGACGCTCAATCCCGAGGCGGAAAAACTCGTCAAGGCCCTCACCGAGCAAATCCTCGCCTCGCTAAAATAGGCCTGACAGCCGCGGTTTTGGTCCAATGCTTGCTCGGAAATTTTCACCACACGCCTTGCACCATGCCTCTCAAAAGTTATCTCGCCGGCCGCGTCCTAGAAGTGGATGCGGCCTTGAATGCCTGCTTGCCGCCGGCCAAGCAGCGCCCCGCGACGCTGCACGCGGCGATGCGCTATGCCGTGTTCTCCGGCGGCAAACGCCTGCGACCCGTGCTGTGCTTGACTGCAGCTGAGGCTTGCGGCGGCAGCTCCACTAACGCGTTGGCTGCCGCTTGTGCGGTCGAGTTGCTGCACACGTATTCATTGGTTCACGATGACCTGCCGTGCATGGATGATGACGACTTGCGCCGCGGTCGGCCGACCTGTCACAAAGTGTACGGCGAAGGCATGGCGGTGTTGTGCGGGGACGCCTTGCTCACCCATGCGTTCGCTGCGTTAGTCCAAACCCCGATCACCCGGCGCTACACCACCCGTCATTTTGTTGCCGCACTGGCCCAGGCCGGCGACAGCACGCACCTGATCGGCGGCCAAGTGATGGACCTCGAAGGCGAGGGGCAACTCCTCAAGCGCAGCCAGCTTGTGCGCATCCACGAGGCCAAGACCGCCGCCTTGCTTACTGCCGCCCTGCGCCTCGGAGCGATGAGCGCCAACGCCACCCCTGCCAAGCTCGCCGCCCTGACCACTTTTGGCCACGCTCTGGGCCTCGCCTTCCAAGTCATCGACGATATCCTCGATGTCACCCAAAGCACTGAGGTCTTGGGCAAAACCGCCGGCAAAGACCAAGCCGTACAAAAGGCCACCTATCCATCTATTCTCGGCCTCGATGCGTCCCGTCGCGAAGCCGCCCGCCTGACCCGCAGTGCCATGACCGCCCTCGCGCCCCTCGGCAGCAAAGCCGCCCGCCTCCGTGAAATCGCCGGGCACCTGCTCATGCGGGAATACTGAGCCGCTGCCTGCAAACCCCGTGCATGGTGACAGATAAATTGCGATGA
>CAIKHZ010000165.1 GCA_903827375.1 Akkermansiaceae bacterium
CAGTAAGCAGGTGGTTCCATTTGAGTATGTCACTGACCTGAGACTGAAATGATCTACACTCCATCCGCCAGTGGCTGGGACTATGCCACCTGGGCGGGCCTCTATGCGAATAACCAGACGGCGGATCTGGACTTCGACGATGACGGGGTGCCCAATGGGGTGGAATATTTCATGGGGCAAACAGGTTCCACTTTCACGGCGATTCCCAAGGTGACGAATACCAACGGCGTTCTCATTCATCGTCACGCACAACCTCACTGAGGTTCAAGGGATCTGATTCGCTCGGGATTCGGGCAATTACACCCGATCAAGCATTAAACCTGATTTAACAAGACGCCGCATCTGAGGGCTAACGCAGGCGATTGAGCCAGTGTTCCACGTCCCGGAACACCTTGTCCCGCTGCGTATCGTACATCAGTAGGTGATAGGCATTCGGGTAATTTCGATAGGTTTTGCGGATACCCGGAGCCATCTGTGCTACAAATCCGCGTACGTCAGCGTCGCTGTTGAAGTAGTCTTTGCCACCGTGGAGGACGAGCACCGGTACCCGCAAGGCGGCGGCACATTCGTTCATGCTTTCGATGTGACGGCCCAAAGTGCCCAGCAGACGCAACGTGTGGAGCTTGATGTTGTAGGAATTTTTCTCCGCTTGACTTGCGTGCTTGGTTGATTGGGTGACTTGCACATCCTGCCCACCGGAAAGAATATCGAGAGATATGCGTGCCAAGGGAAATGTCTCGGCGGCCACCTGTAGCAACTGGATTTTCCACGCCGGAATATCGTCGCGAAACCGCACCACAGGCGACGAGAGCACCAACCCATCGCAGGGCAGGTCGGCAGCCGGGGATTGCCGCAGCGCGTGGGCGGCGATGAGCCCACCCATGCTCTCGCCATACCAGACGATTTTGGCGTCGGGGTGCCGCTCGCGCACCAACTGGGTGAAGGCGAACAGGTCGCGATACCAGTCCTTGGGGTCGCCAATATCGCCGCGTCTTTCGAGGATCGGGTCGCTGCCCTGGCCGCGCACTTCGTAGGCATACAAGCCACTGCGCGGTTGATGAACGAGCAGGTGCTGGCCGAGGTTGGCGTAATCGATGGAGGCCCCACAGAAACCATGGATACCGATGATGATCACATCAGGCTCGCTCGTTTTTGAAATCCAGCGACGGTAGCCAAATGTCTCACTCATATCACCCACGGCAGCTTGAATGCAGGACGGATTGACCCGGCTCACTGGGGTGAATTGCGGGCTGCAGCCGCTCATGGCCATCAACAGAGTATAAGCCAGCAGGCCGCAAAAACGGGTAGCAAAATGGCCATAATCTGCAAAACTCGACAACACGCCGCAGCATCGCGCGGCCCCACCAAAATGCAACCCTTCTCCAGGGACTTGCTAGATTGGCCTCACCCTGCCTAATTCCCCTGTCTCTTCGCCGGGTACCGGTAGTGCCCCAAAATCTGATAGTCGAAGAGCGAGTTTTCCCATTTGACGTTGGTGTCGAGGTGGTGGACGACCCATGGCTGGGTGGTGTTGCCGTCCGGGCCTGGGACGACGATACCGATGTGAGCTTCGGCCGAATGGTTGCCCACCAGCGCCCAAACGACGATGTCGCCAGGTTGGTAATCAGCGGCATTGCGGCTGCGGGTCAGCGCGGTGCCCTTGCGGCTGAAAAAACATTGGAGATTGAATGTGCGCCGGTGATCCATGTTCTTGTCGGGCGCAGTCACACCCGGGAAAATCTGCGGGTAATACTTGAAATTTTTCTCCATGTCCTCGTGAACCTCCACCTGCAGGTCGATGCCGAGCTGGCGGTAACACCGAATGATCACATCCTCGGCTTTGCCCTTGCCGGAAGGCACGTCGCCATTCGGATAGGGAATGCTGTAGTAGGCGGGCTCATAGGCGATGGGTTTAAGCGAGTGGGCGAGAGCCGCCGCTGCCAGCCGATCGCCAAAGGTGCCGGAGCGTTCCAACGAGTCCATCAGCAGGTGCGCTTGCTCCAGCGATGTCCCACTTTGCGCCGCCCGCAAAAATGGCAACAATGGCCGTCCGAACCAGAACGTGATGGCTGCCGCTATCACTAAAATCACCCAGCCACCAAAGAAATTTTGGCGCTTGGGCTTTTGCGGGCGCGGACCGATGTATTCAATCGTGTGGTAAAAGTCAGAGCGTTTCTGCGCCATGGAGGTGTGGGAATGTGGGATCGCTGCACGGCCATTGTCTCAAATATATTCCACTTTGACCACGACATAGATCCAATCCTGAAAAAAATATTTTTTTCGAGAGTGGCTTGGCAACAGCCCGCGTGGGATGGCAGCCTCAGGCGGGCAAGCTGCGCAGGGTCTCGAGGTAGTCTTCGAGCGAGTTGAGGCATGCGCGCCGGGTTTCCAGATTGCGCGGCGAGCTGGCGGTGACCCAGACCCCGGCAATGAGAGCGACAAAAAAGGCGGCTTCGGCTGCTGGCTTGATCGACCGGTGAATCCGGCCAGCGCTCTTGCCGCGTTCCAGCAATCCAGCCACCGCCGACCGCCAGGCAATCCAGATCTTCTCCAACTCCTCACCTAACGGGTCGTCCGGGCCGCCACCAGCCGCAGCAAGGGCGCTCAACGCCGCAGTGGGATCGCTAGGTGCCAGTTCACTGAAGCGCTGGCGACACAGTTGTCTCAGCGCATCCAGCGAGTCAGCGTGCTCCAGGGGAGCGAGCCACAACTCGGCGATCGCCTGCCCAAGACGCTCGTCAATCCACGCCCGCGCCAAACTCCGCTTGTCAGGGAAATGATGAAATAACGCCCCCTTCGTGAGTCCAGCCCGAGCCACCACACTGCCCAAACCCGTGCCAACATATCCCTGACTCGAAAACTCCTCGCCAGCTGCATCCAGAAGCGCCGCCCGGGTGACTCGAGGCTGCTTTTTACGTTGGTTCATGCGAAAGAAAATACCAACCGGTGGGTATGGCGTCAAGCCGATTCGCTAGGGGATTGATTAGAATCCATTGGCGATGCGTGAGACGAGGGCGTCGGCGGCTCGTTCAAGGGCGTCGGGCAAGGCGTTGTTGCGAGCGGTTTGGAGGTCTGGATCGACGAAGAGTTGGCTGGTGCCGATGGACGAGCCAGAGGCGAGAATATGTCTGGGATTTTTGGCGTCCTTGAGGATCCACATGAGGGTGACGGTATTGGAGAGTTCGTCTGGGTGGACGGTGTCGAGGCGGGATCCGCGGATGGCTGAGTAGCTGATATTTTTGATGCGGCCCTCGAGGATGGCGTCGGCATGCTCGCTACGGGTGACGCGGAAAGTGGAGTCTTGGCTGAGGGCGCTGGAGACGGCAGAGGTCGCGAGCGCCTCGGCTCTGGGGTGCTGGGTGTCATTGGCAAACATCGGCACGGCGATGGACTTGACGCCGGCCAGGGCTGTGGGCTTGGCGTTGCCTATGTGGTATCCGGCACAGGAAGCGAGCAGCAGCAGTGGGGCGAGCAGGAGTGGCGAGTTCATGCGCAGGGGCAGGGCAGGGGAGGGGAGGACACCATCACTCGCCGAGTTGCTTGAGACGGGCGCTGGAGGCATCGCGGAGGGCACCTGAAGGGGCACGTTTCAGGACATCGCGGTAATAGACTTTGGCGGATTCGAACTGGCTGATTTTGTAATAATACTCGGCTATATTGAAGGATCCTTGAAGTTCGCGGGACCCGAGGTTGGCGAGAAGCTGGCGGGCTTCGGCGTTGCGGCTATGGGTCGGATATTGCGTCAGGTAATCGTTGAATGCCTCGCGTGCCAAATCAAGAGTGGCTTGGTTGCGATTGCCACGGGTGGCATCCTCGGTGAGCACAACGCCGACGCGGAAGAGGGCTTCAGGAGCCTCGTTGCAGTCGGGTTGGTCGCGGACAAGTTGGCGATAGGCCTCGATGGATTTTGCGACGTTGTGCTCGTCCTGATAGATCCGGCCGATGGTCAACTGGGCTTGAGCGGCGGTGTAGGTTTTGGGGGCGTTGTCGCGGACTTGACCGAGCATTTCGACGATTTTGTCGGTGGCGAGTCTGGAGTGGATGCCGAGAAAGTTTTTTTGGATGCTGCCATCGGCGGCGGCCTGGGCGATTTTTCCTTGGCTTGCCAGCGCGGATGAATAGAGGTTGCTAGCTTGGAAACGGATCAGGAATTTTTGATAGGCCTCGAACGCCTCGACTCGATCGCCGTTTTGTTCCAGCAACTCGGCTTGGCGGAAGCGGGCCTGAGCGGCGGAAGGGGCGAAGGGAAAGTTAGAGGCGGCTTGATCGTAGCGCTTGATGGCGCGTTTGCGATTGCCTGATGCTTCGGCTTGTTTGCCCTGTTGAAAAAGGACCTCTCCCTCGCTGGATGCCTGTGGGTTGCTGGCCGTCATCAGCGGCAAATCAGTGGAGGGGCCGCAGGCAGGCAGGAGCATGCCCACAGAACCACATAACAAAGGAAGAAAAAACCGCTGCGTCATGCGGCGAGCATAAAGGAATTTGCGCCTTCGGGAAGCGCAAATTCAGGATTCGTCTTTGCCGGAGTCGGCTGAGGCGTCAGTTGCGCAAGCTCACGGCGTCGGCCTTGGGAAAATCGGCGGGGACTTGTTGGGTGACCTTGCCTGTGGCGGCCCATTCGGTGCCGCGTTGGAGGGTGGTGATAAAGCCCACGCACTTCATGGCTTCGACCCCGTGGCCGAGGGTGGTATGGAAGACCCGGCCCTTGCCATAACTGATGACGATGAGTTGGGCTTCCTGCTCGCCGCTGCCGCCAAACTTTGGATCGGCAAAGGTCGTCGCCAGGATGGTGGCATTTTTCGCCGGGCCGCGCATAAAATCATAGAGTTCGTCGGTGGCATGAAGCCATTTCTCTGGCAGGCCGACCATGATCGGGTGCTTGGGGGCACGGGCTTCCAACACAAACGGGTGCTGCTCGCCATGATGACCGACGCCACCGGGCCGGGTATCGAGCAACGGCTTGCCGTCCTTCCAGCGCAGGTAGGCACCGGACTTGTCGTCTCGGCCATTCCAGCCGCCGACGGCAATCATTTCGTTGTAGGCCTGCCACTTCGGGAACGAATTATCGGCCGCATGCACTGCCACCAAGCCGCCGCCGCCAGCGACATATTCCTCAAACGCCTTGCGGGTGGCTTCACTCCACATTTCCCCGTTGTAATTCATGACCAACACTTTGTATTTGGCAAAATCCGGTTTGAATGCCGCCAACTCCGGACCATTGCCGCCCGGTGCCGTCGCCACCTCCACGCTGAACAAGCCGGTTGCCTCCAAGGCAGCTTTCATCACGGGAGTAGTGGCTTTCCAATCATGGTTGTTCTGTCCATCGATGATCAGAGTTGGCAGGGGGGCCGCCCACCCGGGGAGCAAGCTGGCGGCGAAAAACAATCCGGCAAATAGCGTTTTCATAGGGCCTCAGACTAGAAAGCTCGCATCTGAGCGCAAGCGAAATCCAGATCCCGCTGATATTTCCGCTGTCTGGGCGCATCATCCCAAGGGTTGCGAAACGTCCGCTTGCAGCTACAGTCCGGGCTTCAGCCCACGCCATGTATCGTCCCGCCCCCACCCAGACACCGCTGTTGTCAGCAGGCCACCTCTTGAGGCGATCTGCAGCGTGCATCGGCTCCGCCATCTGGCTGATGGTGGCGGCGGCACCATTGGCTGATGCCGGGGTTGATCGGCAGGCATTGCGCGACGCTGCGGACTATTCCGCCAGACTGCGGGGCTGCTCACTGCTCGTCCTCGAACACGGCAAAACCTTGTTGGAGGAGTATCCAAATGGCGGCGACGCGCACCTGGCCCACCAGATCTATAGCGGCACCAAGGCGTTTTTTACCCTCGCCACCCTGGTGGCAGCCAAAGATGGCCTGCTGCACCTCGATGAACCCGTGGCCAATACCATCAGCGAGTGGCGCGGCTCCTCCCAACGCGCCAACATCACCCTGCGCGAACTCATGAACTTCAGCGACGGCCTCGACCCCGTCTTTCACCTGCATTCAGACAAGGTCGCCGATCGCAATGCACTCGCCCTGCGCACCCCAACGGTGGCCCCCATCGGCGCAGCCTTTACCTACGGCCCCAGCCACGGCCAAATCCTCTGCGAAGTGCTTCGCCGCAAGCTCGCCTCCCGCAACGAATCCCCTTTCGCCTACGTCCAACACAAATTGCTCATTCCTTTGGGCATCGGCCCAGTGCCGTATCGAGCCGACACTCAAGGCATGCCGCTGGTGGCCAGCGGGTTTTTTCTAACTGCACGCCAGTGGTCGCGATTTGGATTGATGATGTTAGGCCATGGCAGCATCGGACGGCGAGAAATTGTCCCGCCAAAGGCGTTTGCGGCGTGCTTGCAGGGCAGCCGCATCAATCCGATGTTCGGCTTGGGGTTTTGGCTCAATACAGCCGCTGCCAGCAAGGGGGCCCGCGAGTGCGATATCGAGGAAATGTTAGAAAAAAAGTGGCAGGACCAGGATTGGCACAATCGCTGCATCTGCCGCAATGCCCCCACGGATCTGGTGGCCGTGGTGGGCTCAGGCTATCAACGCCTGTTCGTCATTCCGTCACTCGATCTGGTGATTGTTCGCCAAGGGACAAATGCCAAGTTTTCCGATGCGGAATTCCTGCGCAAACTTTTGCGCCACTGAGCCAAATTCTGGAACTGCCAAGCGGCTTGTCTAACAGTCATTTCCATTCCCAGTGGCCATCCCAGGTCTTATCCGCGCCCAACTCCAGAACTCAGTGTTCGACCTCGCTGCCCACAACGGAGCGACCAAGTCGGATTCCCTAACTGTCGGCTGTCGGCGGAAGCGCAATGCCTCAAATAAATGTTACCATGCGAGGACTGACCCCATCGGCCGATGGAGACCCGCAAGACCGGCGCAGGGCAGGCAGACAAACCGGGCAAATGACAGGATTCGGGCGGGGAATTTTACGGGTTTGAAGTCGCGGGTTGGGTTATGGGGGAGGTTGCCGACAATTTTTTGGTAGCGGTCATGCCCCAGGTGGCGTCGCTTTTGCGTTCGGCCACGGTAAGTTCGTCGCCGGTGAGGTGGAACACGAAAAATCCATGAGTGACGGCCCCCTCGTTTTTCTTGGGGTCCTTCTGTTTGAAATGAGGTGGGTGATAGATATCGATGCCTTCCCACTGATAGATAAACGGCTCATGGGCATGACCGTGAAGGATGGCGATGACGTTGCGATCCTTGAGAAGTTCGTGATAGCGGGTGCGCCGTTCCTCAGCCCACCAACCGAGGCTGTGGCCCTTGTCGAAACCAAAATGGTGCATCAAAATCAGGGGCTGGCCCGGCTTGGCGTGTTTGGTCAGCACCTCCTCCAGAAATTCCATGCTGAATTCCGGGTCATACGGATGGGTCGTGGAGCCAGGCGCGATCCCCAGATTGATGAACAGGATGCCATCCCAGGCCCAACAATAATGCAAGCCGTTGGCCGAGATTGCCGTCAGACCGACGCGCTGTGGGTTGCGGGCTCTAATTCCGTCGCGCACCGGCGTCTTGGGGCCGCCATCGTGGTTGCCATAGGCCTCGTAAACCGGCCAGTGCAAGCGTCCATCCTTGCCAGTTAGTCCGTAATCCCTGACAAACATCGCCCACGCCTCCTTTTTCCCATCATTGGTGATGTCACCGATATGCAACACCCCGCGCGGCGCTGCCACCGTGCCGCCAATCACCGCCGGATAGGCTGTGCCCGGCAACTCGTTCATCCAATCCACCAGCATCGGCACCGTGCGATCTCCCTCCGGACTCAGCCCGTAATGGGTGTCGGACACCACGAAAAACGTCAGGTCTCGGGCTGGCTTATCCGTCGGCGTCTCGGCGGGTAACAGCGCAGTGAGTCCTGCCACAACAAGACTGGCTAGCATCGGCAGGTATGGGCAGGGGCGTTTGGTTGTCATCTGATGATAGGGATGTCGTGGATTCATTTTGCTCATTCATGCCATGATCTGCTGCGGGATGATCCCCGGTGCGTATGGGTTTGGCGCCAAACACGGGCATCGGCTGCAGCCGTCATGACCTCGTCACTAAATCAGGAGCCCAGCCTCCTGACAATATGCATTAAGCGAAAGCCATGTCTTTTTTGCGGAATTGAGATGTGCTGCAGCGGCGTGTCTATGACCGTCGATGACCATGATGAGCCAATCAACCCTGTGATTCGACATGGCATCTTGTTCCCATCGGCGGTCATAGACACGCCGCTGCAATGCGACAGAATATTTTTGAGAGGCTCCTGCGCTTGAGGATGATGAAAGGGTGGCTGCGGCGTAACACAGGAAACGGGGCTGCCGACTTGCATCAGCGGCCCCGAACCATGCCCGGAGGAAAACTAGAACCTCCGGGAAATTCACCCTGGCAGGCAGCAATTCAATTGCTAGAAAGCGCGGATTGTGCAGGACTAGGCATCCTCAGCCTCCGATCCGCGAATTTCTATCATATTTTTGAATCAGTGTGCGGATACCCTCACGAACAACTTGCCACCGGCTGGCGGCAAGTAACTGGTGAGCGCGACGGCTACCGTTTCGACGCCATTGGCATCGGGAGTGCCCGGCACCTGACTGGCAGGGGCGCTGCTCCAAGTTACCAAGTCGGTGGAGGTCAACACGGTGTACGTCAGACCTGAGGCAGCGTTGCGGGTATAACTGAACGTGCCGCTGAACTTGCCAAAGGGCACGCTGATCGGGTTGACCGACGAGCCCTTGGTGGGATCAAGGCCGAAGGCGAATTCTTGGAAGTTGCTCATGCCGTCGTGATCCAAGTCAGCCGAGGGATCAGATAAATCGGCAGCGGGGTATTTGGCGGCGGCCCAAATCGAATATGGAGATGATACGACCTTACTGGTGACCAGCAGCCTGCCGGAACCGGTGATAAACTCACTTTCATAAATGGCACCCGAGCCGATAGCCCCCCATTCGCCGATGGCTTGAGCCACGCCACCGATGATGAACGCGCGGATGGTGTCGCCGACACCGGTATTGAGATTGAGAATGGCACCGCTGGCAGCGAGGATCACGTCGGCGCCATCCTCGAGGCATGGTGTGGCGAGCGATAGAGTGCCTGCATTGACGGTGGTATTTCCAGTGTACGTGTTTGCACCGGTAAGCGTCAGAGTGCCTGTCCCATTCTTCGTTAGCCCACCGGTAAAGGTGTTGCTACCGATCGCCACAGTGCCCAATGTGGCGGTGCTGCCTTCACCGCGATCGAGTGTTACTGTCGGTGGCAAGGTATAGTCGGTGCCGGGATTGGTGATGCGGATAGCCGTCAGCACCCCGGTTGCCGGATTGACCACTGCGGCGGCGGTGGCACCGATGCCGGTGGTGTCGGCGGCATTGCGAAGTATCCTAACGGCACCAGGAACGAACTGGCTGCTACCGCCTGCGGTGATTGGAATGCTAGTGACGCCGGAGCCGGTGGGAGCGAGCAGCGGAGTGTTGACCGTGACGTTCTGGCCTGCGGTGTCGATGGTTGCCCCCTCGTATATGTAGGCAGCACCATGAGCGCCTAGAGCGATAAAATCCGGCTGGGCGGTTGTGTCGTTGTAGGCAAGTGTGCCGCCGTGGAAATTGAGGCGGGCGGTGCCAGTGTTGCCGGTCCCGGTGGCGATCTTGCGTGCTTTAAACACTCCTGCATAAAGGTTGTAGCTACCTAGCAAGCTTAGCGGGGCTCCGGCTGGTGCGGAGACGGCCAGCGAGGCGGTGCCATTGATGGTGAGAGTGCCGCCGTCCTGATTGAGGGTGCCAGTATTCAGACCGCCTGAGTTGAGCTGACTGACTGCAATCTGGATCGAGTTGGCGGTGAGTGAGGCGGTATCCGACAAATTGATCAAGCCATACTGGCCGTTGCCAGCGCTGTTAGATGAGACAATGTTGATGCTGCCAAAGCTGGCTGTGGAAGATCCATAGAAATTGGCATAGGCATTGCAGACATAAGCGTCGGACATATCCAACATGCCGGTGGTGGAGTAGGCCGCGTTGCCGCCGAGGTTGAAGGTGGCCACGCCGCTGTTGTAGCCCACTTGGACCCAGCCGCCCGTCTGATTGACCGTGCCACCGGTGATGGTGGAGATACTGAAGCCGCCATCTTGGGACAGTCGGAAATCGCCGCCCAAAGTCAGCGAACCGGCAGTCATATTGAACCGCGACGGGATCGAAGCACCACCATTCGAGAAGTTGTTAATCCCACGAGTCAGGGTCAGTGATGGATTGGGGACCACTGAGTCGTCCATGAGAAAGTTTCCGACGAAGCTCCAGTTACCGGGCGTCAACGAGTCAAAGGTGTTATCAACACTGGAGAGGACCACCGTCCCTGCACCTGTGCAGCCCACGCGCGTCGCGGCAATTGTTTTAGCACCTATTGTGTGGCTCCCTGCATTGGTGGTGATGTTCACATCTACACCGAGGTTATCGAGGGTGAGTTGGGATCCGGTGCTGGACTTGATCAAAGTGTTAGCGACATTGTTGTTGAACAAGATTCCGCCAGCGGTGGCACCGGGGCCATCGATGTCAACTGTAGCACCTGCGCCGGCATTCGAGAACACGGCCACCTTGCCTGCCAGCGGAAGGCTGGAACTCCAGTCGGTCGGAGTGAACCACGAGCCGTTAGATGCACCCACCCAATTGTAACTGGGTGGCAGCACGGTGACCGTCACGGTATAACTCTTGGTGCTAAGATCCGTGGCGGTGATGATGAAGGTTTGCGGTGCGCTAAAGTCTTGAGTGAAGGGTGACGCCGGGCTGGCCGAAACACCGCTGTGGGTGAAGCTACCCGAAAGCGTCGTCACATCCGTGCCATATGGCACACTCATGGTGATATTGGTTCCGGAAATCGCCGCAGCTCCGCGAACGCCGAAATTGAAACTAAGAATGTCCTTGGGATAAGACGGGGTAAAGGTGTGAGCCGGCGACCAGCCCTCACCGTTGGCGTTGATGCCGTGAATCCGGTAGAAGTACGGCGTATCTGGTGTCAGCCCAGTGAGTGCCGTGGAAAAATGCCCGGTGTTGCGCGGGGCTGCCAGCGTGATCGAGTGGTCCCAGTCGGAAGTAACTCTGCCCATATCGGTGGTGCCGTAGTAAAACGTCAAAGCCGTCGTTGCCGGATCGGTGGTTGACACTAACTCGCCATTCAAGGTAGCCGTGGTGCCTCCAACGTTAGATGCACCGAGCGCCTGCACCGTAACATCGAGTTGCGGTATGGCGCTGATGCCAGCGGTGAAGTTGCTAGACACGTCGGCAGCTGACAAGGCGTCGGAATGGACCCGAACTGCGGCGATTGAGCCGTTCAAGCTGAAGCTGGTTTGGGGTGGCACGACGCTGAAGATCCCGCTGAAAAGCGTCGGGTAATAAGTGCCGGAGGCGATGTTCAGGGTTTTCGCCCCGCTGTTGGTTAGGACTTTGTCGAGATAGATTTTCTCGGTGCTGCCGTCAAACGTTAGCACGGCGTGATGCCATGCGTTATCGTTGGTGGGCATGGTGCCCCAGGTCAAGTCTTTGGTGTTGTTGTGCAACGCCACTGGATCGCCGGCGCAAAACTTCCCGGCATCGCCGGTGGCTGGAGTGTTTTCGGTCCACGCGAACACGCCGCGCTGATCGGTGGCGGAGTTATTTTTCCACAACCAGACCTCGATCGAATAAGGACTGTTGCCTTGAAGCTGCGGCGGAGTCGGAAAAGATGCAACTAACAACCGAGATCCGGGTGCCTCTGGTGCCGTTACCGCGCCATTGGTAGTCATCCGCGGAGGAACCAAATAGGCTGCGCCCATGCTGGGGGCATAAGGCGACAAGGCCACCTTGGTAAAACTACCAGCCTCCGTGCCAAAATTTGTCCAACTGGTGACCACCGTTTCGCTGCCATTCGCCTCGGTGGTGATGCCTCGGGTGTAGTTCAAATCGATCAATAATTGGCCGGCAACCTTGATTGGCGAAGCCGCCGGGGCAACCGGGGTTCCGGCTAGCCACAGCAGCGGCCCGGCAAGTACCAGGGCGCGCCGGGCTTGCTGGTGAATGAATGCAATCGGAGTGCTCATTGGGTCTATTTTGGTAGATATTTGTTAGCATAATGATCAACTGGCCGATGCTCCCGAGTTTGGCGGTTTAGAAGTCAAACACGGGCACAGGTTCCAGCCGCCATTACCCCGTGACTAGAACAGCAAGCTGCGTATTGGGCAATGCTCTTTAAGCGAAAGTTATGTCCTTTTTGCGCAGTTGAGGAAAAATGAGTGCCGGAAGGAACACGCGAAACGGGGCCGCCGACTTGCGTCAGCGACCCCGAACCATGCCCGGAGGAAAACCAGAACCTCCGGGAAATTCACCCGGGCCAGAAAGATGAGTGGATTATATATCCTCTATCATCTTTTTCACCTCTGGGCTGCCACAATCTCCGGGCGCTTGGAGGAAGCGCCCGGAGTCGCGGTTTTTCAGCAAGACTGCGTATCAATCGGGAGTAACCAGCAAGCGGACAAAGTGTTTGCCCGAGCCGGGTGCCAGCGTGTATGATAGATAGCCACCTGCGGGGCTGGGTTGCGGTGAGGCAGGTGCCCAGTTCAGGAGGTCCGAGGAGGTTTGAACCTCATAGCTTCCGGTGAAGGTCGCACTCATTGGCCAGGTGACCGTACGACTTGCGTTCGGGACGGGATTGGTGGCATGGCCGGTGGCACCCATGAAGTAGGCAATGCCGTTGGGAACTCCGTCATTGTTGAAGTCCAAATTCGCCGCCTGCCCCCCGACGTTGGCGTTGGCCCAGTCGGCGTAGCTGGCACCTGTGCCAACAAACGACCAGTTGAGAAGGATGTTGATTGCATCATCCGGGAAGTTGGGGCCGCCGCCGCCATCGCCACCCATCTGGAAGTAATACGTCGTGCCTGCGGTCGCCGCAAACTGCATGATTTCCTCTAGGCCGGTGTCCTGAGGGTTGCCATTGGCCAGACCCGGCACGAGTACCAGATCCGCGAGCGAGGTCCCGGTATATATGCCAACCACAGCATCCCATTCGGTGTGGTTGCCATTCCTTGAGCCTAACGTGCTGATCGTGAATGCTCCATCTGATGGGGCGGTCCATTTGAACCAGACGGTGTTGACCGTGGTATCATAGCCACATATCGGCTCGCCAGCCTGGAAGGTGGCGTGATTTGTGCGGGTGCCGGTCTGGGTGCCTCTGTTACCAACCAAGGCAATCGCGGCGGCAAAGTTATCGTTCGGCGGCGGATCTGTTACCACCGTGAATGTAACGTCCAAGGTGTGCGGAGCCGTCACGTTGGTGAACGTATAACTGGTGGGGTGGCCCGATTGGGGGATTCCATCCACCGTGACAACATCCACGAATCCGTCATTTGCATAGAAGCTGAATGTCTTGCTCTGGCCGTCCGGGACGTCAATGGTCCCGCTCGGGTTGATTGAGCCATTGGCGTCGGCGCTTGCTGTGATCGTGTGGAAGATTGGCAGTGCAATACCAAACTTGGTGGCAAGCGAACTCTGCAAGTCACTGCGCCGAGTATCGGAAATCGCCGTCTTGTAGAGATAGACGTCACCAATGTTACCGCTGAAGGTTGACCAACCGTCGTAGTCGTTGCGTCCAACTGCGATGGTCTTGGCTCCGCCGTTCAACCCGGATTGCTGAAGCGTTGAATAGTCTTTGCCGCTGGCAGCGCTCCAGACGTTCGCACCGTTGGCAAAGAGCACCGTATCACCGTTCTGCTGAACCACGAGGCAAAGAATGGTCTTCTGGCCATTCGGGATTTTGTAGCCGGTATTGCGTGTGGTGTAACCTCTCCAATTGACAATGACTTCCCCTTCGTTGCCGGGACTGTGGCTGACGGCTAGGAACAGTTCGCTGTAGAACAAGTCCACGATTTCACCGCGGGGCTCACCGCCCACTCCGATGTATGTTGGCTGCACAACCGCAACCACACTGACACCAGTGGCTGGAATCGCGGCGGAGTATGCGCCATTCGGCACACCGGGTGCCACGAAGCGGTAACCATCGGCAGAGCTATAGGTGTTGTGCTCCCAGTTCAGGCCATCGACGTCGATGACCTTCGGCGTGCTCAGCGCCACCATCGTGCCGCCAGCCGGATAGACAGTTGCGCGGCTGCCGGTGGCATTGCCAGGGGTCAGACCCGTTAGAGAATCAACCGTCATCGAGAACAGGAGGGTCGGATCGTAGCTTGAGTCGAACGCCAGGGTGATATCACTGTTGGGATAATCATTCACGCCGACACTGACCGACACGGGAAGGGTTCCCGGAAGGTCACCCAGTATGGATGCAGAGACCGTGCAAGTGTCACCATCAGCAAAGGACGCACTCAGACTGTAAACGCCGTCCGCCGCTGTGATCACTGGGCCGGCAACAACCGTTGTTCCCTTTTTGAGCTTCACCGAAGCACCGTTCACAGGCCCGCCGGCATCACTGATTGTGCCGGAAATCGTCCTGGCGGGCTGGAGCTGGGCACCACCGGAATTGTATGCAGCCACCTCAGAGGCAGTCATTGCCCGATTCAAGATCAGCAAATCCCCAACCCATCCTTTAAAGTTGGCATCGTTGAGTGTCTTCCCAACAACGAAACTGCTGCTGCCGACGTTCACGCCGGAGGCAGTTCTGTGGGTGGCGACGCCGTCGAGGTAGAGGGTCTCCGTGGTGCCATCCCACGTGCCGATGACTGAATGCCAGCCATCGAAGAAGTTTCCGCTCGGCAGGGAGGCTCCCATGTCATTGGCGTACCAATACTCCAACACGCTGTTGTTGCCGTTGAGGCGCAAATTGTTAGCCAGATTGGCGCTGCCTCCAGTGCCATAGCCGATCCAACCGCCGCTGCCGGGGCAACCCGTGTCGGCCTTGATCCAGGCGGACACGGTGTAGGTGCCGCTGCCGGTGGGCACGCCCGTCGGGAACGAGCCGACAAGGAGGCCCAGCGTGGTATTTCCATCGAGATAGAGTGAGCTGCCGCCAAAATTCCCCGGGCCATAGGCCAAGGTACCCGCAGTCTTGGTTAGAGTGTTGCCCCCGACAAGGTCGGCGAGCGTGCCGTCAAACGACCAATAGGCCACTGCACCCTCAGGCAACAGGACGGCTTTGAACGTGACCGAGATGGTATGGGGTGACTGGACATCGGTGAAGGTGTAGCTACCGGAGGCGCGTCCGGGTGATCCGCCATCGATGGTCACCTGGTCGGAAATATATCCAGGATCGGCGACGAAGGTGTACGTCTGGCTCTTGCCGAGGTCCACAGCTATATCTCCGCTCGGGCTGATGGTTCCATTCCCACCCGACACCGATGCGTTGATGTTGAATGAAGGCACTGCGGCAAACGTGACCGAGATGGTATGAGGTGCCTGCACATCGGTGAAGGTATAGCTTGCACCGGCAGGTTCCGGAGTACCGCCATCGATGGACACTTGATCGGGCCCAAAGCCGGTATCTCCCGTGAAGGTGTATGTGATGCTGTCTCCCGTATCAACAGCCGTGCTGCCAGGCGGACTGATGGAACCGCCCGTGCCTGAAACGGATGCGACGATCGCATGACTAAATACTGGATGCGAGTTATACAAATTAAGAGCATCCGCATCGGAAAGGACGGATGAAAAGATTCTGAAATCATCGATTCTGCCGTGGAACGGGCGGTTGTTCACGTCGCCACCCCAGCAACCGATGGTGGCACCGGTCTCAAAGCGCACTGGCACCGTGCTGGTGAAGGTGTCGGTACGAACCTTGACTCCGTCAAAGTAGAACACCTCGGTTTTCGCAACGCTGTCATAGGCCACCGTCATGAAGTGCCACTTGCCGAGGCCCCATGTGGCTGGATACCAGTGGTCTGTCCCATTGGTTCCGTTCACCGAACAAAGCATCTGATTGCTCGAGGAGAACAGCGGATTGTTCACATCGTTAACCGACCAGTTCAGGTCCGCGTAGAGCGTCTGCCACTCCGCGGCGGTTGTGCATTTCACCCACGCACTCATCGTATATGCATCAAACAAGGGAGCGGTACCAGATGCGGCACCCAGCATGGGAACGGAGAAGCCGC
>CAIKHZ010000166.1 GCA_903827375.1 Akkermansiaceae bacterium
ATGAATGGGGTTGATCACCCGCCTAACTTGGTCATTTTAGGGCCAAAGTCTAGAAAAAGTTGAAAAATCCTTTTGAAATAAGCATCTGACGCTCTGCCAGGCGACCGCCCTGGCTGACCTATGACCATTTGCATTTCGGCCTTTCAGAGGGAGGGCTTTTCCGCTTGTCTCTTTCTGCCATGCCCCCGCAACTCCAACCCTACCTGCCGGAAATCCTCTCTGCCGTCATCGCCCTAGCGGCTGGCTGGCTGATGGCCCAACTGCTCGCCTCGGGCAAGCTAGCGGCCGTCAAGGAGCGCCTAAAAGCTGAGGAGCGGCGAGCGGCGGAGATTGAGGCACGGCTTGCCCAGGCGAGCGATGAGGCCCAGCGCAACGGCCAGGAAGCCCAGACATTTCGCAACCAGCTCACCGAGATTCGCTCCCGCTTTGACGCCGAAACCAAGGCTGCCTCGGAAAAACAAGCCCTGCTCGAGCGCGCAGAAATCAAACTCGCCGACACCTTCAAAGCCCTCTCCGCCGACGCCCTCAAGGGGTCCTCAGAGCAATTTTTGCAACTCGCCAAGGCCTCGCTCAGCGCCCACACCGAGGAAGCCAAAGGCGATATCGAAAAACGCCAGACCGCCATCGCCGCACTCGTCCAACCGGTCGCCGAAAGCCTCGGAAAATTTGAATTGCGCTTGGGCGAGATTGAAAAACTTCGCAACGATGCCTACGCCGAACTCCGCAGCCAGGTCCGCGCGCTCAGCGAGGGCCAGATTGGCCTGCAGCGCGAGACAGCCACCTTGGTGAGGGCGCTGCGGCAACCGATCGGCCGTGGCCAATGGGGGGAAATGCAGCTGCGGCGGGTGGTGGAACTCGCCGGCATGCAGGAACACTGCGACTTCGAAATCCAGCACACCACCACCACCGACGAAGGTAAAAACCTTCGCCCAGACCTCATCGTTCGGCTGCCCGGTGGCAAAACCATCGTCGTGGATTCCAAAACTCCCATGGACGCCTACCTCGACGCCCTGGAAACCACCGACGAGTCAGTCCGCGACGAGGCACTGCAGCGCCACGCCCGCCAGGTGAGAACCCACATCCAACAGTTATCCTCAAAAAATTATACTGCGGACACCGCCAAAATCCCCTTCGGCATGGGCACCTACGGCTCGCGCTCTTTGGCCGTCGGCGGTTCGGCGATGGTCAAGGCGATGGATAAAATCATCGCCAAGGGCAAGAAGATCGCCGCCCATCTGATGGAAGCCTCGGTCGAGGACATCGAATTCGCCAACAACACCTTCACCGTTGCCGGCACCGACAAGTCCAAGACCCTGACCGACATCTCCCTGGCCGCCTATGTCCCGCACAACTACCCGATCGATGAGATCGAGCCCGGCCTGGACGAGACCGCGTTTTACGATCCGAAGAACTTCACCTTCCCTGGCGGCTGCCATATCGCGGAAGTGGAGATCGATCCGGAAACCGGCGTCACCACGGTGATCAACTTCACCGCCGTCGATGACGTGGGCCGGGTCGTCAATCCGATGATCGTCGAGGGCCAGATTCAGGGCGGCGTTGCCCAGGGTATCGGCCAGGCGCTGCTGGAAGCGGCCATCTACGACAAGTCGGGCCAGCTGCTGTCCGGCTCAATGATGGATTACACCATGCCGCGGGCGGACAACCTGCCCAACTTCAACGTCGCCACCGAAAACACCATGTGCACCCACAACCCCCTGGGGTCGAAGGGCTGCGGTGAGGTGGGGGCCATCGGCTCCCCGCCCGCGATCATGAACGCGGTGATCGATGCGCTGAAGGACTACGGCGTGCGTCACATCGACATGCCCGCGACCGGGCCGAAACTATGGTCGATTATCCAGGCCGGCCAGACCAAAATGGCGGCCGAGTAAGCAAGGCGAAGGGATCAGAACGATGTACGATTTCACGTATCAGAAGCCCGCCAGCCTCGCTGACGCGGCCTCCATCCTCTCCGGCGACGCCGACGCGAAGGCGCTGGCCGGCGGCATGACTTACATCCCGGTGCTGAAGCAGCGCCTGGCGAAGCCCTCCGCGATCGTGGACCTGTCGGGCCTCGGCCTGTCGGGCATCACGGTCGCCGGTGGTTCGGTCACCATCGGTGCGATGACCACGCATGGCACCGTGGCGAACTCGGCCGAGGTCAAGGCCGCGATCCCGGCTCTGGCCGCTCTGGCCGGTGGCATTGGTGACGAGGCGGTGCGCCATCGCGGCACCATCGGCGGGTCGCTTGCCAACAATGACCCGGCGGCGTGCTACCCCTCCGCCGTGCTGGCGCTGGGCGCGACGATCACCACCAACAAGCGGAAGATCGCCGCGGACGACTTCTTCAAGGGGTTGTTCGAGACGGCGCTGGAGCCGGGCGAGCTGATCACCG
>CAIKHZ010000167.1 GCA_903827375.1 Akkermansiaceae bacterium
GTTGGCCATGCCCCGCTTC
This sequence comes from Akkermansiaceae bacterium, assembly GCA_903827375.1. Taxonomy (GTDB): domain Bacteria; phylum Verrucomicrobiota; class Verrucomicrobiia; order Verrucomicrobiales; family Akkermansiaceae; genus Luteolibacter. The sequence continues at coordinate 20 of CAIKHZ010000167.1, forward strand.
CATGCACCTCTGCGATGCCTGGAAGGAAGCTGTTTTCACATCCGCGAGTGGTGCACTTTGAATCCTAACAAGTGACCATCAGGTGGTGCACTTTGGGTGACCGCTGACAGCCTTTGATAGTGCTGCAATTTGGGCTCTTAGGAGACTCGGTGCCCCTCTTAGCGAGATCTCTGAACCGCCTGCTGTGTGATTCAAGGGATACTTGGGAAATGAAAGATTCAGATAATGGATGACGAAGTCGTCCTTTTCTGGCTGAATTTCTGGTGCTGGGGCGGATTGGCTACTGCCTTGGCGGATGCTTCGGGGGGCTGGATGGGGAAGAGGATCAAAGACGGTAAATTGGGCCGTCAGGATAAAACTGCCGTCGGTGCCTTCGATGAGTTTGGCACTCTCGGTGCGCGGAATATCTGGACGGCCATAAGCTGCGGCCTCCAATACGACGCCACCCTGTGTCCCGATGGTGAGTATATACCCCCTGCCGGGCTCGCTGCCACCTGTCACGACATACTGCGTTGTGATCAAATAGCGACCTGGCTCTATTGCGAGGGCAGTCGAGAGTGTCGCGATCGAGAGAATTGCCGAAGTGAATGCTTTCATTGGTTTAGGGGCTTCTTTGCAGAACGTTTTATGTGAATTCACCGCATCATGGCAGTGAGCTTGGTGAGAAATTGAAGGGTAGTTGGGCGGTAACATCCATGACTGGTTCTGCTCTTTGCCGATTGACGTTGGGACGGGGATAGGGGAAAATTACCGGTTATCATTTCCGGGTTGGTGCAACTGGAACACTTTGACCTGCTTTGGGTTCGCTGCGATTTATCTAACCACTGGCAAACTTATATTCGACATACTCATTCCAAAAAATGTCTTCATTTATGATTCTGGAAGAAGGGAGACCGGTTACACTGCGCCAGCAGTGGTCTATGGGAAGAAAAATCCAGTTCGCAGGGCCAGCTTTCGGAAAGACCATATGTCCGATTTTGTCCCAAGTGCTGACCTTTGGGAATGAAGATCGGTAAATTGGGTGTCCGCCATCAGTAACTGAAGGTTCGTGTGTGTCTACAAGGAGCACGTATGCGACTACGTAGATGGTCAGCGCGGGTAGTCCGAACAGCAGAGCGGTCTTGTGTGCGGGTCTCATCTAAGTTTTGGGGGCAGAACGCTCAAGTCCGCCGATGACCGGCGGTTGGGCTGTGGTTGGATTGGCGTTTGTGGAGCTTATCGGGCATTCGGCGCGACGCCTTGTTCTGCGGCTATTCACCTATCCTACCGGTTCTCGTCATGGAGGAACCGACTTTTGAATCCTCATGGATAAAGTGGTCATAGCAATGGCTACTGGCTGCATCGTGCAGAACAAAAAAGGATCTCGTCGGGTTTCCAAAGTTACCGAGTAAGTGAAGTTGAATGGGTTCATCCCCATAATTGGGCTCATTCCGCCTATACCGGACACTGCCGGACTTACGATTCAGGACCCCCTCTATTCGTGCTGTCGTACCAAGCTGATCTTGAACCTCATCGAATGTGAAGTTGACGTCACCTTCAACTGCTCTAATCACCTCCAAACGATCCTGAAGTTTCTTCGGCGTCTGTATCGGCTCAAACTCACTGGCACTTGGATCGATACATAAATCACTGGGCCTCACGTAGATGGCCTGGAGAAGTCGAACGGCCTGATTCCGTTTCTCCGCTTGAGGCTCCGGTAATGTAGACATTTTCCTTTGGGGTTCCGGCAATGAAGATGTTTGCGCTTGTGGCTCTCGCAATGGGGATACCCGCTCGTGACGCCGGGCAACCGAACAAGAACAGGAGATCCAAACGGCGAGTATGGAGGCGCTTGCAGCAATATGGCTCATTTCTTTGCAGAATGTTAAGGTGTGCCACCGGCGGTGCCGGGTTCTGGCTTCAGGACAACAGTGCCACGCCGGCTAGCACCACTGCCTGGTTCGGCATTTGGCAGGCCACGATGGCTATTTCGCCATTCATCAGGCCGTTCTATAGGTTCCTTTCTCGACTCAAGTAGATACGGAGGTCCCACAATTCGAACCTCCTTGGCTTGCCCCCCCTTCCCGGACGGGCCGTCAAAATACAGTGTGTTGGGAACTGCCAGTTCATTCTTTGGAACTTTGAAGGTTCGCTCAAAATCCTGCCAGAAGAACATGGGAAACGGAGGGAAGTAATGTTGGTCAAAATAATGGAATCGTGGGGTTGAGCCCTTGTAATGAAGTGACTCTGTCCACAGTCCCTCGGTATTCTGAATGCGCAAGGCCTCACTCGCGCTTCGAACGGGCGTGCATGCGATAAGCGCAAGCCATGCAGCAACGCACAGGATAGACCGTGATGTGTTCATAAAGTTCTTCATCGAGTGGTTGCTAGCCATGATTGAGTTCACGAGTGCACATTGGAGAGTCACTTCCGGGACGGTTCAGGTTCTATGGGGCGGATTCTAGCCATCATTCCAGTAACAATCTTCTCGGCGAACTTCTGCGCAATCCGAAGGTCAGTAAGCGTTCCATGCTCTCTTTTCCCGTTTTCGATTTCTGTGACTCGCATCTCGGGCGTTGAGGAATCGTGCAATAATGCATCCAATTCGCTTTCCGTTAGCGCCCGGCCATCTAAGCGCATTACCCTCTTGTCGTGGTCGAGGTATAACCCTTCATGCTGGGAAGCGCAACCTGCGCAAACCAGTGCAAAGACTAGGATCGACGGAATTCGCATCTTACTATTGCTCTCAATGTGGTGTGGTCGGCGGAATGCTGCCCTGTTGTGATTTGGCTCTCCGGACCCCTACCGGATCAATATACCAACGTGGAGGGTCATCAACCCGCTCACTCAACATGTCCAATGCAAGGCTGGGTGTGATTCCTTCCACAGTGTAATAGTGAACACTACTTTCAGTTGATTCCTGGAGGCCATTCTCATTCAGGTATAGGCCCTTCGCAAGGCGTGACCAATCAATATTCGGAGGTTGAAGGTCTGATGACTTGCAGCGATAGGACACCACAATATCTTTGGTTCCGTCGGTGTTGAGAAGGCACTCGACCCTCAGCGTAGTGCCCTTTAGGGAACCATCAATCATTGCCGGATAATCGATCTCACCGATAACATGGGGCGCAGTTGCAGTTTCCGCGACAGACTTGACAGACTCCTTCCGGCATCCTGTGACCAAAGCCACTATCAGGAGTAGTCTGACTGTCGATGCTAGTGATAGGTGAAGCCGTTTCATGTTTGCAGAACGTTTGCTGTGATACCAGCCGCGATGTTGAGGTGAAGTTGGTTGGTGAAAGGATAGGCTCCAGCGGCTTGGCATCCACGACTTGTTCTGCCTGCGGTAGCCTGCAACGAAGGAGAA
>CAIKHZ010000168.1 GCA_903827375.1 Akkermansiaceae bacterium
AGGGCAGCCGGAAAGTCCGGTATGAGGCAGCCTTGAACCCGGAAAACCGGCAGCAGGATATGTTTTTGCTGCTGACGGAAGCGATGGCCGCGATGGCGTCCGGCAAGAAGGCTGAATTTTACCGTAAGCGACTGGAACGAGGCATGGAGTGGGACAAGAAAGCAAAAGCCTGGAAATGGAAGGACGACGATGAACCCGCAAAATGAATTTAACGACCGGCTGATCCGGTTGTCCGAACTGGAACGGATTTTTGGCGTGTGCAAGCGCACGGTAAGACGGAAGGCGGAAGCTGGCGAGTTGCCACCGTTGCGACGGATTGGCCGCGCGGTGGGAATGCTGGAAAGCCAGGTCAAAACGTATTTTCAAAGATTGAGCCAACCAAGTTGAGGAGCATCAAAAATATGGAAGCAAGAATCTACAAACCCAAACGTCTGCGTAACGGCAAACGAACCATTGGTCGGTTATACCGCGCGCGGGTGAAGCTCACCGGCGACAACAAGGTGCGCGATGTTTCCCTCGGCGTCGCCGACAAGCAAGTTGCCCAACAAAAATTAACCAAGCTCATTCAGGAACTGGAGCACGAATCAGCGGGATTGATTCCGGCGAAAGCAGAACGGGAGGCGGCGCAAAGTCCGCTGCTCGATCTGGTTTCAGAATACGTCAACGAGTTGACCATTTTAGGACGGTCAGTAGATCATTTGCGCCATGTGAACACGCGGTTGCGCCGGCTGGTGCGGGAATGTCGTTGGACACGGCTGGCGGACGTGACTCCCGCCTCATTTCAATCGTGGCGCAAGGAACACGGCACCAAAGCGCCCAAAACACTGAATGAATATCTGGCCACACTCTCGGCCTTCTGGACATGGCTGCGCAAGCAAAGCCGCGTAAGTGTGAACCCCTTTGAACTGGTGGAACGGACAGACACGCGCGGCAAGGAACGGATTCAGCGGCGGGCGCTGTCTGACAAGGAAGTGGTTGAATTGCTCAAAATGGCTGGCAAAAATCAACTGGCCTATATGCTGCCCCTGTATGCGGGTTTGCGGCGCAATGAAGTCAAAACGCTTCGCTGGTCGAATCTGGTGCTCGGCGAATCCGGTGGGTTGCTGCGTATTCATGCTGCCGTGAATAAGAACCGGAAGGAACAGGCTTTGCCGTTGCATCACGAACTGGCCAAAGCGTTGCAGCAACACAAACCGGCAGACAGCAAAACGGACGATCTGGTGGTGGTCAACGGCGTTCCGATGATGAAAGAGTTTCGGCAGGACTTGGCAAAAGCGGGCATTCCGTTTCTGGACGAGCGCGGACACCGCATGGATTATCATGCGTTGCGGACGACGTTTATCACCCGGCTTTCGACCATGAAAGTGCATCCCCGACTGGCGATGGAATTGGCGCGGCACAGCGATATGCGGCTGACGATGAAGACCTACACGGACGCTGGGCAACTGCCGTTGCGCGAAGTGATGGACACGTTGCCGGGTTTTGGTGAACGCGCTGACTCCCGAATAGACTCCCGAAATTTAGGCCCGACGGGTCAAATCGTGTCACCGCCTGTCACTGAAACGAGGGAGATGAAAACTAAAAAAAGCCTTGCAAACACTGGCGAAAGTCATCATGACTCATCGCTTGTCACCACGAGTCACGAAAAGTCAGAATGGCGGAGAGAGGGGGATTCGAACCCCCGATACGAATACCCATGTTTTTGAGAGTCATTATTCACTGTTTTATTGGGTTTTTTGCATAGTGACGAATAACGATGAATAGCACTTTACACACAGTTACACACAGTCTAGCTTTTTTCTCATGGCTTGGCTTTACAAACGCAAGGAATCCGACAACTGGGAGGTTGGCTACCGCTTTAACGGCCAGCAATTCCGCACCACCACCGGTACTAGCGACCGCGCGGTGGCCGAGAGGGAGCTGGCCCGCATCCGCGCCCTTTACGAAGCTCACAAAGCAGGATCCGTCAGTGAAAAGTTTTTTGACCTCCTCTCAGGTAGGCAGCTCCAGAAGCATACCCTTATTTCCACCGTGGAGCTATGGCATGCCGACTGCAAAGAGCTCTCCTCCGATACGCGGCTTCGCTACCGGCAAATCCTTCAGGATTTCTGCACCGCCATCAACGCCACGCCAGAATCGCCCCTGATCAAAGATATTTCCAGCGAGATCGTCTCCGAATACCTTCGCAAAAAGAGGGAACAAACCAGCCGTGCCACGGCCAAGCTTGCACTGACCATCCTTGGTGCCTTCTTCTCATTCGCAAAGGCCAATAAGCACATCGCCGAATCCCCTGTGCCCTCCGCCAAGACCTTGAAGCTCGTCAAGCGCAGCGCCGATACCGAGGTTAAACGCCGAGCATTCACCCAAGATGAACTAGCCCGGATCTTTCAGGCATGCCCCGACGAGTTCTGGGAATATATGGTTCTTACAGGTCTGGCCATCGGCCAACGTATGGGCGACTTGATCCAGATCACCTGGGGTCAAGTGGACTTTAAATCCAACGCCATCAAACTGCGGCAGGGCAAGACCGGAAAAATGGTCCACGCCCCCATGCACCCTGTGCTGATCCACTTTTTGCAGCTCAAGAAGGAACAAACGAAAGACGCCAAAAGCATAGATCCAATCTGGCCTGAGCAGGCCGAGCGCTACCGCATCCACAAGGCCAAGGTCTTCAGCAACCAATTCTACGACCGCGTTATGGCGGTTGCAGGGCTCGTTCCCAAGCGTAGCCACCACAAGGCAAAGCGCGGGAAGGATTCCGCTCGGGAAATCAGCACCATCTCCTTCCACTCACTGCGACACACGTTTGTCTCCCTGGCCTACTCGGCAGGAGCATCACAAGCTACCGTAAAGGCGGTGGCTGGCCATGCGAGCGAAGCCATGTCAGATCATTACACCCATATTTCCGCCGACGTGCTCGCCAAGGAACTCAAACTTCTTCCCATCGTCGGAAAGACAATCAACCAGACACCACAATAGTCTGCCTGACCACTAAGCTTGGCTATCCTTGAAATTCGGTGAAGATCGCAACTTTCGCTTGCGCTAGTGTTACACTTTTTGCAGTGTGTGTTTACGACGCCTGTTTTTTGGGCCGACCCATTTACCATGAAATCATCACTGCTCTCAAATACGGCCTCGCTGGGGATCGTCCCCCTGCGGTGGCTCTCCTTTTCCCAGACCGCCACCGCCACCTACGTCCCGCTGGCAGCCTACTCCACCCCGAGCAAGATCCAGGTGCTGGCTCAGGCAGGCACCTCCTACCGCCCCGATTTACTCTTCTTCGCTTACCATTCCCTCATAGGGTGAGAGCACCATTGCCGCTCGCAAACCT
>CAIKHZ010000169.1 GCA_903827375.1 Akkermansiaceae bacterium
AGCGCAGCTGCTGATCTGAGAAAGCCGCTCGCTCCAACGATGCCCGCTCGGCAAGATGCCGAATGTTGCCGCCAGGATGGCGGCCTCTATCCGCCAAATTCTAAAAATATGATTGCGATGAAAACGGATTATTAGGGGATATGCATGGACTCGCCAAAAACTCTAATACAAAATGGGCGGAAACAAAGAATAGATGACTGCCCGGCTGGATCTCGGATTTCAGGAATTCGTCAACGGAGCCTCGATGGGCAAGGTTGTCCAGCAAGGACGAAATCGACTGAGGATCGGTGGGTGGCATGAAATTTGAAGAAAATCTGCTGCGGGAATGGGTTCAGGACCCAGCATCATACAAGCGGGAATCCTCCTATTTTCAAAGTGCAGTCTGTGTGACGGGTTCCGTTTTCTGAATAAAAGTCTTCAGCGTTGGATAGAGTTGCTCGTAGCGAGCATACAACTCATGGTAGTGTGCCTGCGCCTGCGGATCCGGCACATAGGACTTGCCCGGTTGATAGACATGGCTGAAAGCGTCCTGCTCATCGCGGAACACCCCGGTGCCGATCCCGGCGAGAATGGCAGCGCCCAACGGAACCGCCTCCTCCAAGGCGGGAACCTCCACCACGATGCCGGTCACATCCGCCTTGTTCTGCATCCAGAGCGGGTTTTTCGTTGGTCCGCCGATCACCACGATTTTATCGCTGCGGACGCCCAGTCCCTGCCCGAAGGCCCGGATAATCTCTAAAAATTGATAATTCAGGCCCTCAATGAGGGCGCGAAACAGGTCGCCCCGTCCGGTGATGTTGCGCAGTCCGACGAAGGCACCAGTGGATGTTGGATCCAGCACCGGGCAGAAACTGCCAGACATGTGCGGCAGGAAGAAAACCCCATTGCTACCGATCGGCGATTGTGAGGCGAGGTCGATCAGCCGAGCCCACTCAGAGGTGCTCTCGTCAACGCATGATGAGGAGGAGGACGGCAAACCGATCTCGCGCTTGGACCACTCCAACATGTCTGCTGCCACCGTCGCGCCCATCACGGTGTAGCGATCGCGAGCCACATGTGAGTCCACTAACACTCCCATGCGCTGCACCTCGGGCGTCAGCACCGGCTGGCTCAGGGCCGACACCACCATCTCCCAGGTCCCCAGCACATCGAGCAACACGCCCGGCTCAAAGGCCCCAGTCGGCAGGCAACCGCAACAGTAGTCGTGGCCACCTAACACGACGGGTGTGCCCTTCTTCAGTCCCGTGATCGAGGCCGCCGCTTGGTGCACCCGCCCGATCAAGGTGCCTGCTGGCAACGGATCGCAGAGCAAGGAACGGTCGATTCCCGAGCGCTGCAGGAAGTCGTCATTCCAAGTGCGCGTCCGCTGGTCGAACAGGAGGGTGGTCGATGCCATGCTGTAATCCGTGGCAGTTTCGCCGCACAGCATGAAATTGACAAAGTCTTCTATCAAAAGCCACTTGTGGGTTTTGCTGAGAATTGCCGGTTCATGTTCTTGCATCCACCGCAGGCGCAGTGCTGTATTGAAGGGCCAGACTTGATTGCCGCCGCGGGCGAATTGTTCGTCAGCCCCGATATGCTCAAGCCACCATGCCTGCTGCGCTGCCGTCCTCGGGCAGTGCCAACTGATAAAGGGATAGAGCCAATTCCCGGCTTTGTCGATCGGCACGCCGTCCATGCCCATACCGGTGACGGCCACGCCCAGAATCTCACCGCCGGCAACGGCCGACGTCACGGCGCGCACGGACTGGGCGATACCCTCCCAGATTTGCGCGGGCTGCCACACGGCCCACTCCGGATGGGCCGGATCCGGGTGGCAGCACTCGGTGGCCACGTCCCGCTTGGCGACCACCCGGCCGTCTGTTCCGAACAGCACCGCTTTGAGATTGGTCGAACCGACGTCGATGCCTAACAGGTAGCTCATGTGGACCTTTCGTTGCTTATGGTTTAGGAAAATGCCTCGCCAACTCCGGCGTCGTCGAAATCAAGTTTGATGGGATAGCGGCCATAGGCTTTGATGGTGCTCAGCATGGCCAGATAGTTCAGGGGAGCCACGGACGAGTGGATGCTGTTGCTGGAAGACAGGATCAGCCCGCCGCCTGCGGAGGCCGCCTGCATCACGCCCATTGTCTCTCTGACAACTTCTTCGGCGGTGCCGTTGACGAGGGTGGTCGCACAGTTGACGTTGCCTTTGAGCGCGAACTTCTGGCCATACGTCTGCTTCATCAGCGCAATATCCATGCCGCCCAAGGGATCGATCGGATCCAAGCAGTCGAAGCCCACATCGACAAGCATATCCATCAGTGACATGATGTTGCCATCGGTGTGCTTGATCACCGGCAGGCCGTGGTCGTGGAAGCCCTTGACCACACGCTTCAGCCCTGGATAGAGCAGTTCCCGGAACGTGTCTGGCGACATGAAGGGTGCCTGGCAGGAAGCATAATCGTCGCCGGTGAAGACGAAATCCGCGCCATGGCGGGCTGCCTCGCCGGCTAACTGGATATTCAGCTCAACTGACAACTCGACCAGTTTGGCGACCAGTTCCGGTTCGGTGCACAAGGCCATCATGAGTTCCTGAAAGCCCATCAGATTGCGCGGGATTGACAACACGTCGTTCAAGTGGACGCCGATGGCATACTTGCCTTTGTAGCGTGAGACGAGTTTTTTGAGGCTGTCGAAGCGATGTGGAGCGAAGGCATCCGGTGCCTGATAGGCTTGAAAGTCCTCCATGGTTTCGATGACGGCCTTGACGACTGTTGAGTGCTGTTCCTCGCCTTTTTCGATCACGCTTCCCCACTCGTTCTTGAAGCGCTTGGGCGCAATCTGCACGTTCGTGAAATCCGGGGCCGTCAGCATCGCGTCCAGGCCCATCCTGATCGTGAACTCTTCGGTCGTTGCGCCGGGACACAATGCGTGCCTGATTTTCTGATCGATAATCCATTCGAAGTGCGGGATGCGGTCCGGTTCCCCGTTGCGCAGCACCGTCATCACCCGTTCCGCAGATGTCATTTCCATCATATATGTAGTTGCATTATTTCCGGCCTCTGGCCTCGGTTAGTGCCAGCGCGACCTCACGGCTGCGATGCTGCGCATCCCAACCGAGGGAATCCCCGACAATCTCAGCAAGTTCGTTGAGCGCGGCTTCGCTGGCCCTCCCTAACAGTGTGATCACGCTGCGCCGCCGCACCAGATCCGAAAGGTGAAGCACCTGTTCTTGCGTTGCGATCATGCGGATCTCGCCGACCGTGTAGTCGGGAAGCGCCTTGAGCGCCAGCCGCCAATCAGGCTCCGGTTGCTGTGCCAGACGTTCCGCCTCAGTCCCGTAGCGCTCCAGCAATGCGGTCACGCGCTCTGCGGCAAGTCCGCTGGTGGCCGCCACTCGTGCGATCCACAGCTGCTTTTCGGCTTCTCCTTTGGGATAGCCCACCACCCCGTAATAGAACCGATCACGGGTGGACGCCAGCCGCTTCTTGCCAAAGCTAGCCAGAAGTTTGTCGGCCACTTGTTCTGCGAAGGCTCGGAAGGTGGTTAGTTTTCCACCGATCATGCTATAGATCGGGATGCTTCTGTTAGCGTCTGCCTCAGATGTTGCCAGATGATGGGAGCGCGGGACGCGGCTGGTGTAGTCCAAGCCGGATGCGGGCAGCGGGCGGACTCCGCAGAAGACATGCACGATGTCGTCGTGCGATAACTTTAATCCGGGGAAAACGCCTTTAAGTGTTTGCATCATGTAGTCAATTTCAGAGTCCTCACACACCGCGTCGTCCGGGTGGACCACACGAATGTCTGTCGATCCCATGATGACCTTGTCCAGAACCCGGAAGACGATGCAGATCCGGCCATCCGTGTGTTCGTAGTAAACCATGCGGTCCCCGAGCGCGTCATACAGCGATGGATTGTCGATGACCAGGTGCGATCCCTTGGTACCGCCCATGAAGTGGGTGTCCGCCCCGAGCATTTTGTTCGTATAATCGACCCAGGCCCCGGTGGCGTTGACGATCGCCTTTGGGCAGACAGCGATGGTCTCACCGCTGACCTGATCGCGCAGCACGACGTGGTCGAGATCCGATTTCTCGACGTTCACGTAGTTGAGTGCGGCACAGGTAGGCATGGAACGGCAGGCGTCGCGGGCCATGTCCAGACACAAGCGTTCGGGCTGGCTGATCCAGGCGTCCCAGTAGGTGAGGGTGCAGGCGATGTCGCGTTTGAGTTCGGGGATTTCGGCCAAGGATTTGGCCTTTGAGAGGATGAAATGCCGCGGCGTCTGGCGGTCTTTGCGGGTGATCAGGTCATAGCAACACAGACCGAGTTTGACGATCACTGCGCCGCGACCGCCGGGCGTCACTGGAAATCCAAAAAAGACTAGGGGGGATTTGATCAGGCCTGCAAACCAAGATGTGATAGGCATGGTTGTGCGCAGAGGTCCCACATAGTGCGGCGCATACTTGAGCAGCAGGTTGCGTTCGTGTAGTGCCTCGCTGACCAGTTTGAATTCGGCGTTCTCGAGGTAGCGCAGGCCGCCGTGGATCATGCGGGAGGATTTCGAGCTGGCGCCTGCCGCATAGTCGTCCTTATCGACCAGAAAGCAGCGCAATCCTTGCAGGGCAAGTTCGCGCAAAAGCCCGGTTCCATTCACTCCGCCGCCAAGGATCAGCACGTCACAAGCCGGATCGGCCTTGATCCCACCCCATGCGGACTCTCTGGTTCTCATGATTTTAGTAAGCGCTTGCGTTCCTCGCCCAGCGCGTCTGCGGCAATCATTGCATCCACGATGTCATCCGGGCTAACCGGGAACGGATGGTTCTCGCAGAGTGAACCAGGGCCCCCACAGATTTCGCCGATGCGAGCTAACCGATCGCGCGACACGCCTGCCAATCCCAAATCGGCAAAGGTCACCGGTAAGCCGATCGCAATTTCGAAATCGACGATCCGATGAGCAAGCGCGACCGGCATATCGTCGTCCAGACACAACTGGGTGATGATCCCGAAACCCACCTCATGTCCGTGCATCAGGCCATGGCACTCGGGATACGACGGAAGGCAGTTAGCAATCATGTGCGCCGTTGCACAGCCGCCACTTTCGAATCCTAGCCCGGAGAGCAGGACGTTCGCCTCGATGACCTTCTCGAGCGCCGGCGTCACAATTTTCTTCTCCACTGAGCGCTTGGCCTCGAGGCCGTGCTCCATCAGAATGTCGTAGCAGAGGCGGGCCAAGGCCTTTGCGGCCATGGTTGCAGTGCCACCTGCCAGATTTTGGCTGCGAGATTTGGAACAGGCATCCACCTCGAGCCATGTGGACAATGCGTCGCCCATGCCCGCCACAAAGGTTCGGACCGGTGCCTGTGCGATCACCTGTGTATCCACCAAGACAAGATCGGGATTGGTTCCCCAGCTCTCGAACCCGTTGCAGTTTCCCTGCTCGTCATACCACACGGTAAACGAGCTGGTGGGCGAGTCGTTGGAGGCCACGGTTGGACAGGTTACGACCTTGACGCCCGTGGCGGCAGCTGCGGCCTTGGCGGTGTCGAGGGTTTTGCCGCCACCCACCCCCATGATCACATCCACGTTGCGTTCTTGGATGAGTTTGGCCACCCGAGCGGCCTCGGCCTTGGTGGAGTCTCCGTTGAACAAGACGTCTTCCACGCTCAGGCCGGCACCCTGGAGGCTGGCCAGCAGGGTTTCGCCCACAATGGCTTTCACCTGGGCATCCCACAGAGTCATCACACGTTTTCCTAACGCACCAACCAACGCGCCCGCTTCGCTCAGAGCATTCCGTCCCTGGACATACCGTCCGGGTGCTATAAAAACCTTGTTCATGTGTTTGCTAGATAAGGATGTAAGGGTTGAGGAGATTCCACCATGGAACAGCCCTTGACAGATGAGCAAATTTCCTTCCATGAAGGCAATCATTATTTCGAGCCGCCCAAGTTTTTATCAATTTACTCGACCGACCCTGTGATCAACTGATCCATGGCCACGTCATGCGCTTGGCGGAAGGTGTCGGCGACACACTGGACCGGGTGGCAAATGCCGAGTTTGAGGGCATCCGGTCGGGCGCTGCCAAGAGCTCGGTCGTAGTAGCCTCGCCCGCGGCCGAGGCGCCCGCCGTTGGGATCGAAGGCCAAGCCGGGGCATAAGAAGACGTCGATTTCGGGTATCGGCACGCAGGGCAGGGCAGGGGATGGCTCGCGAATGGAGCCTGTAGAACATGCCAAGTCGTTAGCCGGTTCACGCACTTCGTGGAACGCTAGGTCCTCGCCCGAGATGCGCGGAAAAACCCAGCGCCTGCCGGGGTCCCACGCCACAAGCGGCAATAAATCCACCTCCCCGGGAAGGGCCGCGTAAAGAGCGACCGTCCGCAAGCCCGGCCGGGCTAACAGCCAGCGCCGTGCCGCCTCGCAGACGTGTGCCGAGTCAAGCGGCCCGGCAAGCAAAATTCGGCGCATCGCCTTGCGGAGTTGGTGCTTTTTGCTGGAGTCGTCGGGAATTGTCACTTGCCAAGTGGGGGGAACGGCGCATACTTTGCCGGATGAATCGCATTTGGCAAGCCGTGTTGATTTTCTCGGTGACGTTGTTGGCGGTGAGCGCAGACGATGTGGCCAAGCCCTTGGCGTGGGTGCCGCTTCAAATTCAGTTCAGCGCGTTTTCCGGTGATCTGGGGATGCTCGACGCGGAGCGGCAGGAGTACGCCACGAATCTGGCGAATTGCGCCGCCACCGGCATCACCCAAGCCAAGGCGACACCGGCCTCGCTGGAGGTGGCCCGCCGCTTGCTGACGCTGGCCCTGAACCTATCGCCGCGCAACAAGCGCTCGATCATCGTCAATTTCCAACTCGGCAAAGGTCTGCTGCCCGAGGTTGCCAAGGGCGATTACAGTCCGCAGGTGCTCGCCCGTCTGTTGCTCACCCGGGGCCAACTTCTGGTTAAACAGGAAACCCCGGAAAACCTTATGCTCGCCCGTATGTTCTTCCAGCTCGCCGCAGAACTTGATTCTAAAAACGAGGAAGCGGTGTATGCCAGCGAGGTGGACCGGCTCGACCACGGCAATGTGGATTGGACGGTGTTGACCCGGCCACGGCCCGCACCGGAGGCTGTGACGCTTCCGGAGAAGGAGTTGATAAAGGAACCGGTCAAAGAGCCCGCAAAGGAAACCTTGCCACCTAAGATTTTGCCCAAGGCGCGTATCGGCCCGCCGTCCAGGCCATAGCGGCTGCTGTTTGCCAAGGTTCACTGGAACCGGGGCTGGCTCATTTCGCCTTGGCTTGATGTGGAGGTCCTGAAAAGGTGTCGCTCAGTGGGTTCCTGTCTTTCTTTCAATTATTTAAATTTTTTTCATTGACGAACATCGGTAATAGTAGCAGTTTCCCCGCGTGGTATTTTTACTCTCAATTTCGCTATCGCTATGAGATTTGCTCGATATGTGATCAACGCCATTCGAGAGTGGAATGTAGTGCCGGAGGCGAGAATTGTCGGCCTCGTCGCACTGTTCATTGGGTTGGGGGTGTTGGCTATTCCCGGGTACCGGATCGCTTCTGATTATCGTGCGGATGAGAGTCTTGAGGCGGCAAAGGTGGCGGTTCAAAATGGCGACTGGGTTACGGCTCGTGACCAAGCCAGCAGCGTCTTGGAGCATCGCCAGGACGACTTCGATGCATACCGGATTTGGGCGCGGGCGCTGGCCAAGCTGGGCGGACCCCTTGGTGGGACGGCTGCCGGCAAGGTCATGACAGATGTTCGTGCCACCCGAGATGACCGCCTTGAAGCGCTGCGCGTCGTGGTGGCCCAGGCACCGCAAGCGCAGGCTCTGGACCTTTATAGGAATCTGTCGGCGGAATTCACGGCGCAGGCTGAGTTTCGAGCGGCCGTCGTTCCACTGCGCATTCAGCGGGGCGAGAGTGAACTTGCGGAGAAGGAGTTGCGTGAAGTGGTCAGGTCTGAGGACGGCCCCGATGTCCACCTCGAGCTTCTGCGCGTCCTCTGCAGCCGCCCAACTGCCCAGCGAGTTGCCGAGGCACGGCAGATTTTCTCAGAATTGGTCGCGGCAAATGCCAGCAACCAAGCGTTAGAGGCTCTGTCGTTGCTCGGTTCCGTCACGGGTGGCTTGGCATCAGGCGAACCTCTGCCAGATCTGCCGGACTGGCTCAGCCATCAGTCAAAAGCCAAGGCCTGCCACCACCTTCTTGGAATCAATCCAGCAATCGATGCCGAGCCGACAGGGGCAACTCGTTGGTACAAGACCGCAGTTGAGCGATTCCTAGCAAGTGACCCTGGGCCGCTTGGGGCTTGGCTCATTCAGCATGGGCAGGCAGAGATGGCAGCCAGGGTTTTGGAGAAGCAGGCGGCTTCCAACGGGGATGCCTATCTGGCTCGTCTGCGGGCGTTGTTGCTCTTGGAGCAGCGTCCCGCCATTGAGGCGGCGTTGCGTAGGGCACCGGCGTCTGCTGATTTTGCGGAAGTCGAGATGGCCCGTGCTAAATTCGCGATGCTCTGCGCCAACCCAGTCGCCGCCCATGTTGCCTGGACCCGTGCCGAAGGCCACGCCGTGTTCGATACGACCCGCAACCGGCTCATTGAAATCGCCCGCACTGCCATGGATTGCCATGACATGGAGGCTGCCGCCGATGCCTGGGTGGAAGCCATCCGTTTGGGCTGGGGTCCGCTGCCCCTCTACGGCGACTTGCGCCCGGTCTATGCATCGCTGGCCGCTGCGGGGCGCTCGGAGGATTTGCTAGAGATATTCCGGGTACTCCGGCGTTTTGAGCCGTCCAATGCCGAGTTGCAAAACCATGCCTGCTACCTCGGCTTGATTCATGCCGCCGAGTCACCAGATCAAGTGGCAGCGGCCACGCTGAAACTCCTTGAAGAAGAAGAATGCGACGAGTTTTATGTCACTTTGATGTTGGCTGCGATGCTGGATGGACGGGGTTTCGATGCGCTGGCCTGCCTGCCGAAATTGCGAGATAGCAAGGATGTGCCACCGATGATGCTCACCGCACTTGAAGGCACCGCTCAGGTGCTCAGTGACCAAATTGAGGCAGGGACGGGTTTGCTCAATGAGGTGGACTGGCGCAGTTTCATGCCGCAGGAGCGTCGTGTTTTCCGTGATCTGCTGGTGAAACATAAAATCTCTGGGCAGCCTGTTCCCGGTCTCGAAAAACTCAAGTTTGAAGCCAGCGCCGTCGGCCACGTCGATAAGGACGGCATCCGCAGTGACCCGAGAGTCCGCTGACGGAGGCGAACTCAGACAAATTGGAGGAGTTCGTCGGCGTCGAGGAAATCCTGGCCATAGATCAGGTGGGCTAACAGTGGCACCCCGGCGAGTTCGGCAAGCATGCCTTTGTTGGTGATCATGGCGGTGTCCATTTCGTCCTCTAACTGGTTGAGGATGATCCCGGCGCAGGTGAGGCCGCGGGCGTGGATGGCGTTGACGGTGAGCAGGACGTGGTTGAGACAGCCGAGGCGGTTGGCGGCCACGACGATGACGGGAAGGGCGAGGGCGGATGCAAGATCGGCGACCCGCAGGCCGGGGGCCAGTGGCACTTCCCAGCCGCCGACGCCTTCGACGAATACGGAGGCGTGGCGGGAGGCCAGGTGATCATAGCCCTGCAGCAATTCGCTGAGGGTGATGCTGCGGTTTTCCAGGATGGCAGCGACGAGCGGTGCCAGGGCGGGTTTTAAAAACACGGGGTTGACCTCGTCGCGGGCCAAGTTGCCAGAGGCGGCTGCGAGGATGGTGGCATCTGCGCGGTTGCCGCAAGCCACGGGTTTGTAGCCCACGGCGTCGATACCGGATTGGCGCAGGGATTCCAAAATCAAGCGGGTGACGTAGGTTTTGCCTACGTCCGTGTCGGTGCCGGTGATGAATGCGCTCACTCCCAAGGCTTGGCCTAACTCAAGCGCCGGGTCAAGTGCCATGTCTGGTGGGGGCGCATCTCTGACAGTTGCAAAAATCCGTCTCACAGGAACGAGAGGAACATTCGCAACTGCGATTAATTCCAACGAGTTACAACACAGCGTAGCAAACCGCGTAACGAAGGGGTGGATTGTGGCTAAAAACCACCACCCCTTCGGCTCGGCATTGGACGGTTTTACGCCGCGCAGCACTCTGGTTGCGTGCCTGGTGGCCGGTTGGCGGCAACCTTCGCCACTTCCGTTCCCTCGCCCCCGACGATTCCATCATCGCCTCTCCATAACCACAAAGCCGTCCAAGGTTAATCGCCCTCCAGCCCTGCATCTGGAATGTGGGTAAAGCTGATGCGCATCGGTGCGGCGTCGCGGCTTTCTTGGACGCTGCCATAATAGATCACCTTGCGGCCGTAGCGGGCCCGCAGCTTGTCGAGGGCGGCATCGAGGCGTTGGTGTTTCTCGGGATCGCTGTCTGCGGTGTTAGGCGGATGGTTAGGGAGGACGCCGGTTGCAGCACTGGTTTTGGAAGCGGTGCCTTCCCGGTCATGAAACAATTGCGGCGTGTGGTTGCCTAACTCGCAGAGGTGGGTGAGCACGACGCCCACCTTGAGGATCAGGCAGCCGGGTTCGCTGCGCTGATGCCATAGGCGTTCCATCAGGTGCATGAGGGTGGAGGTGGAATCGGTTTCCACGGTGTGGGCGTCGGCCGAGCATGACGGCCCTCTAACGAATGCGATCTGCAGGGTGAGTGAGGCGGTGAGCAGGTGCTCGGCCCGCAGCCGCTCGCAGGCCTTGTGCAGCAGTTTGCAGAGGATCGGCCAAGCTTTGTCAGGGGTGCGGCTATCGGGTGGCAGCACGTGACTGTGGCCGAGGGATTTGCGGGACGACGGCAGGTCGGGAATTTCATCGCCGCGTAGCAGGTGCCACAGCCGGTCGCCGAGGACACCGCCCCAGGCCTTGTGCAGCTGAGGTTTGGTGGCGTCGCACAGGCACTCCACGTTGCGGATGCCGTGGGAAAGCAGGCGGGACTCCATGCTGCTGCCGATGCCGGTGAAGTCGCGCAGTTTGAGGGGATGGAGGACGTCGGGCAACTGGGCGTGTTCGATGATAAACAAGCCGTCGGGCTTGCGCATCTTGCTCGCGATCTTAGCTAGGTATTTGTTTGGCCCGGCACCGATGCTCACCTTGATGACCGGCGACACGTCGCGGGCGACGCTGGCCTTTATCTTGCGTCCGATGGTCTCGACGGTGGCCCGCTCGCGCAGGTTGTATGGGAGCCAGGCCCACATTTCATCGATACTCAGGACGGCTTCGATGTGGATGCAGTCCTCGACGGCCGCGATCACTTGGTGGTGGACGCGGACGTATTCCGGCGGTTTGGCTTCGACAATGACGATGCCGGGGCACATGGCGCGGGCATCGCTGATGCGGGTGCCGGTTTTCACGCCGAACGCCTTGGCTTCGTAGCTGGCGGCAATGCAGCAGGAGGTCTCGGCCATCACCGGCGCAACGCCCACCGGCCTTCCGCGCAGGGCGGGGTCGAGGTGCTGTTCAACTGACGCAAAGTAGGAATCGCAATCGACGAACAGGGCTGTGAGAGGGCGTTCCACAGCGAAATGGATGCACCGGGCGGGCTGTCCCGTCAAACCGAATGTGCTCGGACCTGCCTTCCTCCGTCTCTGTGAGTGGATCACTGACCGGGAGGCCGGGTGCCATTCAAATGACAGGATATGGAAGGCGTGAAATTTATTTTAACGGCAGCATGTTTGGCATTTCCCCGACTGCAAGTGCATCGGGCTTGAATCTGGTGCATTTCCGCGCACACTCCGCACATGTCAACGCCGCTGGCTCCAGCCGCCATGGCCAATCACCATGCCCCTTCCAAAATCCAATAAACTCAAAACCGAGCGCGCCGATGCCCTGCTCACCAGTCGGGGGCTGTGTGATTCCCGTGAGCAGGCAAAGCGGCTGATTTTGGCCGGCGAGGTGCGCAGCGGCGACCGGCTTATTGACAAGCCGAGCAGCAAGCTGGCGGTGGATGCGCCGCTGGCCGTAAAGGAAAAGCCGCGATACGTAGGCCGCGGCGGACTGAAACTCGAAGGCGCGCTGGATGCCTTTGCCATCGACCCTCAGGGCTGGGTTTGCCTCGATGTCGGGGCCTCCACCGGCGGCTTCACCGATTGCTTGCTGCAACGCGGCGCTCTGCGGGTCCACGCGGTGGATGTGGGTACCAATCAGTTGGTATGGAAGCTTCGCAACGATTCCAAGGTGATTGTTAAGGAACAATTCAACGCCCGGAACATGGTGGTGGCTGATCTAGGTGAGAGGGTCCGGCTGGCGGTGATGGATTTATCGTTTATTTCATTAACGAAAGTATTGCCGGCGGTGTTTTCGGTGTTGGAGGAGGCGGGCAGCGTGGTGTGTCTGATCAAGCCTCAGTTTGAGTTGCGGAGGGAAGATGTGGGCAAGGGCGGGATTGTCCGGGATGAGGCCTTGCACCAGCGGGCGGTGGAAAAGATCCGCCATTTTGTTAGTGAGACAGAGGGGCGCGAGTGGCGTGGGTTGATCGCATCGCCGATCACTGGGACCGATGGCAACCAGGAGTTTTTGGCGTGGATCGGGTAGGAGTGGCGGTGGGGGCTACTCGGGAAACGGGTCGTGGATGAAGCGGAAATTTTGGCGTCGTACATCATCGTCGGAAGGCATGAAATTGACGGATTTTTCGGACCATTCGACGGCTTGTTTGCGATTGCCGCGTGCGAATTGGAGTTCGGCCATGGTGTCGAGGTAGGCGGCTTGGTTAGGATGGTTGGCCAGTGCTTGGTTGAGATGAGCCTCGGCTTCATCGAGGCGACGCAAAGCGCGTGCGGCGAGCCAAGCGGTGGTGTTGCGGGTGTTGTGTGAGAGCGGGTAGTGTTGGATGACGTTTTGGAGGTGATCCCAGGTGATGGCGAACCACGCGTCGTGTTGTTCGATGAGCCCGGCTTGGCGCAGGGCGGGGAAAAAATAATCGGCCAGTGAGCCATCGCAGGGCAGCAGGGCATGGCATTTTTCCAACAGAGCCAAGGCGCTGGGGCGCTCGGTGGCGAGCAGGCTGAGGGCTCGCGCTTGATCGGCCTGGAGGCGCAAGCGGAGGAACGTCAAGGGCGAACTGCTGCTGAGGCTGGCACTGCCGAGGTTGAAGCCGCTGTAGCACTGGGCCAGAGCCTCGGAGGTGGCGGCGGCCTGGCTCCAGAGGCCGCGCTTGAGCAAGTCGGTGGAGAGGACGTGGAGGATACCGGTGTAGGATTCGTTATCGGGGGCGGCCTCGCGGGCGGCCCGCTCCCACCACGACGAGCAGCGGTCATATTCCGAGCCGAAGGCGTAGCCATGGCCGATGCGGATATAGGTGGCGGCATCGCCGAGGGCCAATTTTTCGACCCAGGCGTCGTGGGTGGCAGCCTGGTCAGGGTGGCCGGCGCGGCGCAGGCAGGAGGCTGCATAGGCATGGAGGTCCGGGCGGGTGTTGGCGGTGAGATCTGTCTTGCTGGTTAGAAGTTGGAGGATGAGCTGGGAAGCTTCTTCCCAACGGCCGGCGGCGGAAAATTGCAGCAGGGCGAGCCCATCCAACTCGGTCACCGGCTCGTTAGGCGGCCGCATGTCACGGATTTTCAGGTTGGTGGCGGCGTCGCCCGCGACTCCGATGAGTGAGGCGAGACGCTTGAGCAGCGGCGCTTTCTGGTCGGCATCGGCCTTGGTGATGGCGGCCCAAGCGATGGCAATCCATGTGTCGCGGAGGTGGTCGGGGTCCGCGCCATAGCCGGCGAGGGCGAGCATGGCGGCGAGGCGTTGTTTGCGGGATGCATCAGGCTGGATCTCGGCGAACCATTTCCAACAGGCGATATTGTCCTCGTTGTCACCGAAGGCGGCCAGCACGAGCTGTTCCCAGCGCTCTGCGTCGTCCCCGGCCCAAGTGGTGCCGGCACCCATGAGCGGGCCGAGGATACCGGTGCGAACGAAGCGGCTGCCGAAGAGGGAGCCGAGGAAATTGGTGAAGAGGTCTGGATTTTTTTTGGCGAGTTCAGCCAGGGGAGCGTCGAAGGTTTTGGCGAGTTCGTCATTGAGGCCGCGGTTTTCAAGGAAGCCGGCGAGGGCTGTGAGTTCGCTGGTGGTGCCTTCGTTCGAGTCGGGTTCTTTGAGGAGCAGGTCGAAGCGGGTTTGGGCCCAGGCGGAGAAGTCGGGATTTTCGGGGTCGAGGCCGATGGCGGCGAGAGCTTCGGGGACATGCTCCAGGGCCTCGAAATAGACGAAGGCCTCGAACGGGGAGGATTTGATGTAGGAGGGTTCAGCTGAGGTGGGTTCTCCGAGGAGAAAGAGTGAGTTGGAAGCAAAGTTTCGGAGTGTCTGATTGCGCGAGCTGAGCATTTTGAGGCAGGGTTCCAGGTCGCTCTTGCGAAGGGCATGGTCTTGCCAGCGCTTGGTGGCTAGCGGCGAGTAAAGGTCCGGAGTATCGCGGTTGGCGCGACGGTTGGCCGGGTGATGCTCCAGCCAGGGCAGGGGATCGCCAGCGAGCATGGCCATGGTGGCGGCGAGCAGGGGTTCACCGGCGTCGGAGGCTAGGGAGCGGGCTTCGTTGAGGCGGCCAGCGGCGCGCTGGAGAGCGAGTTGCCAGGCGAGGGCACCTTTGGCTTTGGAGGTTTTTGCGGATTGGAGTTCTTGCTCGAGGGTGCCGTTGGCGCGGTGGAATGCGGCCAGAGCCATCAGGCTTTTGGCATCTGCGGGCGCCAATTCCAACAACTCGCGAGCACCCGGGGCGTCACCCTCCACCAAGCGTTCGCGGGCGGCAAACACGGCGATGCCACTGACAACAGTTTGCAGGTCGTTGCGGGTTTTTGGGTCGGTTTCTGCGGCGTAAAGCGTGAGGATTTGGCGATAGGCGTGTTTTTGCCGCATCGTCTTGAGGAGGGTGATTTTTTCACCTAGCGCGGCCTTGTTGTAGCGCTCCACCAAAGCGACGATCGACGGATCGGTATTGGGGGTGAGGTGGAGGTCGATCTTGTGCAGCAAGGCCTTGGCTCGGTGCGCCGCTTCGGGGTCGTTGCCGGCAGCGGCTTTTTGCAAGGTCTCGCGGGCGGAGTCGCCGAGTTGCCAAAGTTCTTTAGAGGCGGCTTCGCGCTGTTGGAAGCTTTCGTCGGAGAGTTGGGCCACGAGCTGGGCCAAGGAGGGCAGGAGCGGGGCGGCTGGTTCGGACGGTGCCGGCGGCGGCGGGACATCGTCCACGGCAACCACTGCTGATGGAAAAACAGCTAGGAAGGTTAAGAAAGCAGCGCCTAAGGATTTCATGGAGGAAGCGAGGGTCCGCGATTTGGCCGAAAAATCAACTCCGATCCTCAAGGGGAGAAAAGAAAACCGCTGTGCCGTTCTTGGCGCAATGAGCCACGTTCCTAAAGCTCAATAAGTGGGATCGCTTTACCTTCAAAGGTCTTCCAGGGGAGGTATGACCTATCTGGCAAAGTGGTGATCCCGGTTCCATTGTATCGGTTCGGGCTTGCAACCAAATCGAACGCACACAGCAGTCGCGCAGAACCTGAAGCGGCTTCAGCCCGCCCGCAAGCTAATTTTGAAACGATTTTCTGGTTGAGGATCAGGCTGCGGTCGTTCAGGGATATTTCAGGGATGTTTCTCAAAGCGCGATCATTTTGGATGAGGCAAATTGGCCAGGTGCCAAAGCGAGATTGGGGGGATGCAGTGTTGCGGGTATTTGGTAATGATGTCACGCTGCGCCTGTCCAAGGAACTCGGCAGCACCTTGCCCGCGGAGCTACCGCCGGGGAAATGCCTCAAGAAAATGGAATCGCAAGTCCGGCAGGAGGTTGAAATACCAAAACCGCAATCCCCCATCACCCTCAAGCTTATCCCATGCCTGCCCCCATGCGTCCGCTCCTCGCCCTGCTGGTGACTCTCGGATCTTATGCCGCCACCGCCGCGCCCCTGCCCGACGCCGGGCCAGCTAAGCTACCCCGCTGGCGGGGCTTCAATTTGCTGGAAAAATTCATCTTTGCCGGCAAACACGAGCCATTTCGAGAGGACGACTTCCGGCTTATCGCCAAGTTTGGCTTCAATTTCGTGCGGCTGCCGATGGATTATCGAGGTTACATTGTGAGCGGCGATTGGAACCGCTTTGATGAGGAGGCGCTCGGTCAGATTGACCAAGCTGTCGCCTGGGGCCGCCAGTACGGCATTCACGTGTGCCTGAACCTGCACCGGGCACCCGGTTGGACGGTGGCCAAGCCGGCCGAGGCCAAGGACTTGTGGAGCGACGCTGGTGCCCGCCAAGCCGCGGCCCGTCATTGGGCGATGTTTGCGCGACGCTACAAGGGCATTCCTAACAAAAACCTGAGTTTCAATCTTTTCAATGAGCCCTCAGGGGTGAAGGCCGATGCGTATCTGGTGGTTGTGAAGGAGGTGGTGGCGGCGATTCGTGCCGAAGACCCGCAACGACTCGTGGAGTGCGACGGTCTGCAGTGGGGGACGTTGCCAGTGCCGGAGCTCATTCCGCTCAAGGTCGCGATGATGACTCGCGGATATTCGCCGTTTCAACTGACCCACTACGAGGCGAGCTGGGTTGAAGGTGGAGCCTCGATGCCCCTCCCGACCTGGCCGGAGGCCGGAGGCACCGGGGGCACTCTGATCAGTCCCGCCAAGGGAGCGTTGTGTCATCCTCTGCAGATCAGCGGGGCTCTGGCTGCGGGGGCCAGATTGCGATTGGTGGCCACCACACTGTCCAGCAGCGCGGTTCTGACGCTGAGCGACGAGGCCGGCAAGGAACTCTGGCGCCAATCCCTCAGCGCTGGACCGGAACAGGGGCCATGGCGAAAAAATGCCCTCGACCCCCGCTGGAAATGCTGGCAGGCCGAGGGTGAGGTGGAATTTAACTTTACCCTGCCCCACCCGGTCAAATCGCTCACCCTGCGGGTTGTGGATGGCGATTGGCTGACGCTTGGGCTGTTAGGAATCCGGGCATCTGAGGGCTCGCCCGAGGCTGTGGCGCGGCTCACGCCATCGTGGGATCAGGCACCCGAGACGTTGTGCTACAGCGCCGCTGATCCCTCAAAACCCAAGCTCGGTGTACCCCACGACCGGGCTTGGCTGCGCGCTCAGACGATCCCGCCATGGCAGGCGTTTGCCGCTGCCGGCGGCGGTGTGATGGTCGGCGAATGGGGTGCCTATCAAAAAACGCCGCACCCGGTGGTGTTGGGCTGGGCGGAGGATTGCCTGCGCAATTGGCAGGATGCCGGTTGGGGGTGGGCGCTGTGGAACTTCCGTGGCTCCTTCGGCATTTTTGACAGCGGTCGCAAGGACGTCACATACGAGACGTTTGAAGGCCACCAACTCGACCGCAAGTACCTCGAGTTGTTGCAGCGCTACTGAGGGCAAAGGCGGGCAATCTAACCGGCCTTCAAACCTCACCATGGGGCACCGCTATTGTCACAGTTCCAGCGTGGGAGCGATGGCAGGCACGGCATCAAGGAACGAGGGGAACTGTGGCTGCCAGCCACTGGCTTGGAGTTTGGTGCTGGATACTTGCTTGTGGGTCCAGCCACGCTTGCGGTTTAGATCGCGTGCCGCCGAGGGTGGCAGCGGCTGTTCGAAAAGCTCGGAGAGATGTTGGAAGCAGGCACGCTGCGTGAGGGGGGTTGCGTCGCTGAGGTTGTACACCTCGCCGCGATGACTGGACGCGTTGCCGACTAGCTGATGGATGGCAGACACCGCGTCGTCGCGGTGGATTTGGTTGAGAAAGCGTCCTCCATCGTCTTCCATGACCGCTTCGCCAGTTAGAAACTTCCGCAAAATCACACTGCGGCCGGGACCGTAAATGCCCGACAGCCGCACCACGATTCCGCCGCTGCTAAGAACGAGCTGTTCGGCTTCCAATAGAAGCATTCCGGTGTCGCGATCCGGCAGGGTGGGGGACATCTCGGTGACCACCGAGCCATCGGTTTGGGCGTACACCGACGAGCTGGAAGTGAAGAGCAGAGGCATGCCCGGGAATGCCTCCAGCAGATGGCAGCAGCCCCTGACATACACGCGCTGATAGGCCTCGGCACCACCACGTCCAGAAGCGGCGCAGTGGATGATGAAGTCAGGGGAGAACTTGGCAGAGAGTGCGGCGACTGCCTGTGCATCGGCCACGTCGCAGGCGTGGGAGGCGTCGCTGCCGGTCAGCGAGACGGTGGTGACTAGCCATCCGGCTTGTCGGAATCGATGGCTGAGAGCTTGGCCCAAATACCCGTGGCCGATGAGCAAAAGATGCATGGGGAAAATTGGCTGAGCGAGGTGAGTTGCGGTGAAGGGGGCACCAGAGGGGTTGCGGAGCGATGGTAGGGCTAGAAAGCAAAATGGGAATCACGGATTGCAGGATTCCAGGAATGGCTGGCCCCATCCCCGATGCCACGACTCTGCAATCGACAGACGGGCAAACGCGCTTCAAGCTCAGCCCATGTCGCGTGTGCATGTGAATTTGGCCGAACGGTCGTACGATGTGGTTGTCGAATCCGGCCTGCTTGGGCGGGCAGGGGCCGCCATCAGCGAGACCAGTCTGGGTGGCCGCCGTGCGGCGCTCATCAGCGACGAGCGGGTGGCTGGATTTCACAGTGCGGTCTTGCTCGACTCGCTGGCAGCGGCCGGGTTCAGGCCGAGCTTGCACGTCATTGCGGCCGGGGAAGCATCCAAGACGATGGCGCAGGCGGAAGGTCTCTGCCGCGAGATGATCCGCGCAGGCCACGACCGCCGGTCATTGGTGGTAGCGCTCGGCGGTGGGGTCGTTGGTGACCTCGCCGGCTTCGTCGCCGCAATCTTTTTTCGCGGCATCCCACTCGTGCAAATCCCCACCACCATCGTCGCCCAAGTCGATTCTTCCGTGGGAGGCAAAACCGGGGTGAATGTCGGTGAGGGGAAAAACCTGCTAGGTTGTTTTCATCAGGCGCATTTGGTTTTGGTTGATCCGCAGACGTTGCGAACGCTGCCGCAGCGGGAGTTTTGCGAGGGTTTTGCCGAGGCGATCAAGCACGCGGCGATCCGCGATTCGGCGATGCTCGGGGAGCTGGCTGCCCTTGATCCGGACAGCCGGGAGGTGCCAGCTGAGTTGATTGCGCGCAACATCGCTATCAAGGCGCGCATCGTCGAGGCCGACGAACACGAAACCCGCGGCATTCGCGCCTTGCTCAACTTCGGCCACACGATCGGCCACGGCATCGAGGCGGCCATTCCCTACGGCCAGATGCTTCACGGCGAAGCCATTGCGCTGGGTTTGCGGGCCGCGTTGTTCCTCTCACAACGCCACTGCCAGCTCGCCCCGGATGCCAGCAGGTCGTTGCTTGGCTTATTGGAAAAGTTTCGTTTGCCGCTGGTGCTCGACGAGGCGATCGCCACTCCGACGATCATGGGGAAATTGGCTCGGGACAAAAAATTCTCAGCTGGCAAGATTCGGTTTGTATTGCTCGATGCACCGGGTCACGCCTACGTAAGTGATGGGGTCACGCAGGAGGATTTGCGTGATGCGATCGAGCATTTGCGCCAGCTGCCGGAGTGAGCCGTGCCACAGGTGGTCACAGCGGGGATTCGGTGCTGGGAAATCAAATAGAAATCACGGATTTCTTGATATCAGTGCCGAAGCCAAGTGGCCGGAATGGGTTGGCGTGTGAAATTTTCTCTGCTTGCCATCGGCCGGGGAGACGTGGATAACCCGTGCATGCCAGTCAAGGGAGCACGCGAGCGCTATTTGGTGAGACACGGATCGAAGGTGAATCTGGAGAAGATTGATGCCCAGGAGAAGGCGTTGTTCGGGGCTTCCGGCAAGGATGAGCAGGAGCCGCAGTTTGAGCGGTTGCGGGCGGAACTCCGGGACTTGCAAAAAGTCCTCTACGCCCAGAACAAACACCGGGTGCTGGTGGTGCTGCAGGCGATGGATACAGGCGGTAAGGACGGATGCATCAAGAACGTGTTTTCGCAAATTGATCCACAGGGGATCCACGTCTGTTCGTTCAAGAAACCCAGCGAGGAGGAACTCGGTCACGACTTTTTGTGGCGCATCCATTCCAAGGTGCCGGCGAACGGGCAGTTGGTTATTTTTAACCGAAGCCACTACGAAGACATCATTGCGGTGCGGGTGAAACGCATCTTTGCCGAGAACGTCTGGCAGCGCCGCTATCGCCACGTCATCGAGTTTGAACGTATGCTCGTCGAAGAAGGGACCACCTTGGTGAAGATTTTCCTGCACATCTCGAAGGATGAGCAGAAACGCCGCCTAGAGGGCCGCCTCGCCAACCCCGACAAGCACTGGAAGGTCAATCCCGATGACCTCAAGGACCGCGTCCTGTGGGGCGAATTCATGCGGGTTTACGAGGATGTGATTTCCCACACATCCACCCCGCAGGCACCCTGGTATGTGGTGCCGGCTAACCGCAAGTGGTATCGGGACCTGTGCGTCGCCCGCATCCTGGTGGACACCCTCAAGCATTTGCAGATGAGCTACCCTCCTATCACCTGGGATCCGGGCTCGATTCGGGTCGGGGACTGAAGCGAATCGTCTCACCTCTGGAAATTTCGTCGGCATTCGCCTCACCTAGGCGCTGCATTGCCTTGATTGCTTGAGAATTGGCTGGTCGCTGGCCGCGAAGGGGGGCATTCTCGGCACATGCTTGAAAGAATTGAACGCGGGCGCATCGTGCCCATCGTGGTGTTGGACGACGTGGATGCCGCTGCCCCGCTGGCGGAGGCATTGCTGGCCGGTGGCCTGGATGTGATGGAAATCACCCTGCGAACGGGGGCGGCACTCGCTGCCATCCGGCGGATTGCCACGGCCTATCCAGAGATGTTATTGGGAGCTGGCACCTTGTTGGACCCCAGCCAGGTTGAGCAGGCGCGTGACGCCGGAGCGGTGTTCGGGCTGGCCCCGGGCCTCAACCCGCGGGTCGTGCAAGCCGCCGCCAATTGTGGCATGCTCTTTGCGCCCGGCGTGATGACCCCGAGTGAAGTGGAGCAGGCATGGGCGATCGGCTGCAAACTCCTCAAGTTCTTCCCCGCCGAACCAGCTGGCGGCGTCGCCATGCTCAAGGCGTTGGCAGGCCCCTACGCCCATCTGGGGCTGCGCTTCATCCCGACCGGTGGAATCCACACCGGCAATTTGGCCGATTATCTGAAAGTGCCGCTGGTTGCGGCCATTGGCGGATCGTGGATGGTCGATAAGGCGCTGGTGGCTGCTGGGCGCTGGGATGAGATCACCCGCTTGACCCGGGTGGCGGTGGCCGCCGCCACAGCCCCATAAGCGCTAACTTAACCCATCGTATCAAGAAATGGGCAAACGTGGTGACTGCCAAAATTTTCCATTGCCTTGTGATTGATGATTGCTGAGGGATGATTTTTGATTTTTGATGGGACATCATGACAGCTCAAAGACTCGAAGAAATCATCAGTCGTCAATCATCAATCAAATTGTGGGGCTGATGTTTTTAGATGCCTCTATTTCGAGTCTTGCTTGGTTACTTAGCGCTTACGCGCCGCGGCCCCCAATACGGTTTAGTTAGTATTGGGGTGCCGCTCTTTGGTGACCTATGGACTATCGTGACGAAATCACGTTCCTCATTCTTTGACGGATTTCTTCCGGTATTTCGCTTGAAAAACTCACCCTCCATGCCTGATTAATCCATATCTCGCCTTCTGATATATGGGCTTCGTTTGCCAATATCGTTATATCTCTCAAAAGGCGATTCATCAATTTGCCTTTCGTGCAATGGGCTGCCCCGTCCTTGATCCGGATCACTGATGTAGCAAAAATTCGTGAAATGAAGTTCATGTCTCAGTTGCCGGGTGGTGTCAGCTCGCGGTGTGTCAGGGTTGATGTGTGGAGGGCCTTGCCGTCGGCTCCAATGGCCCGAAAGGTGACTGTGGGATCCGCGACGGAAGTGTCAAACGTGAACTCGCCAAAGGCCAAGGTCTTAACCACGCCGAAGGGCTGCAGGGCCGGTTCATTGCCGATGGCGGCCGGTCCTTCGTGCGCACCGAGGCTGCCGATTTCAAACTCATGGAAAAGGAATCCAGACGGCCGGGGCAGTTTCATCACACGGGCACCGTGCCGGTCGCCGGAAAGCAACAGCACTCCGGCGATGTGGTGATGTTCAATGAAGGAGAAGATATGTTCGCGTGCCGGTGGGTCCCACATGCCCCAGGAATCCTTGCCGTTGGAAATTGAGTCGCTCCACATCGTCCCGCTGGTTAGAATGATGAAGGGACCACTGCAGGCAAGCAATTGCTCTTCCAACCACTTCATTTGGCGCTCGCCAAGGAAGCTGTTCGCTTGGCCGGGAGAGCTGCGGAAGAAGCGTGTGTCGAGCATGATCACGTCGCAGGGACCGATGCGGGTGCGGAAGAATATACCTTCGTGTTCGTCATTGAATCCGCAGCCGGGGTTGTTCCACGACTGCTGCCAGACGCTGCGCACCGCCGCACGGTCAGCTGCAGTGAACCCACGCGGAATGCCTCCCAAGTCATTGTTGAAATAATCATGGTCATCCCACACCGCATAGATGGGTACCGAGGCGGCCATTTGCTGCCAATACGGTGAGAGGTCCCGCAGCAGGTAATCCGAGCGGTGCAAGCCGACCCGGTTTTCGCGGTCATCCGCGGCACTATCGCCGAGCAGCAGCATGGCAAGGTTGCCGCGGCTGCGGATCCATTCCATCAACTCCGGCCGCCACAGGCCCGACTTGTGGAAGTCCGCCCCGAATGCGATGCGCGTGGCACCCGCCATATCGCTTGCCGGCGCGGTGGTGATCCGGGCATTGGCGGGCATGGCTATCGGTGTGTCATCGACCAGAACTTGATAGGCGTAGTGCGTCCCTGGCATCAATCCGTCCACCCGAACCACCGCCGTTAGATCAGTCTCCACCGTGCTGGCAACCGGCCCGCATCGGCGAGCTTCACCGGCCACTTGCACCACCACGCTCACCTTTGCGGGCCGGTCGGTTCTCAGCCACACGCTGGCGGCGTTGGACGAGATGCAGCCGAGCATCGGGCCGCCCAGATGGGTGATGCCATGGTCTTGAGCCGCCTGTCTGATTGCAGGCACCTCTGCCAGGCTGGCATGGGGTGCCGCTCCCATCGCCTGCCGGGCTGCGGCGAAAAATGCCTGCTGCGACGGGGCTTGCACAGCGCGATTGAGTAGCTCGGTATCGATATCTACGGTGCCCCGGTGTGCTCGTTCCAGATCGCTCATTTTGGCCTGCTTGCCCGGCACATCGGCTGCGTGCAAGGGGCCTGTGGCCAAATCCAGGATGGCGAGGAGAGAGGATGCCGTCGTGGCGATGAGGATGGATTTCATGGAAAATATTGCGCGATGTCTGCTGTCTAACGTGCCATTTCCTCCTCCATGGTGCGCCCGGTAAACGCCAGCCAACGGGCATTGAAGTAGTCACATCCCGTCGTGAAGTCAGTCCGTCAGATGAAAATCGGTGCCTGTTCGACGAGGATTTTGCATTCGGTGAATTGCAGGTCGCGTGTCGTCATCTGGGAAATTGTCACTTTTTGGGGGCGGGTTTGGTCATCGGAATATCCTGGCAGGTGGCGACGCGTACCCGGTTAGATGCGTCATCGAAGTAGGCATAGATCAGAAAGCGCATCCCTAGGGCGAAGCGCAGGAGGTTTTCGTTGACGGTTCGCTAGGAGTCATCCTGTTGGAATTCGGCAATCAGGGCACCCATGTTGAAGGCGTCGAGGTTTTTCGGGCGGCCGTAGGTGTGAACCTTGCCGGTGAGGAGCGTGACCGGGTTG
>CAIKHZ010000170.1 GCA_903827375.1 Akkermansiaceae bacterium
ACCGTATTGAAATCCGCCGTGTTGCCGCTGCCAGTGCCCACAATGCTGTTCAGCCAGTTGGCAGCAGTATCCCAAGTCGCCGGCGTGGCGGTGTCCGTCCAGGTCGCCGTGGTCACGATGTCCGCTGTCAAGCCAGGCTGCGTCAGACTGTAGCTCGACGCCTTGGTGCCGCCTAAGGCCACATTGACGCCGATTCCCGTGCCGGGACCGGCATTGGCAAAGGCTCCGACCGAACTGACGTTGATCTCCACGGTGGTATCGCCGGTCACCGGGGTGACCACCGTGCCGCCGGTGATCGTGGCCGTGGTGGTGGTGTCAAACATCTTGCTGCTGGTGGAAGTTCCCGTGACCGTCACGGACAAGGGCAGCACCGTCTGAGACAGAGTGTTATTTCCGGTTTCATAGGTGGGATCACCCGAATACACCGCATAAAGGGTGTGCGTGCCAGCGGTAAGTGCATTGAGAGCGGTGGGAGCGATGGTTACGCTGCCGACCGAGAGCGTGCCACTGCCCAGGAGCGTGCCGCTGGTGCTGCCATTGCGCAGTTCCACCGTGCCGGTGGGTGTCGCTCCCGAACCGGTGACACTCACATCGAACTGCAACGCAGCGCCATAGGTGCTGCTATCCACCGTGCTGATATTGCGCGTCAAAGCGATGGTGGGGGGCAGCGCGTCCTGCACCGTGAGTTCAATGTCGCCGGTGGTGCCGTTGCGTTGAACCACGGCGTTCTTGCCAGCGACAATTCCCAGCCCGCCCACAATGCCGTTGAATGTTGGCGTGCCGGTGGTGCTGGCATTGGCTGCCTTGATTAGCACGTAGGTGCCGTTGCCCATCTGCGACGCGCCACTGTTGTTCACGGTAATGGGGCTGTTGATGTTCAAAACGCCGCTGGAAACATAGAGTGCCGGATTGGCTGAGTCGCCCGTGAAGGTGATCGGCGTGAAATTCAACGTGATCGGACACGAGCCAAGATCAATCCCGGGGGTGCCGGCACCCGCCTTAATTTCCGCCGCATTGCTGCCCACGGTCGTGCCCGTGCCGTTGGCAATCAGGGTTGCGCCGGAACCCCAAGTGTATGTCGAACTGGCCGAGACATCCAAGGTCGCTCCCGCCGCTATATTGACACTTGAATTCGCTGCCAGCGCGATGCCGTTGCCCAAGGCGAGCGTGCCGGCGCTGATGGTAGTTAGACCGGTGTAGGTCTGCGCCGCTGAAAGCGTCAGCGCGCCGGATCCTGTTTTGGTCAACGCCCCAGTTTTGAGGGTGCCCACCAGGAGACCCGAGGCAAACGCAACGGTGTTGGCACCCGTGTCAACTGTCGCCGTGATGCCGTCTTCGATTTTGATGCGGCTGGAAAGATCCTGCGTATTGCCACTGTCCCACTGTAGGGTGGCATTGCCGGTAAAGTCAACCGTCCCGCTCGCGCCCAGCGCGGCGCTCACAAATCCCAGGATGCCGCCGCTGAGGGTCGTCCCGCCGGTGTAACCGCCGTAGACGCCGGCGGTGCTGGTGGTGGCATCGCTATTGTGGGTATTGGTAACATCCCAAGTGCCATTGCCACTCTTGATGATTGACGTAGCAGACGCACCAAAGTTCGGAATGTTCAGAGCAAAGGTGTTGGCTCCCGTGTTATTCCCGGTGAGCGTCACACTGCGGGTGCCGGCAAGTTCCCAAAAATTAACGGGGGCGGTGCTCTGAGAAAAGGTGAGGGTGTCCGCCGACGTGGCCCCCGAGGCATCAAGGGTGCATGAGTTGGCAATACCACCCTTGACGCGGATGTAGCGGTCGGTGGTCTGGGCTCCGGAACCGGTGTATTGAAGAGTGCCGCCGGTAAAGTGCAGGCCGACGCTGGCACCGGAACTGGCTTGGTCCTGCGCCAAGGTACGGCCACCCAGGGGACTGCCACTGGCGGCTTCAGTGGCATAAGTGGCCAGGCTGGCGACATTGATGATGCCAGTGTTAAATATAGTCTCCCCGGCGTAGGTGTTTGCGACGGAGAGCTTCGCCGTGCCAGCTCCTTGCATGGTGACATTGTTAGCACCAGAAACGACACCGCCCAAGGTCAACGTCCGATTGGCGGCCACGTTCCAGACGTTGGCGGCGCCCAGGATGAGCGGGCAATTCAAGGTGAGGTCGGCGGTGGCTCCGCTCATATCAATCGCCGTGGCGGCCGCGCCCAGAGTCAGGGTGTTGCCCGCATTGATGGTCACCAAGCCGCCGGGATTCCGCACAGCCATTCCACCCCAGATGGTATCTGCGCCCAGTGAGTTGGTGGTATTGGCTGCCGTCACGATGTTGTTCCAGACGGGCGTATCACTCGTGCCCGGCACGAGGCCGCCACTCCAACTGGTGGTTGCGTTGAGCGCATCAGTATTGTTGGCCTTGGTCATGTTGCCCACCACATCCCCCCAAGTGGTGCCATAGAGAAACTCATCAATTTCCACGGTTCCGGCACTCACGACAATTTGAAACCGGTCCTGGGTAACGGCCGAGCCCCCGGTGACGCTCGTCGTCCAACTAAGCCCGGCATCGGTGGTCGGGATGACATCTCCGGGGGAGAAAAGCTTCACAAAGGCTTGAGGGGATCCTGAAATCAATTTGGCCACCACCAAATAGTTGGAGGTGCTTCCAAAGGCACCGGAGACGGTTGAACTGCCGGTTGCTCCGCCCGTGCACGTCACATCGCCAGCGGCTGAAACGGCTATTGGAATCCACCGGATCTGACTCGACGAATTGCTCGCTTGCACTTTAAACGCCCCGGTGCTAGTCCTCTTGGCCAAAAAACTCACGTAGATAGTTCCGCTACCACCAGTGGTGAACGTCGTAGAAATAATCCGCGTGGCGGTGCCAGACGCGGCTTTGATCCGTTGTCCGGACGTCGCAAATGCGCTGCCAGCGGGATAGACCAGGCTGGTGTTATCATTCGCCATGGCAACGGTGCCATTCGTCCCGGTCCAGTTTCCGGTCCACCCCGAGCCCGAGCCGAGACCCGCCGTAGTAACTAGAAAGGCGCCCGTGAAGTTAAACGGCTCGCTGGCGCGCAATGCCGCGCGGCTGGGGCTGGTTGAGCAGAACAGGGCGACGGCGGCCAACAGAGCGGCGGCGAGCGAGGAATGGAAACGGGATGGCTTTTGGGATTTCATGGTCGGATTGGTTGGTTGCACGGTTGGATTTTGGGAGCTTCGGTAGGTTTGGGCTTTCGTGTGCCAACCCGGATCAGCGCGAGG
>CAIKHZ010000171.1 GCA_903827375.1 Akkermansiaceae bacterium
CATCGGGCTTGTCGTGCAGAACCGCCGGTTCCTGGTGTTGGCCAAAACCCGCATGCCCAATCTCGCTTCACGAGCGCTCGGACTCGCCGTCAATGCCCTGCCCGAAGCGTGGGAACAGCTTCACAATTTGCGCCCCCTGTTGGCAGAAACCTTCACCGACATCGAGCAATTCGAGGGCACCTGCTACAAGGCGGCTGGCTGGCAACCCTGTGGGGAGACCAAGGGGTTTACCTGTGGGAAGAGGACAAAACCCGTTCGGGCAACTGGGCACTCAACGCTTGCCTGGCCATCCTGCGGGTGGCGCTCATCTCGGTGCGCTTCAGGCAGGATACCACCCTCTCCTGGCCCAGGATTTTCGAACAATGCGCGCACTCCACAGTCAAGGCAATGTCCCTGATCAACGGAAAATCAATCACATGAAAAGACCGGGGTGGTCGGCGCGAGGCAGATTGCCATCCGCCTCAACGTCGCCCTCTCCCAGGCCCTGGCAATTGTCATCGCCGATCCCAACATCGCCTCCACTCCGGCTGCCTCCATAGTGGAACTCGACCTGCTCAATGCGCCTTGTCGATTGGGTTCAGCGTCACCAAACAGCCATACTGGAAATCATCTGACATGCAGCCACTAGAAATGCTTGCGTTTGTGACCGCAATACCACATACTCGCCCTTGCGAGAACGGGATTCCTCAACTCTTAAATCTGAATCCATACCAAGATCATGCCAAATCCTAAATCTGAATATGTACTGAGATCACTGCAGAAGATAATAAATAAAAAATGGGAATTATTTATTATATCTCGGATTATTCACAAACTTGACGACCATGACATTGAGTTCATTACACAGCAGCTGGTTCGCCGTGAAGACGGCACACGCGCTCTTACCGATCTATATTTTCCGCAATTCAATATCCACCTAGAGATTGATGAGCCGGCGCACCTCAATAATTTGGATGATGACAATAGGCGCGAACAGGACATTATTTTCCGGACAGATCATGATATTATTCGGATCCAGATATCGGAGAATGAAGAACTCTCAAGCATAAATAACAAAACTGATGAATTCATCGAACTAATAAAGAAGAAAAAACAAGAATTAGTCAAAAATAAGGATTTTGAAGCATGGGAATTTGAAACAAAATATAAGCCAGATCGATTTATAGCAAAAGGTTATTTTGAGATTTCAGATAATGTTCTATTTCGAAAGCAAGTGGATGCCATCCGCTGCTTTGGAGTCGATCACGCCGGATGGCAGCATGGGGAATGGAAGATTCCTGATGGTAGCGGCGATTGGCTCTGGTTCCCGCGCCTTTATAGGCACGGTATGTGGACTAACAAACTAATCGATGGTGGGAAAGTAATTATTGAACATGCAGAGGATGAAAATGGAAGAGCTTCGATTCAGAAGCAAAAAGAGAGATATCGCGCCAATCCCAATCGGTGTCAAATCATTTTCGCCAAAGCGAATGATCCATTAGGAGCCAATCTCCTAAGATATGTTGGGACTTTTAGGGCAAACTTAGATAAAAGCACGGATGACTATATCCAGTTCGATCTAGTCCGAGATCGAGAAATTCTCAAACGACCCTTAAAGCTTATTACTAGCAGTAAGATAGTAAGAGATTAAGCAACTCCTCACTCTTGAATACAATGAGACATGAATTCGTAAAGAAATATAGGGATCTGGATAGCAGGATGAAGCTCCTCGCGGAATCAGATGGGGATGTTTATTTACCTAACTTCGAACCAACGGAACCGGTTGACTACATTTTAGTGTGCATGGAGCCATCTCTTGCTGGCTGGGCTCGGTCTCCCAAAGAGGCCACGAGAAAGGTCGCATCTGGCTTCAGAAACTTTCTAGCTGGTATCGAGCCAATGCTGTTGCACTTTTCTACGCGACGCTTTCTTTGCGATCCCGGCCAGCGGTACCACATGACCGACTTTTCGAAAGGGGCGATGACCGTCGAACAAGCAGGCAAAGCCAGGGCTGATCGCTATGACAAGTGGTATAAACTACTACAAGAGGAGATTAAACTTGTGGCGGCTCCAGGTGCTCGGATAATCGCGGTGGGCAATCATGTTGCTGAGCATCTTCGCCGAAAGGGTCAGAATTTCACACAGGTTATTCACTATTCGAGGCAGGCGGGCAGAGCGAGAAATGCTGGGATTGAGGGGCACGAAGATGAATTCCACGATTTCAAAAATTCGATTAAGGCTGAAGACATACTATCCACCACTCTGGACGTTCTCAAAGAGTCGAAAGTTCCCCCAGCGATTTCCAATGAGGCCTATTCAATCGTGAAGGGAGGTATGCTTTCAGAGTCGCGGCTCAAGCTCGTTTACTGCTACAAGTTGGACTTCGAGGCCATGAAAAATGGAAATTGATGTCCCGCCAACCGGACAGCGTCGACGCGCTAAAAGCGTAAGCGTGGTCTGAAGCGCCGCACGAAGATTCTGGAACATCTTTATCATAGGCCTCACATTTATTCACGCGGATGTTTGTGACGGATTTTGATCCGGGACGAAACCGAATGTAATGGAGCCGCCACCACATGGACCGCAGGCCATGCCCCCTTCGTCGGTATAGACGCGGGTTTGCATGGATGGCAAATTGATCATTCCAATGATTTCCTCAACGCCCATGAATTCGTCCTCCTCTTGGAGCGATGGGATTTCAATCTCGGTTTCGTTGGAATCCGGTAGGCCGAGGTGTTGGTTGAAGAGCTTGGAGCGAAATTCAAATGTTGTCGTCGAGTACGGATCTACGAATGCGACAAAAAGCGTGTGTTCGCAAATATCGCCATTCCAAGTCCAATCACCCTGAAAGGCCCCCGAATATGGACTTTCATCAAACCACTTTCCTTTGTAATGGATGTCGGGGTAGTTCACGGACAGACGATAGTTCTCGATCACTTTCTCTTCTTCCTTCAAGTAGGTTTTTCTGAGCTGGAATTGCTTTTGTTTGTGGCACTTGGATTCAGAAGCGATCTCTAATTTTCAAAGTTATCATGGGATAGATCAAGTAACGGCCCCTCCTCTGGCTTTAGCAATCTCAGTGCCGATACCAGTGGCAGTCCCGCCCTCACGATATCTTGCGCTGCCTGGAGACGGTTGTAATCCGTTTTGCGAAACTCAACCACTCCCTCCGAGGGGTCCCACAACACCCAGGATGCGCAATGCTCCGGCTCATGCCGCGGTTGTCCCACGGCTCCTACGGTTACGGCACAAGCTAATCCGGGTGGGATCCTCACCAGCATGTCATCGAGCCATTGCAAAGATTTTGGATTTTCGGAAAAAATAGCCGCCTCATGGGTGTGTCCGAAAAAACCGACATGAATTTTTTTATCCTGCAGGATCCTGATCGTTGGCAGCGCGCTATCGTCGTCACAGATGTAATTGAATGCCCTCGGTTGATTCAGGCTTGCGTGTGCAACGACGGCCCCGGGAATACGCTTGGTAAAGGGCAAGTTAGCGAGCCACTCCGCCTGGTCTGCATCCAGACATCCAGCCGCATGGTCCAACCCGGCAAGATAGCCGTTGTTTCTCGATTCCGGGTCACGGAAAGTGTGTCTGCGTTGTCGGACATTTCTGATTTCCCAATCATGATTTCCCATGACGCAACAGCCTCCCAAATTCCTGACAATCTTGAGGCATTCCACCGGGGATGCCCCGTAGCCGACGATGTCACCAAGAAACACGATGCGCTCGGCATCGGAGGTCATCACATCGCGAAGAACCGATTTTAAGGCCGGGAGATTGGCGTGGATGTCTGTCAGGATTGCAATTTTGCCCATCGATTCTAGAGTGGATTCTGTGATCTTTGATTGTGGGATGTTCTCATGACGGAGATTTGATAATCTCGTCGATGGCGGCCTTGAGGATATCGAGGGATGCCGGGTCATTCAGACGGTGGCCGCCAGATCTCAGGATTCGCACGTCGCAAGCAGCGGAAAAGTGGTCGAATGCCTCACGATAAGGGAGCACATCATCGTCCTCTGCCAGAAGAACGATGGTAGGCGGGCGTTGATGTGAGTCGTCCCGCTGCTCGAAGGCTGCATAATCGGCGGCGTAGGAACAATCGCGGAAATTGAGTCTCTTCACGGGACTGACAACTGGATTCAGGAGCACCGCCCGCACGCCGTAGCGGAGTGAGAAAAAATTCGCCCAGAAGCCGCCGAGGGATGTGCCGACAATCAAGTCGTTAAGCGGATCCAGCCCGGAGGCGATGCCATCCAGCAGATGGAAAACGTGGCTGGGAATGTTGTCGTGCTGGGGGGCGAGGATTTCCGCCTCGGGAAAGCATTGGCGGAGCCTGTCGTATTTCTCTCCGTGAGGAGTGCCGTTGTAGCCGTGGATGTAGAGTATTTTCATAAAAAGTTTAGTCAATAGCCCAATCCGCGGCTAACAGAACCTCGATATTTTCTGCCGTAAAGCACTCCCCGGATTCTTCATAATGAACAATCAAGCGACCGGCCATCAAATCCAGGGCCGTGATGTGACCGTATTTGCTGTTGATGTTCTTGAGGTGAAGCTTTCCCGTTGCCGGATTGATCCGGCATGCCTCCACGGCTTCCCGGGTTTGCTGTTTGAGCGACTTGCTCCACGAGCGGTCGGCTATGGGAGGACCTGGGACATGGCTTGGTGATGGTGGTGTTTTCATGGTCGGAAGGGTCTGTTGATACGTTGCGAGGCTTCGCCTCAGACACAAGAATCAAGACTGGAAGACGCAAGAGAAGAAGCTTGACCTAACGTCAACAACCTCGGCATTTAAAGGACTCTAGGGGCGCGGTGGATTGCGAGGGGTTAGCGTCGCGGCCTGTGACGGAGTGTATCAGGATGTGGCGACGAAGTACAGCTATTTAAGATAGAATTGCACAAATATCCGCGGCTCTGGGAGCGCTGTTTGGGGAATGACGTGCCGTGCCGGATTCAGGCAACGGCAATCCAAGGAGATTCAAAGTAATATCTAACACCGAGCACGCCAGAGTATGAATACCGGGGGCCTTGCTTTCACGGGAGCCGGCCACGTTGAGGCTTGTCACACGGTGCATGCTGATGAAGTCGGCCAGCTTTTCAGCGGCCAATGGTTCGCGGCCGGGAACCAACGACAGATGCAGAAAAGGGCGGCGATGGCGTTTGGCGAACTCGGCGGTGCGTTTGGATCCGCCATTCAGACAGCCGACCGTAAAAATCACAGTGGCGTCGGATTCGGCGGCGTTGCGCTCGGTGCGCACCAGGTAGCTGGCGCTCGGAGTTTCTGTCAGGCAATAACGAGCCGGCAAGGGACCGTCTTCGGCCTTACGACCTTTGGGGCACCACCCGCCGTGGGATAGGCCGCGGGCAATGGCGACGTCGAGACCGGCGCGGTCGGCACCGGTCTGGCCGCCGCTGATGAATTTGATGGGAGCCGGAATGGAAGTGGAAATGGGAGCAGGACTTGCGGTTGCGGTCATATAAATGAGATTCTGAGTCCTCCCTGTGACATAGGCTGTCGCACCTTGAATTCTGTTTACCTTTCCCTGGTTAAGGAATAGAATGCCGCCATGGCGAAGACCGTCCCAGCACAACCCGCCAAGCTCTCCCGCCCGCAGCACGAGCGGATCTACGCGCTTGTCAGGCTGATCCAAGGGAGGCACTTCCCGAATGCATCCACCTTCATGAGGGAACTGGAAGTGGACCGCCGGACGATCCTGCGGGATTTGGACTACCTGCGCGACCGCATGGGGCTGCCGATTGAATACGACGCAAGTGAGCGGGGCTACTATCTATCCGGACCTATCAAGAACATGCCCTTGTTGGAAATGCGCGAGTCCGATCTGCTCTGGCTGTTTGTCGGCCAGCACTTGCTCCAGCAGGCGGGCAACGACGAATTGGCGGCCCAGGTGCGCACGTCGTTCCAGCGGGTTTCCAATCTGTTCGGCAGCACGATCTCGGTGCGCTGGGATCAATTAGCGGCCGTGCTGTCGTCAAAAACCGCCGGTCTCGGCGCGGCGGAACTCCAGACATTCCGAGCCATCAGCGAGGGTCTGAGTCGCCACCTGGAAGTCTGCTTCGAGTACCGCAAATCGGCAAAGTCCGCCGCCGAGCAGCGCCAGGTCCAACCGCTGCACAGCGCCTTTGTGAACGGTCAATGGTATTTGTTCGCCTACGACCTTGGACGCACGGCCACACGCGCCTTCGTCCTTTCCCGGATGGATCAGGTGAAGGTCACCGCCAAATCCTTCGACCCATCTGGCCTGCCTGTGATCCCCGAATTGCTCCAACATGGCTTTGGCGTGAAGCATTCAACCGACCATCCGACCTTGGTTAGACTCAAGGTGTCTTCTGAAATCGCCCAACTCATTCAAGAGCGGAGATGGCACGTATCACAAAAAATCACCCATCATAGTGACGGCTCCCTCACGCTCGAACTCACGGTGAACACTTTTCGAGAACTCACCAACTGGATCTGCTCCTGGGGAGCCCAAATGGAGGTGCTGGAACCCCGCTCCTTCAGGCAGAACGTAGCGAAAACGCTGCGGGATGCGGCGGCGGTGTATCAGTGAGACTCATTAATTGACAGAGTGTCTGAATTGTCATTGATCTTTTTTGAGGCATGATGGGATGTTTTTAGCAGTCGCTTTCTCGGTGCTAGGTGGAGTCACTAAAATGGTACGGGTGGTGACGGCCCGGTGAATGTGAGACCAACCTTGGCTGTAGTGTAAATATCGCCGGCCAGCGGGATCGCTCAGCAAGCATCTCTACCCGAAAACTTCTCCCACAACCGCACCATCGCCAAAGTGTCGAGTTTGCAGTATTCGGTGAGTTGGACTTCGATTTGGTGTTTTCTCTCGGCGGTCACGGCCGGATCGATTGCCTCCATGAAGGCGGACACGGCCATGCCGCCGTTTTGAACACCGTCGAGTTGGTCGTAGGACAACGCGGGGATTGCGGCGGGGAGCACGGCTTTGATGCTCCAGCTGCCGTGTTGACTGGGGTGGTAGTAACGATTGCGGGCGATGGGCAGAAGGTCAACGACCCTTGCATCGATGGCTTCCAACGAGGCGGCTAATTCCGGGAAGCGTCCTGCGAGTTCGCGCATGACGCGGCACTCGAAGCCGGCGTTGTAGGCGAAGACTGGGCCATGGTCGCCGCAGAGGTCGATCAGGGACTGGGCGCAGGCCAGGGATGGATCGTTACCGGTGAGATCGAGAAACCCGTGATGTTGGAGCGAGCCAGTTTCGTCAAGAATGTGGAGGCTGAACTGAAAGGGTAACTGTTGATATGGCCGCGTGCCCTTCCAGATCGGCACGGCGAACATGGCGGTCTCGAAATCGAGGAAGTAGGCCGGGAATCCGTAGGGCACGAGGTCAGCGGTGGCCCCGGCGGCATCGAAGTAGGTCTCGCCGGTGATCGAGCATTGCTTGACCCGGGTTTGGATAGCGCCAAGCAACTCGTCGGGGACGTCGCGCAGATCCTCGTGGCCAGCATCTTCAATGAGTGCGCGTCGGTTGGGGTGCAGTCGCGGCAGTGAGCTGATGGGGAAATCAGGCCGTATTTTGTCACGGTTGCAGTAATCGCAAAACCCACAAGTGAAGGGATTGGTGCAATGTGGACCGGTCGCGACCTCGGGTTCATCAACCAGAGCGGCGACGGCTTGGGCACCGTCGATCCACTCCTTCACCTCGTCGCTGCGGGAAATGGCTTCGGCGGTCAGGTCGTTTTCCTTGAGCAGACCCTGGTAGTCGCCATCACCCTGATAGACAAAGGTGCTATCGACGTGAGCCAGCGTCACGGACGACAATGAGACGCCGCTGCTTGCCGCAATAAACGACTGCACGGCGATATCGTCTCGGTGGTAGTCCTTGACGCCGGTTGAGGACTTCACCTCGATCATTTTCCAGCGGAGCGAGCCATCCGAGATGTCCGGCAGCATGACGTCGGCGTACGCCAGTGCCCCGCCCGCCGCCATGCCCGCCTCGAACACAGGAACCTTGCCGTCTCTCAACAGCACCGCGCTTTGAGCCAATGCCTCCCCATGGCCTAGTCCGCCGATGTCGATGAGCACTCCGCGGTTCTCTGGGTCATAAATCTTTCTGGCCACATCGCCAACCTGATAGCCGATCTCGAACACCATCTCCGATCCGGAATCGTCGCGCAATTCGGGCTTGTGGATTTCCAGCCACAGGCGTTTCGGGCACTGGCGGTAGGCGATGATCTTGGATTTGGATAGATTGCGCATGGGGAGGATGGCTAGAAATTAGAAATTAGGATTTAGGATTTAGTGCTTGGACGTCGTAGTTGGCCAGCGCCTGCCGGAGTTTGCCGGTGATCTCGTTCCGCAGGGATGCCGGTTGGATAACGGTGAGCGATGGGCCTTGGGACAGGATCCAGAAGTGGAGTTGCCAGGAATCCTTGACGGTGGCAGTTAGAGTGTTCTTTCCGGCACGGGTAGTGATTCTCTGGTCGGACGAGATCGCGGTTTCCTGGAGGATGGCGGCGAGATCGTCAGACAGGGAGATCTTGAGGGCGAAGGACGCTCCTTGGCCGAACTGGGCACCGCCTTGAGCCAGGAAGTCGTCTAGAGAAAATGACTTGGGGCGCTTGGCACGCTCGGCCAGCAACGCGGCGGCATGGATCCGGTGGATGGCATATTGGACCAGCGTATCGTAATGAAATGTGGTGGCCAGCAGATATGAGCGTGCGCCCTGCTGGATGAGCGCGATGGGATGCAGCAGCAATTCCTTGGCGACGGTGGTGCCAGCGCTGATGTAGCTGACCTTGAGTTGGCAGCGCTGCAACAGGGCGTCTTGCACGGCACGCAGCACGTCCGGCCTTATAGGTGGCGGCAGCACGGGCAGGCCCGGCGAGATGTAGCGGACAAGATCGGCCCACTTGGAAAATGCGTTCAGTGGGAGAGCCTTGAGTTTTTCACGGGCTTCCGCAAAGCGACCCTCAAGCGACTCCGTGAAGGTGGGCGGCACCAGTTGCCGTAACAGATCCTCCAACAGACCGAGTGAGACGGCCTCCGCGAGGTCGATTCCGGGAAAATCGATGCGTGGTCCGGGCTTCCAATGCCAGCCGTAGGGTTGTGAGATGTCATTGCAGACGAGCGGAAAGAGCCGAGACAACTCCGTCAGATCGCGCTCAACGGTGCGCTTGGTGACCGCGTGCCCCGCCGCCTCCAGCCGTTCACACAAATCCCTCGCCGTCTTGCCCGGCTGGCGGGAAGGCAGGAGTTTTAAGAGTTCCCATTGGCGGGCAAGAGTCGGTTCGTGGCTGGCGCGGGGCATGGTCACTTTGGGTAAAAGCTGAAACGCTGAAACGCTGGAATTCTGAAATGAAGAGGACGGTATTAGGCAGGAAGATTACTCGCAGGAAAATTGGTATGGAGTGACCATTGGGCGCAGCAAATTGTCATGGCGTGGGTCAGCAGAAGAAAATGAGTGGGTGGCATTCATTGTCTGTTCTTATGTCTTGCAGTCTTGGGTCTTGAGTCTCATTAGAACCCTATCCGGCGGACAGGAGCACTCTTGTGGTCGAGTTCGCAGACGACGGCTTGAAGCAACCCGCCGGCATCACGGAATGGTTGGAACCGATGTTGGCGGGCGACGGTGGCAAAATCGCCTGGAGTGGCGGTGAGCATGGTGGAGGTTAGGGCCAGGTCGGCGGGAGTAGGATGCGCGAGTTTGAAATTCTGACAATAGGAATGCAGCAGACGGGCGGCTTGCTCGGGCAACAGGTAGTCGAAGTGGAGTTTGATGTCAAAACGGCGCAAGCTCGCTGGATCAAGGTGATCGATTAGATTGGTGGAAGCAATCAGGATTCCGGGAAAGGACTCGATTTGGGTGAGCATTTCGCTGATTTGGGTGACTTCCCACGA
Organism: Akkermansiaceae bacterium; assembly: GCA_903827375.1. Taxonomy (GTDB): domain Bacteria; phylum Verrucomicrobiota; class Verrucomicrobiia; order Verrucomicrobiales; family Akkermansiaceae; genus Luteolibacter. The sequence continues at coordinate 9,866 of CAIKHZ010000171.1, forward strand.
ATGCCTGGCTCGCGTGCGGTCCTGGAGAAATGAATCCACTTCATCAATGAGCAGCACCGCACCATCCTCAATCGCCAGTTCAAACGTCCGGGCGATTTTCTGCTCCGTCATGCCCACGTAGGGGCTGAGCAAATCGGAAGCCTTTTTGACGTGGAGCGGTTGACCGATCTCGCCGGCGAGCCAATGGCCGAAAGCGGTTTTCCCGGTGCCTGGCGGACCATAGAGGCAGAGACGGGCACTGGGATTCTGTTTCAGGTGGCTGGCGATCTGTTGGAGATCAGCCGGGGTGTTGAGGTGGGCGACGTCGTAGAGGCCCGGTTGGACCGTCAGAATCGTCGATTTGGTGGGATCCGGGTGGCCCTGTGCCTTGAGCGTATTGGCGACCAGCCTGGAAAAGGCGGCGTCGCGTTTGGACGCAGGCAGATCCTTGCCGATGTCACGGATAACGTCATGGGTGCGGGCGACGACAGCGGCAGAAAGATGTTCGGACTCGGCGAGTTGATCGATGAGAGACTCCGTTAGATACTTACCGACCCGCTCGTTCAACATTCTTTTGCGTTGTTTCTTGGGCGGGATGGGAATTTCCACGATAAAATCGAAGCGGCGGGCATAGGCCGGGTCGAGTGTGTCGATCGAGTTGGAGATCCAGAGAATCGGGAATTTGTTTTTCTCGAGCATCCGGTTGAACCATCCCTTGTGGGCTTGGACCACACTTTTGTCAGTGATCGACAAGGCGGAGAAGACGTCTTCGGCTTCATCAAAAACGAACAAGGTTGGAGTGTTGCCGAAAATGGCCGTGGTGATACGCATGCCATTAAGCCGAGCCATGGACCGCATCGGATCGCCATCCGAATCTTCGGTGGCGAATTCAAAGACAGGAACTCCGATGGCACCGCCCAGCACACGGGCTAATTGGGTTTTGCCAGTGCCAGGGGGGCCGTGAAACAGGATATTGACCCCGCCCTTCCGCCGGGAGATCGCTTTTTGCAGGTAGGGTATAAGCAGGTCGAGGGTGGGTTGAACGTGCGGAAAATCCATCAAGCCGAGAACGGGTGGAGGCGGAGAGACACCAAATTGCTTCAGCACTTCCTCACGATCGAATGCCTTGTGGAAAAGTTGCTGCGCCACCGGTCTGGAGAAGAACTCAAGATCTTTGGAGCGTGATCCGCTCAGGGTGAGCAACCCACATTTGATCAATCGTCCACTCAGCGAAATAGCTTTTTCAACCGCTAGACGAGGCAGGCCCAGCACCGTGGCATAGTAGCGTGCCGGGTTCGAGGCAATGAACGTGTCGATCAAGCGTTGCATGTCGCAGAGGACAGGTTCGAGACATGTGCATGCGAAAAATTGAAGAACAGCAATCTCGGTCGGGTTCAGTTTGAAGATGATTCCCAATTCGGCGAAATTGCGGATTGCATGAACTGGCAGCCCGACGGCAGCGGGTGTTTTTTCCATGCCGGCGAGCATGGCACCGAGCTGCCGATGGATTGCAGAGATGTTGTCTGCATCGGGTTCTGGAGGCAGGCCCAGGAAGATCGCAATGTCTTGATCCGCGTAGTTGAGATGGCGGATAAACAGAACTCGGGCGAGACCCGGTGAAAAGGCCCGCAGCACCCAGAGGGCGAGTTGGCGTGAATAGGAAGTAGTGAAGGATTGTGAAGCCATAGTGCGTGTCGGTGTGTGAGCCCATACCTTCTCATCAGAGTGCGACATAATGCGTCGCACATGGTGCTTTTTTAATAAAAAGTTGCTTCTGGATCTGCCGCTTCAAGCCGCTCCCGCGCAGATTGGCGATTTTACGGTCAGACTCCCGGCAACCCACATTTTTCCCGCCCTTTGGTCAGGCCACAGGACCTTGCGACGGCCGTCACCAGTCAAGCAAATCCCTTGCAGGGCAGAAATTTTCCGCGAAACTTCTTGGCGCGCACTCCACAGTCAAGGCAATTTCCCAGATCAACGGAAAATCAATCACATGAAAAGACCGCGGGATTTTTGCAATTTGGCGGCCTCTCGGGGACCCTCCGTTCTTCTTGCGGCAGGTTATTACCTCATTTGAGTGGAATTGTATTGCGTCTGTGGCCGGATTCCGCCATGCATCCTCATTATGAAAGCGAGCAGGATACTTTTGGTTGATGACCATCCATTGATGATCGAAGGGCTGCGTCAACTGTTAGACTCACAGGCGGGGCTGAGTGTTTGTGGGATGGCGGCCACGGTGCAGCAAGCCATTGCGCTGGTGGAGTCCGCCAAGCCGGATTTAGTGGTCACGGATTTGACGTTGCCTGGGCGGAATGGCTTGGAACTCATCAAGGATCTTGGGAGCACCCATCCATCATTGCCGATCATCGTCCTCTCGATGCACGACGAACTGCTTTATGCCGAACGCGTGCTGCGAGCTGGCGGCCGGGGCTACGTCACCAAAAACTCTCCGCCCCAGCGCATCGTTGAAGCCGTCCACTGCGTGCTGGCTGGAGACGTATTTGCCAGCGCTGCCGTCACCAAGCATTTCCTGCAAGCGATGCTGCCCGGCAGAAGTCCGGCCAAGCCGAGTTTTCCGCTTGACCGGCTAACTGATCGCGAGATCGAGATATTCGAATTGATTGGCCATGCCAAGAGCAACCATGACATTTCCAGCCAACTGGGCATCAGCCCGCGCACCGTGGACGTTCACCGCGCCCATATCCGTGAGAAACTCAGCCTCGAAGATGGCAACGCGCTGACCCGCCATGCGATCCGCTGGGTGGAGGTCGGGATGATCAGCAACTAACAAGGCATTGCGTCACTGGCGGGACGGCATGGGTGCGTCCGCTGGGCGCTTGCCGTTGATCATCTCCTTGCCATCGTGAGTGAGTTTGAGCCACCAGTCGGCCGGCTTTCCCTCATTGGTGATAAAGCGGCCCCAGGCATCCTGCAGCGCGGCGGGTGGAACGGATTGGCGGGGAATGGACGGGCTCTGCCAGAGGAGGCGCAGGGTGCCGGTGGCGTTGCCGTGGCGGTAGTCCAGTCGATAGGCCAGGATGGCTCCTGCGGCGACGTTCAAGGCAGTGGTGGCGGTGGCGGTTCCAGTGAGTCCCTTGACGGTGAGGATTCTCTGGCCGTCCACGGTGAGATCGGCATCGTCACCCGGCGCGCCTTGAAGCAAAAACGTGTACGCACCGGCGCTCGGAAACACGATTTGCCCGCCCATCCGCACAAAAAAGTTAGCCGCTGCGATGCCACGGGCCGGAGTCCCCTCCCCTAACGCAAGCTGCAGTTCTGGCAAGTGGACCAGCTCGCCATGCTCCCGTGCGGCGGGGCCATTGAAAAACGTTGCTGCTACGCCCGTTCGCACCGGCGTGACAGGCACATCGTCACTCATGGGTAGAATAGCGGTGCCTTCGTCATACTCATCGAACATCCCTACAAATATCTGCTCGCAGTGTGCCTTTGCAGCCTTGCTCCATAGATTCCAGTAACGGCGACCGCCTTCGCGCGGCGTATAGGCCACCGTTAGATCCCCGCCGGGAAGATGTTTGAGATTCGCCCAGGAAAAGCCCGGGCTAACGTGAGTATAACAACTTATACCGAGTTTCCCGAAATCGGCCAGGTCCTCGACATACGATTCGGACATCCACGGCAGGACACATGCGTATTGCTTGAGATGCTCCTGCCACGGTGTCGGCAAAGTACGCCAATTATTTGGAATCCCGCCAATGACGTAGTTGCCACCATACTTGGGATCATTGCGGAAAAATTCCACGACGGCATTGGCAGTAGCAACTGAGATCCGCCGGTCCGGGAATGGCAGTCCCCAGATAAAGACCACCGGTTTACCGCCTTCTCGGGCGTAATTGGCATCGCCGCGCACGCCAAATTCATCCACCAGCCAGCGCCAATCCGTCCGCAGTGTTTCTAGCAACTTTGCATCAGGGTAGCCGCTGACGTCATATTCCACTGCCCACAGGCGGCCTTCCCGGTGGGCTGCGGCTCGGACGTTAGCCAGCACCCATTCCGGGCTGCCATTGATCGAATGAAAGTTGTCTGAGACAAATCGTTGGAGAAACACCCCGTCGATATCATGTTCCCGCATCAAGCGAAAATGAGTGTCAACCACATCAGGCCATGCCGAGGAGAACAAATATCCGGGTTTGCCGCTGGCCAACTTCACGGCACCAGCCTTTTCGAGACAGCCCACCGGATATTTCGAGACATCCGGCCACATATCGGTGGTAAACGTGCCATTCTGGATATTGCCCCAGTGAAACCAGCCGCGGCCGTCAGGATCGTTAGGCGTGCGAAACCACCCCTGATAGCCAGCCATTACTTTACCTTTCAGAGTGCTGTTATCCTGCGGCTTGACGCTTCGCCCGGTGTATGGGCCTTTCCAGGGTTCCGAGATGACGTAGGCAAACTGCGCGTCGTCAAAGGGCATGTCTTGCAGGATCACGCTCTCAATGAGCAGAACATCCCCAGCGGACCGCTCCAGACCGATCCTCACGGCCACCTCAGATTTGCCCGTGCTCCGGATCCCGCTCATCCGCATCCGGGCGCTGCGAACACTCCCGGTATCAGATCGCGTCAACCCCAACGAACGATCCGGCCGGATCACGTTGCCATCCTTGCCGCTGAGCTCCACACTCAACTTGCCATAGCCACGGTCCAGATAGCTCACTTGCACATAGAGCACGCCCCCACTTGGGACCGACACTGCAGCCTCCGGCTTGAATGTTAGATCAGCGATCTTCTCATCACAACTCCATACCTGCAACTGCTTACCGGACAATTCAACCGGTACCTGCCCCACCACTTGTCCACTAGAATTCACCGCCCGCAAACGCAGCGGTTCTGCCGACGCCCCGGCAGTGGCCATGGTGATGAAGATGGCTAGCATACGGGCCAACGATAGCCAATCGAGGCTGCGCCTCAGACCCAAGACACAAAACTTGAAGACGGCTCGGCTGAGACTTCGGCGAGCTCGGTCGACCCGCTCGCCGAACGCACAAGAGAAGAAAACCTCACCTAACGACAGCAACTTAACCATTTCAAGGACTCCAGGCAGTAAACCCTTGGAATGGAACACTTGAAATTTGGTTAATGTTAGAAAATTGCTAAGCACAGGGATACTTTCCACTTCCTCAATATAACCGCATAGTCCCCAATTCGGGGACGAAACACGGCTAGGACTGGCTTGAGCAAAAAAAGGGCCGGGAGTCATGCTCCCGGCCCATCGATATATCCTTCAAGTTAGACAACCATGCTCTAACTGAAGATCCACCCTCACTGAGCTCTCACTTGGACGAAGAGCTTTGGCGCGCTTAGCGGGGCTCCACTGAGCGTCACCGACACCGTCTGGACGTCACCCGTGGTCGAAACCACCGCCTGGCCCGCACTGGCATCCGTCACCCAAGTTTGCAGATTGGTGGAAGTCCACACCGTGTAGGTCAGACCACTCACCGCCGGGTCGCGCCGGGTATATTGGAACATGCCGGTGGTCTTGTTGACCTTGCTGGTGATTGGGTTGACCGATGCGCTGCTGCCTGGAATGAGACCAAACGCAAATTTTGTTAGATTATTAATCCCGTCGCCATCCGGGGTGCCGCCCGGGGATTTATCACTCAAGCCCGGATAATGGGTGGTGATCCAGGATGTGAACGGATCAGCTGCGGCGGGTGGCGTGGAGCTACCCGGAATACTGACATTGCCCATGGTCAGCCAACCCCAGCCACCGCGACAGGTGTTCATCAAATCCAAGGTGCAGGCGATGCCGACATAGGGTGCCAATTCTGCTGCGGTGAACGTCACGGTGGCCGGATCGCCTATGGTTGTCCTGGGTTTGGCGATCACGAAGACACCGTCACTGGCGCGCCGCAGGGCGACGCCCTTCCAGCCGCCATCAGCAAGAGCCGCGTAGGGCACCGACATATCATCGGTTGGTGCCGCGCCTAGGGCCATGCCCATGGCCATTTGGACCGTCATATCCCCCGAGCCATTGAGGTAGAAAAGGGGCGAGCGGAGCCACAAGGTGTTGAGGTGATTGTCGGTGTCGCCGCCATTCGGCCAAACAAATCCGCCTGCTGCTTTATACAGATAATCAGCAGAAGAAGGCGGCTGAATGACCCCGCCATTGATATTGGCCGGCATCGTGATGACATTCGGATCGAGATCCACCCAAGCTCCGGAACCCGCATCCCAAACGCGGTTGTGCCAGCCTTGGAGAGTTCCATCGTTGAAGTTGTTGTCCGAGCTAACCGTCACGGTATAAACGGTTGTTGTGAGCGAATCCGAAGAGGTGACCGTGTACGTTTGCGGGGTGGTGAAATTGCGCGTGGTGCCCGAAGCCGGAGTGCAGGTAGCCCCGGGACTCAGGACGAACGTGGGTGCCAGCGACGCCGCATGGGTGCCGACCGGCAATGGCCATGAAATGTTTGGCTCAACGATAACTGCCGGCGTACCAGTCGTGCCGAAGGCGAGGATCCTCGCCTCTGGGGTCAGCCCTGGCGGTGGTGTGCCGCTGCCCGGAACACTGACATTGCCCATGACCAGCCAGCCCCAGCCACCGTTACACGAGTTAATCAGGTCCAAGGTGCAGGCGACTCCGATATAGGGTGCCAATTCAGCCGCAGTGAACGTCACGGTAACCATTGCATCGCCTTCGGTTGTCCTGGGCTTGGCTAACAAAAAGGCACCGTTGCTGGCGCTCCTCAAAGCGACGCCCTTCCAGCCGTTGTTCGATTGGGATGCATAAGGCACGGACATATCATCAGCTGGGGCCAAGCCGTGAGCCATGCCCTTGGCCAATTGCACCGTGAGATCTCCCGATCCATTGAGGTAGAACAGCGGTGAGCGAAGCCACACCGTGTTGAGGTGATTGTCATTCTGGCCGCCATTCGGCTGGACAGCTCCGCCAACTGCCCTAAATAGATAATCATCACCCGATGGCGGTTGGATCACTCCGCCATTGATGCTAACCGGCATCGTGATGACGTTTGGATCCAGATCGGTCCAGGCCCCGGCGCTCGCATCCCAGACGCGGTTGTGCCAACCTTGAAGCGTTCCGTCGGCGAAGTTGCTGCCGGCGCTAACCGTCACAGTATAGACGGTGGTCACGAGCGAATCCGAGGAAGTGACCGTGTACGTCTGCGGGGTGGTGAAATCCCGGGGCGTGCCCGAGACCGGGCTGCAGGTGGCTCCGGCGGTCAGGGTGAACGTGGGTGCCAGCGACGTGGTGTTGGTACCCACCGGCAGACTCCATGAAATGTTAGGATTTACAATGACACCCGGCAGGCCAGGCAAGCCGAAGGAGCGAATCTTTGCATCGGGAGCCTGAGGCGTCGCCGAAGTGGTCATGACGGTTTGCACTTGGTTAGAGAACAGCGCTTGCTGATAGATTCGGACGTCATACAACAGGCCCGAGAAATATCCGTCGTAGTTGGTATCCGGGTTCTGCTGCCGGGCTCCCAGCATCAGGTGCATGTCGGGTGAGAGGCTCATGGTCTGGCCGATGACGTTTTTTTCGACGGACGAGAGGGCACCGTCCACATAGATCGTGCGGGTACCGGTCGCCTGGTTCCAAACGGCAGCGATGTGATGCCAGGTCGGATTTGAATCATTGATGTTGGTGCCGTTGCTGGTGCCGTCATCATTGTTGAGACCTCGTACCGTGAAGCAGGCGTTGGAATCGGAGCTGAATCGGCGAACTTGCCAGCCAACACCGTTCTCGCCCTTTTTGGATACCCAGGGAGCCCACACATTGGGAAACCCTTTGGCCCAAAATGCGACCGTGCATTGCTTCCTAAGCAGGTCGTCGAATGTGTTCACGTAAGCGCCATCGGTGTTAGAACTGTTAGCAACCAGCACGCCGACATTTCCGGCACGCAGGTCTAGCGAACTGCCGCCGAACGTGCCGGGCACGTCATCCGCATTGAAGGCGAGAGCCGAGGCATTGCCGCCAGCAGCAACCCCGTCATGAGTACCCGCTGGGCTGAATCCGGACGAGTCCGTCAGGTTTGATGGGCCTGACGCCCAGTGGCCGACCAAGCCGGTGGCCGGATCGGGCTGAACCACAGCAGCCACGGTGTAGGTGGTAGTGACCAAGGCGTCCGAGGAGGTGACGGTGTAGGTGACGGGGCTGGTGAAGTTATGGGTACTGCCGGATGCCTTATCGCAAGTGGCACCGGGCGAGAGGGTGAAGGAAGGAGCGAGGGCGGTGACGTCGGAGCCGAAGGGAACGGCAAGGGTGATGTTAGATCCAATCATGCTGGGAACCCCGAAGATACTGAAATCCGTGAACTTGGCAGCGGGTGCCAGCGTCCCGGGAATGGAAACATTGTCCATGTAGGTCCAACCCCAACCACCCATGTTCGAGTCAATGTAATCGACGGTATATTTCCGGCCGTTGTGGGCATAGGGAGCCAGGTCCGCAGCGCTGAAAGTATCTTGCTGCCAATTGCCATAACCGTTGTGGCGTTTGCTCATGACGTACGTATCAGTGGCGACATCACGCAGCGCCAAACCGCCGAAACCGCCACCATCAATCGCGAACTCAGGAATGGCCGAAGGTGCCACGCCGGGGGTCGCCAGTGGCGATTGCCCGCCATCCAGCCAGAAGGAAAGGTCGCCCAGATTATTCAGGTAAAATTCCGGAGAGCGGCCCATACGGGTATAAGCATCATCGCGGTCATAACCCGCGCCGAGTTGATTGTTATTCCACAGTCGGCCGTTTGCCGGAGTTGGCCAGATTTGTGTCCATCCTTGGAGGCCGTCGTCGAAGTTATAGGTAACAGGAGCGACCACGTTGACCGTGACGGTATAACTCTTGGTGGACCCGTTCTCGGCGGTGATGGTGTATGTCCGCGGGTTGGTAAAGTTTTCGCTGGCACCGGACGGGTTGGCGGCGTCTGGTGTGGCAAAGGGGGATATCGTGTAGGTTGCAGTGAGATTGCTCACATCCGTGCCAACCGGCACGTCCTTGATGATATTGGTGCCGACAAGCGTGGCTGGTCCTTGGCCGCTGAAATTCAAGGTTAGAATATCCTTGGCCGACCCTAGGACTGGCGTCGTGCTCACTTCACTGGAGTAGGCGCTGCTGCCCATGCTATTGGTCGAAAGAATCTTGAATGTATAAATCGTGCCGTTTACAAGGCCCGTCTTTGAGAAAAACGCGTCGTTGGTCGTGTCAATTTGCTCGACGTTAGTGACCGAATTTTTCGTGCTCACGGTGTAGCCGGTCGCGCCGGGCTTGGGCGTCCACAGCAAACCGACCTTGGCGTTGCCGGGGGTTGCAGCGAGGCCGCTGGGCGTGGTCGGCGGGAGCAGTTCAAGAACTTGGTTTTGAGTGAGCGGGGTGTTGTAGATGCGCACGTCAAATAATTTGCCGGAAAAATAGCTTTCCCAGCCAGATCCACCTTGCTCGCGGACCCCGATCGCCAGATGTTTGCCCGTGGCTTGGGTCATCACTTGGGCGGTATTGTTATTGACCACATGGGAAAACACACCATCCACATAGAGCATGCGGGTGCCGGTGGTCTGGTTCCAAACGCCGGCGTAATGGTGCCAGATCGGCTGGTTGTCGCTGACGTTGATGGCGCTGCCCCAACCGTCATCATTATCCACGCCGCGGAGCGTGAAGCCGGCGATCGGGTCGTTGCCCATTCGGCGCAACTGCCAGCCGATGCCATCCTCGCCGCGCTTGCACACCCAAGGCCCCCATGTCCCCGGAAACCCTTTGGCCCAAAATGCTATCGTGAATTCACTTCGAATCAAATCGTCAAACGTGTTCTGATAGCCTGAATCCCCGGTGGCGCTGTTGTTGATGCTCACGCCGACGTTCCCGGGTGTTAGATCCAACGTCTGCCCGCTGCAACCGGCTGGCACATCGGTGCTGAATGCAAGCGCTCCGGCATTGCCGCCCACCGCCACCCCGTCATGGGTGCCTGCGCTGCGGTAGCCTGAGGTATCGCTGAGGTTAGGTGCCCCCGAGAGCCAGTGGCCGACGAGATCTGCCCGGGCCATGAATGCGCTGCCGAGGAGCACTGCCGCCCCAATCGCCGAAGCCAATGGAACGCATTTCAAATCATCTCTGGTTTGCCGAATTCTTCCTAGGATTTTCATGATGTATGGTTGTTTTTTGCCGGTTGCCGGGGAATTTGGGTTACCGACTTTGGATTTATGGCACAGGCGACATGAAAAACTAGAGGATACGCGGCGACTTGGAATAGTCCCCAAATCGGGGACAGGCCGAAGCAAGTTGAGCACGAGCTTTCTTGAATTCCGGGAATGGGCCGTCCGGATCATTGCCAAAGCGCGCCGACGAAAAAAGACCGGGAGACTGGCTCCCGGTCTTTGCAAATTCCTCTCAGGATCGATGAAGCAACTCCCGCGGCATCACTGGGCGCTCACCCGAACGAACAGCTTCGGCGCGCTGAGCGGAGCTCCACTGAGCGTCACCGACACCGTCTCGACGTCACCCGCGGTAGAAACCACCGTCTGGCCTGCACTGGCGTCCGTCACCCAAGTTACCAAATTGGTGGAGGTCATCACCGTGTAGGTTAGGCCGCTCACCGCCGGATAGCGGCGGGTATATTGGAACATGCCGGTGGTCTTGTTGACCTGGCTGGTGATCGGGTTGACCGATGCGCCGCTACCGGGAATGAGGCCGAACGCAAATTTTGTTAGATTGTTAATCCCGTCGCCATCCGGGGTACCGCCCGGCGATTTATCGCTCAAGCCCGGATAATGGGTAGTGATCCAGGACGTGAACCGATCAGCTGCTGTGGGTGGGGTGCCGCTGCCTGGAATGCTGACGTTACCCATGATCAGCCAACCCCAGCCGCCGTTACACGAGTTAATCAGATCCAACGTGCAGGCGATGCCAACAAAGGGCGCCAATTCCGCCGCAGTAAACGTCACAGTGACCATTGCATCACCTTCGGTTGTCCTCGGCTTGGCTAGCAAGAATGCACCGTCGAAGACTCTCCGCAGGGCGACGCCCTTCCAACCGCCGTTGGCAAGAGATGCATAAGGCACCGACATGTCATCGGCAGGTGCCGGACCATGAGCCATGCCCTTGGCCAATTGCACCGTCAAATCTCCCGATCCGTTGAGGTAGAACAGCGGTGAGCGAAGCCACACCGTGTTGAGGTGATTGTCATTCTGGCCACCATTCGGCTGGACAGCTCCGCCAACTGCCCTAAATAGATAATCATCACCTGATGGCGGTTGGATCACTCCGCCATTGATGCTAGCCGGCATCGTGGTGACGTTGGGATCCAGATCGGCCCAGGCCCCGGCGCTCGCATCCCAGACGCGGTTGTGCCAACCTTGAAGCGTTCCGTCGGCGAAGTTGTTACCGGCGCCAACCGTCACAGTATAGACGGTGGTCACGAGCGAATCCGAGGAAGTGACCGTGTACGTCTGCGGGGTGGTGAAATCCCGGGGCGTGCCCGAGACCGGGCTGCAAATGGCTCCGGCGGTCAGAGTGAACGTGGGTGCCAGCGCCGTGGTGTTGGTGCCGACCGGCAGATTCCATGAAATGTTAGGATTTACAATGACACCCGGCAGGCCAGGCAGACCGAACGTGCGAATCTTCGCATCGGGAGCCTGAGGCGTCGCCGAAGTGGTCATGACGGTTTTCACTTGGTTAGGGAACAGCGCTTGCTGATAGATGCGTACGTCATACAACAGGCCCAAGAAATACCCATCGTAGTTAGGATCGGGGTTCTGCTGTCGGGCTCCCAGCATCAGGTGCATGTCGGGTGAGAGGCTCATGGTCTGGCCGATGACGTTTTTCTCCACAGACGAAAGGGCTCCGTCCACATAGATCGTGCGGGTTCCGGTCGCCTGATCCCAAACAGCCGCGATGTGATGCCAGGTCGGATTTGAATCATTGATATTGGTGCCATTGTTGGTGCCGTCATCATTGTTGAGACCGCGCACTGTGAAGCAGGCGTTCGAATCGCCGGCATGGCGGCGAACTTGCCAACCGGCGCCGTTCTCGCCTTTTTTGGACACCCATGGGCCCCAAATGCCGGGGCACTCTTTGGCCCAAAATGCGACCGTGCATTGCTTGCTAAGCAGGCCGTCGAACGTGTTCACGTATGCGCCATCGACGTTTGAGCTGTTAGCTACTAACACACCGACGTTTCCGGCACGCAGATCCAGCGAACTGCCGCCGAACGTGCCCGGAACGTCATCCGCATTGAAAGCGAGAGCCGAGGCATTGCCACCCACCGCCACCCCGTCATGAGTACCCGCAGGGCTGAATCCGGAGGAGTCCGTCAGGTTTGATGGGCCTGACGCCCAGTGGCCGACCAGGCCGGTGGCCGGATCGGGCTGAACCACAGCGGCCACGGTGTAGGTTGTGGTAACCAGGGCGTCTGAGGAGGTGACGGTGTAGGTGACGGGGTTGGTGAAGTTATGGGTACTGCCGGATGCCTTGTCGCAAGTGGCACCGGGCGAGAGGGTGAAGGAAGGAGCGAGGGCGGTGACGTCCGAGGCGAAGGGAACGGCCAAGGAGATATTGGAGGCAATCCCGGCGGGAACCCCTAAGATGCTGAAATCCGTGAACTTGGCAGCAGGTGCCAGCGTCCCGGGAATGGAAACATTGTCCATGTAGGTCCAGCCCCAGCCACCCATGTTTGAGTCAATGTAGTCGAGGGTATATTTCCTGCCGTTGTGGACATATGGAGCGAGGTCCGAAACGCTGAATGTATCTTGCTGCCAATTGCCATAACCGTTGTGGCGTTTGCTCATGACGTAGGTATCAGTAGCGACATCACGCAGCGCCAAACCGCCGAAACCGCCACCATCAATCGCAAACTCAGGAATGGCCGAAGGAGCCACACCGGGTGTCGCCAGCGGCGATTGCCCACCATCTAGCCAGAACGAGAGGTCGCCCAGATTGTTCAGATAGAATTCCGGAGAGCGGCCCATACGGGAATATGCATCATCGCGATCATAACCCGCGCCGAGTTGATCGCCATTCCACAAGCGGCCGTTAGCCGGGATCGGCCAGATTTGTGTCCACCCCTGCAGGCTGCCGTTGAAGTCATAGGTGACGGGGGTGACCACGTTGACCGTGACGGTATAACTCTTGGTGGATCCATCCTCAGCGGTGATGGTGAATGTCCGCGGGTTGGTAAAGTTTTCGCTGGCACCGGACGGGTTGGCGGCGTCTGCCGTGGCGAAGGGGGATATGGCGTAGATTGCGCTGAGATTGCTCACATCCGTGCCAACCGGCACGTCCTTGATGATGTTGTTGCCGACAAATGTGGCTGATCCTTGGCCGCTGAAATTCAAGGTTAGAATATCCTTGGCCGACCCAAGAATTGGTATTGTACTCACTTCGCTGGAGTAGGCGCTGCTACCCATGCTGTTGGTCGAAAGAATCTTGAACGTGTAAATCGTGCCGTTTACGAGACCTGTCTTCGAGAAAAACGCGTCGGTGGTCGTGTCAAATTGCTCGACGTTAGTGACCGTATTCTTCGTGCTCACGGTGTAGCCGGTCGCGCCGGGCTTGGGCGTCCACAGCAAACCGACCTTGGCGTTGCCGGGGGTGGCTGCAAGGCCGCTGGGCGTGGTGGGCGGGAGCAGCTCAAGAACCTGGTTTTGACTGAGCGGGGTGTTGTAGATGCGCACGTCAAATAATTTGCCGGAAAAATAGCTTTCATAGCCAGATCCACCCTGCTCGCGGGCCCCGAGTGCCAGATGTTTTGCCGGGGCCTGGGTCATGACTTGGGCAATCGTGTTGTTTACCACATGGGAAAACACACCATCCACATAGAGCGTCCGGGTGCCGGTGTCCTGGTTCCAAACGCCAGCATAATGGTGCCAAATCGGCTGGTTGTCGCTGACGTTGATCGGGCTGCCCGTGCCGTCATCGTTATCCACGCCGCGGAGCGTGAAGCCGGCGACTGGGTCGTTGCCCATTCGGCGCAACTGCCAGCCGATGCCGTCCTCGCCGCGCTTGGACACCCAAGGCCCCCACTCTCCCGGAAACCCTTTAGCCCAAAATGCAATTGTGAATTCACTGCGAATCAAATCGTCGTAGGTGTTCTGGTAGCCCGAATCGCCTGAGGCGCTGTTATTAATACTCACGCCAACGTTTCCGGATGTGAGGTCCAATGCCTCGCCAGTGCAACCGGCTGGCATATCCGAACTGAACGCCATTGCTGCGGCATTTCCACCCACTGCCACCCCGTCATGAGTGCCTGCAATCCGGTAGCCTGAGGTTTCGCTGAGGTTGGGAGCCCCCGAGAGCCAGTGGCCGACGAGGTCCGCGCGTGCCGTGGTTCCGCCGCCGAAACTCGCCGCTGCTCCGATGGCCGAAGCCAGCGCAAGGGTTCTCAAAGATTCTCTGGTCTGTTGAAATATTGCTAGATTTGTCATGGGCATCATTGGTCAGTTAACTTGTGGACACCCGCCTGCAGGAAATTGAAACTGGTCCACCCGGGATACCCATTGTGCGCAATTACACAGCCTCCGATAGTCCCCATTACGGGGACGCCTGCACCAACGAGAATGACTGCCAGCCAGGCCTGTGGGCCAGCGAATGGAGCAATATTACCAAGCACGCGTAAGCAGCGCTGGCCGGGGCGGGCAATGCGCCGCCAACCGCAGGGAGCCGAGCCGGCAGCGCCTGCCGTTGCGGCTTGCAAACAATGACTCGACGGACACGGGACTGCAATTTACAACGCGGGGCGTCTTCCTGTCTCTCATGATCCGAGCTTGGTCATCCCCTTTGTTTTTTCTTCTGGCTTGGATTGCAAGTGCTGGAGCGCAGTCCTTTGCCACGTCCATTGAGGTATTTGTCGGTCATGCTCAAAGTCCGAAGCGCGGCCCGAACATCATCGTCCCCTACGACACCTCAGAGATTCGTTTCGCCATCAAGTCGCAGGGGCTGCGCGTCCGCTACAGGCTCGAGGGCTTGGAGCGCGAGTGGCACGAACCCACCGATGAAATGAACTTTATGGTCCGATTTCTAAAAAAAAACGGCGACCAAATCGTCCAAAACCTGTTCCCCTCCAGCGGCCATAGCAGCGGCTGGAACGGCTCAGTCGAAAACTCGGCGTTTACCCGCCGCCAGGAAACCATCACGGTGCCACCCGGTGCCGAATATCTAACTGTGGCTATGTCTTCCGCCGGCCCCCCGGCTGCCATCGGCATCCTCGCCGTCACCGGCATCACTATCACCACGCTGTCTAACGGCGACAAGCCACCCCGGACGTTGCTGCTCGATAGCCGCGTGCCCGGGTCCACGGCTCCGTGTTGGATCAAAGGCGGCATCCGGCCGTCCATGGCCACTGGCTTGCATCTTGACCCAGGCGACACGGAATCGGCGGTTTTCGTCATCGCAGATGATGATATCACGGGCCACGCCGACTGGGCGACGGGCATCGACGCCTTGCCCAGAGTCACTCCGGGCGAAGTTCTCGACGTGCGTTGGAAGGAAACTCATAGCATTGGCATAGGCGGAAAAATATCAGCAAGCTATGAGCGCCCGCCAACCGGCACCTATCGGTTTGTGGTTGAGAGCTTGGCATTGTCAGGCGGCCCGCTGGAAGCCAGCTCGGCTGTGGGAGTGAATGTCCCCCTACCCTACTGGAAAAACCCTTGGCTCTGGGCCGGCTGGGTGGCGGTGGCGACACTGATTCTTTCGTTAGGCGGCAGACACCTGATCCGACGCAAGATCAACCGCCACCTAACCCACGCACAACTCATAGCAGACGAGCGGCTGCGCATCGCCAGGGACCTGCACGACGATTTCGGCACCCGTCTGTCCCATATCTCGCTGCTGGCCGCCTACGCCGAAGGCTCGGTCGCTGAGCCCGAGGCAGGCTCCACCTTCAAACAGATCAGCACCATGTCCCGCGAGCTTATCAGCACGCTTTCCGAAACCGTCTGGATGCTCAATTCCAATAACAATGAACTCGAAAGCCTCGTCAACTTCCTCTGCCGAACCGTCAGCGAAATGTGCCGACTCTCAGAAATCAGCTGCCGGATAGACGCCATGTCGGTCACTGAAAATTGCTCGATCAGTCATGAGTTCCGCCACAACGTCAGCCTCGCGGTGAAGGAGTCACTCAACAACGCCTTAAAGCACTCTTCGGCCTCTGAGATAAAGCTAAGCATCCAGCTCGAGGGCTCAGTGTTGAAAATCACAATCACCGACAACGGTATCGGCAACCCCCTGACAAATACTCTAGCGGGTCACGGTCTGGATAACATCGCCGGACGGATGACCGCGATCCGCGGGACGTGCTTGCTCGAAACCCTAGAGCAAGGCGGATTCAGCGTATCGTTAGAAGCGCCAATCAGTTAAATATGCCCACTTGCATGCCTGCACATATAACCCTCAAAAAGACCGTGGTGGTGGTGGAGGACGACCTCCGCCTACAACTGCACCTACTCAAAATCCTCGAAAAGCCCGACGATATTCAGGCGCTTTATGCGGTCTCGTCGGGTGAGGAAGCTCTGAAAAAAATCCCTGCCTGCCCACCGGACGTGGTGCTGATGGACATCCATCTGCCGGGCATTTCCGGCATCGATTGCATTTACGAACTCAAGCGCAAGGTCCCTCGCTTGGAGATTGTGATGCTCACGGCCTATGAAGAGGAAGATAACATTTTCCGAGCACTCAAGGAAGGAGCCAGCGGCTACCTGCTCAAATCGAGTACACCCGAAGACATCTTCAATGCGATCCGCGATGTGTACTCAGGCGGGGCTCCCTTCACCAGCCACATCGCCCGCAAAGTGGCGCATTACTTCCGCATCGAAAAAGCCATTGAGCACGATAACGAAAAACTCTCCCCCAGAGAACGCGATGTGCTGGAACTGCTGGCATCAGGCTACATCTACAAGGAAGTGTCCGACAAATTGAATATCACCTTGGAAACCGTCCGCACTTATGTGAAGCGAATTTGCATCAAACTGCACGTGCGCAGCAAGGTCGAAGCCATTATCAAGTATCGCTCCTGAGCGTGACTCCGGCTTTCGCAATTTGCACAGTGGATTCGCGAAATGGCCATTGTGCCAAGACCAGCGATCATGTCTCATTGCGCGGATGAGAAGTATTGCCGTAAGACGCTGTTTGTTGATGGGTTCGCTGTGGGCATTGGGCACCTCCCAAGATGCCCGCGCCGAGGTGAACATGCCCGCCGTCTTTGGCGAACACATGGTTCTCCAGCGCGGCAAACCTGTGCCCGTTTACGGCAGCGCCACGCCAGGCGAAACCATCGCCGTGAGCTTCCACGGCCAGTCGCTAACGACCACGGCGGACGCCCACGGTGACTGGCAACTCAAGCTAGCAGCTATGACCGCCGTCGCCGACGCCCAAACCCTCACAGTCAGTGGCTCAAACACCCTATCATTCAAGGATGTGCTTGTCGGTGACGTGTGGCTTTGCAGCGGCCAGTCCAACATGGACATGCGGCTCGGGGGATGCGAACGACCGGAGGATGTGGCCGGTGCCAATTTTCCCGGCATCCGGCAACTGACGGCTCCTTCAGGCACCTGGAAGGTTTGCTCCCCGACGACCGCTGCGGAATTCTCAGGGGTCGCCTTCTATTTTGCTCGAAAAATCTGGCAAGACCAGAATGCCAAGGTGCCACTCGGGCTCATGCTAGCATCAGTGGGTGGCACCAAAATTGACCTTTGGCTGGCCCCGGACGGCCTCATCGATATCCCCGTGCTGCATCCACTCTATCACCAAACCGGAGTCCCCGGCGGACCGTTTTCACTTTTTGATAAACTGGTTAAACCGTTAGCTCCGTATGGCATCAAGGGGGCCATTTGGTATCAGGGCGAAAACAGTGAGATCGCCGCTCAGTCGCCGGATAGCTACTACCTGAAAATGAAGGCGCTGGCGCTCGGCTGGCAACGAGTGTGGGGCCTCGACGACTTCGCCTTCTACCCGGTGATCATCGCCAACTGGGGAGAACTGCCCAAAGGCCCCGCACCGGAAATGCTCAAAGGCGGATGGGACGCTGATACCCGCTTGCAGCAGGCCAACACGATCGCCCTTCCGCACGCCGGTTGCGCCTCGGCTCTTGATATTGGGGATTCATCGATGGGCGATAAGACATGGCAAGGCTGGCACCCGAAGGACAAATTGGATGTGGGTGAGCGCTTGGCCCTGTGGGCTCTCAAATATGACTATGGCCAGCCGGATTTGGTGGCCAGCGGACCAACCCTCAGAAGTGTTAGTTCGTCGGGAAACACCCTGGTTTGCACCTTCGATCACCTCGGCAAAGGTCTGATGGTCGGCCTGAAAAAATGGTATGAACCGACGCGGGAACTGCCCGGCGGAAAGCTCACACGCTTTGTCATCGCCGGGGCTGATGGAGTGTGGCAGGCGGCGGACGCCGTGATCAAGGGCGACACAGTGGTGGTGTCATCAGCGGCCGTGGCGGCACCACGCAAGGTTTCCTATGCTTGCTGGCAAAACCCGGAAGGTTGCAACCTCTATAACAAAGACGGCCTGCCCGCCGCACCCTTCCACGTTGAGGATGTTAACCAGCAGCTCAGCATCACCGCCACCGCAGGCGATGGCGGCGAGATATCCCCTTCAGGTAGCCGAAACTATCCGAAAAGACTGACCGCCATTTACCAGATCTCGCCCAAGCCCGGCTATTTCATTCAGGATGTGAAAGTGGATGGAGTTTCCGTCGGATCAGTTAGAAGTTATACATTTGATCCGCTAGCTGCCAATCATGCCATCGCCGCAAGCTTTGCCAAGACCGCCCCAAAATACACCATCACCGCCAGCGCCAACGGCGGCGGCTCCCTCACTCCCTCCGGCTCGGTAAGCGTCGCGCAGGGCGAAGCCACGACCTTTGCTATTGCCGCCAATGGCGACAACCAAGTGGCGGTGACGGTTGACGGCATCTGTCTGGGCGCGCGTTCCAACGTTAGCTTCAGTGATGTGCGCTCCAACCACACACTCAGCGTCGCCTTCGTCGGCAGCATCAAGGCCACCGCCGGCTATGGTGGCACCATCACCCCTGATGGCACCGTGCCAGTGGAATATGCCACCGACAAATCATTCACCATCGCGCCGCTCGCTGGCTATACCCTCTCTGACCTCAAGGTGGACGGCCTCTCGGTGCCCACCGCCGGCAGTTATACATTCCGAAAAGTGACAGCATCTCACACCATCGCCGCCCGCTTCGAAAACACCGCCAAAGCCCAGCCCGTCGGCTCACTACCCAGACCTGCTAGCCTGCTAGCTGCCTGCCGCGCCCAATCCCTGCCAGCCAAAGGACCCCTAACATCCTGGCCATCCGCCTTGCCCGGCGGCCAGCCCTTGAAGCCCATTGGCAGCCCCGCACTTGAAGTCATCGACGGCCACAGATATGCCAAGTGCAACTATGAGACAAGTGACGGATTTTCCGTGGGGACCCACAACTCACCAATTGCCTGCGAGGGCGCCAGCATCGTGGTGGTGGCCAAGCCCATACGCAATGGGGCGGGCTCAGGTTGGACGTCCATCGTCGATATCTTCTACGACCGACTGGTTCTGGGCGTCCGCAACGACACGGGATTGGTCTGCGTCCGACGCAACGGCGGCGTTGACACCAACAGCAAGCCCATCCCCGACGGACAAATCACCATCCTCAGTCTCATCGTTCAACCGGATGGTGCCTACAAGGTGTTTGCCAACGGCTCTGAGGTCATGTCCAACCCTACCAAAAACCCGATGACTTCCCTTGTGCCCGGCATCGCCGGAGCCTATGCCACAAGCATCACCCTCGGACGCAACGCCCCCGATGGCTGGACCTCCTTCAACGGTGCCATTGGCGACGTGTTCGTTTATAAAACAGCCCTCAGCGAGGCCGAACGCCAGCAGTTAGAGACGTCAATCGCCGCCTCGCTGGCCCAGGATCAGACGAAACCCTGAGCCAACATCACCGTCAGAACGCCCGGACAGCGCAGGAATTCACTGCGGTGGCCAGCGAAGCGCGACGCCGCTTTGGATCGATGCCCCATTGCACTTCGTTAAGGCATACGGTTCGTCACGGTTGTCGGTTCGTTACATGACGGCGCATCCTCGCCGCCTGTGCCACCGCGTCGGGCCGGAAGCAGCCTATCTTCCTGCCTTGCTTGCTCGCTTCTTTCGCCCGAACCTTCAAAATGTTCGTTCCTGCAGGCCGAGACAGGATCATTTTCCTGCCAGAATGAATCCGAAATCCCCTGCCCAAGTCCGCCACCCCTGGTCAAAACAGGGCCCGATCGCAGATTCGTTCATTTCCGTGTTGCCAAAACCGCGACTTGCGGGCTACTTTCCGCCCGTCGCGCTGCCTACAGCCTCATAGTGTAATGGTAACACACCGGATTTTGATTCCGTTATTCCAGGTTCGAGCCCTGGTGAGGCTACTTTTCGCAACTTCGACTGCTCCGGTGGTCATTCCATTCAAAAGTCCCGTGGTGTAACGGTAGCACAGCAGATTCTGAATCTGCTTGTCAAGGTTCGAATCCTTGCGGGACTACCACGCTGGAAACCCTATGGGAGTAAGGAAAAACGGCGGAGGCTAACAAAGAAAGCCTAGCAAACTAACAGGGCGCTACCCTTTCTGTGCCCTTAAAATTGGAAAGCTGCCCTTTCCCGCCCTGCGGCCCGGTGCCGTCATTCCACCCGCCCGGCCTGCGAGTCCCTGCCCTGCCATCGGTCGGTTTTACCCGTCCCTCTGTGGCGGCCCCCTCGGGCGGGCGGTAGCTGGCCTGCGGTCCCATCGGTGCCCGGCCATCGTGCCCGGTGCCCCGTCATGCCTCCCGGCGCTGTCGATCGGTGCCAGCGCAACCCGGCCGGCGCTCACTCTCAGAGAAACGATTTCCAATGTTCCTCAGAAACAATCGCTGGTGACCCGAAGTCACGGCGGGCCAAAATACCGTTCTCAATCTTGTTTCCAAAGGCTTCCCTTTTCCATTGGGGGCTGCCTTGTGTCCCAACAACTAGAAAGTCAACATCGTGAGTAACGGACTTCGAGTCAGGTGCTTTTCCGCCACGTTCAATTACAGCCGCCCACACCAATATGCCAACCCGCCGCGCCGGCGCTGATTTCCGGCCCGAACGGGATTTCAAAGAACCTGAGAAATTTTCCTTGGCGATTTGATGCTGGTGTTTTCATTTTGAATGATGGCGATTGATTGCTAGGTGGTACGCGTTAGAATCGAAAGACCATTTGCCTCGTGCCGCCACAAGTCGAGACAATTCATCCCGGTCTGCTAGCCAAGGCATATTCAGCTAAACCGACAATTTTGGAAATCTTAACAAATCCGTAGGCGGGTTGCCCGCTTTGACTTCCAAAATTGGAGCTTGCGAGGAGACGGACGGAAATGCTAGTCCCTTCGCCAGTGAACCCGAAAGCATCTAGCAAGCCAACACCCAAACAGATGGCCTTTCTAGCCTATCTTGGCATCCAGGGAGCAGAGCACATGACGTCTCAGCAAGCGTCCGAAGTTGTCGATAGGATCCGCGATGACCTTGAAAACTACGAAGGGGACGATAGGGAGGAAAGGTGGGCACGATTTCGCGCGTGGCACATGGACCGCATTTTGCTTTACCCAGAAATCTATGCTTCTGAGCTTCGGGACTATCTGAAAAATGAATTGGCAGAGGTGCTCCATTCCTATGTTCGCAGCAGAATCACAGGTTGTTCGGCACGCCTAACCAAGTCAAAGATTCGCGAGGTGGTCAAGGTCTTGACGAACGAAGATAGCGCCTGGTGGCAGAATCCGAATCATGGTGCGATATTCTTTGAACGTCCTAGAGAAGTTTATCCCGAATGTTGCGATAGAAGACCGTCATTTTGACGGGAATGTCGCCTTGCTCCGTAGGCATGGCCGCATAGGCAAGTGTCTCCATGTCCACAAAATCGTTTTGCAGAAATGGGTCGAAAACAAGGAAGCCAGCTCCTTCAAGACCGGCTCTGATCCTGAGGTTTTCAGGGGTAAGAAATCGGGTGGGACTGGCTTCTACATGAGCGATGCCGTGATATGTGAAAGTCCCATACAATCCCTTTTGGCGTTCCTGTAACGGAGTAGGGATCCACCCCATGGCGAGTGAGCGCCTTCCGGGTTAACTTATCGCTGTTCCACTACGCTGCTGACGCTACCAAACGGGACATCAGACAGCGAAGGTTCGCTGCCAGTGTGTCGGCGGTAAACTTGAAAGGAAAAATTATGTCTTTAGGTTCAATTCTGCTAATTATACTCGTTCTTATGGTGCTCGGTGCACTGCCGTCTTGGCCGCACAGCCGGAACTGGGGATATGCCCCGAGCGGCGGACTGGGCTTCATTCTGATCATCCTGCTGGTCCTGTTCTTGCTC
>CAIKHZ010000172.1 GCA_903827375.1 Akkermansiaceae bacterium
GCCCTCATTGGGGGTTACTATCCCAAGGGCGTCAAAGTCGATAATAAGTCGATGAAGACCTATGAGAAATGCTTGGAGCGGCTAGGCTGCCTTGGGAAATGGTTTATCTCTATCTCATCGGTAACCGCTGCCGCAATGCTCTCTTCAATGTCGAATTAATTATGGCTGTGTCCCTAATAACCGCAGTCGCCATCGGCCACCGCTTCGCCGGAAGCGGCCAGCGCGCGCCAGCCGATCACGGATGGCGAGGTGGCGACGGAGGTGTCGATGGGTCCGCTCGCGCCGTCTGCTAGAGCCGTGTTTCTCTCGAAGTCGCCGTTGTTCGGGGCCAGGTCAGGTGTGCCGCCGAGCACGGCGGCCCATTGCGCGGCGAAGTCGGCGAGGCCGGCGGCATTGAAATGCACCCCGTAGCCCCAGCCCGTATTTTCCACCCCGCCATTCAAATGAAAATCATCGGTGACCGGACCGGGAAACACCAGCGCATCGCCCTCGATCACCCGCCGCTGCCCCTCCACCACGGGCTCCTCCTGGGACAGAGCCGATCCGGGGTGAAAGCTCGCCTCGGAAATGTACCACGGAACACTCCAACCGGCGTCCACGCGGCTCTGGCTGATGACGGAGTTGAGCCGAGTCTGATAGACCGCAGGCCCAGAGCTGGCAAGAGCGTCCGACTCGCCCTGGTGCCAGAGGAAGGCGCGGAAGCCGTTGACGGGGAAGGCCTGCACGGCCGCAGTGATGTGCGAGGCGTAGTAGCCACCTGTGACCGGCACCCAATCCGCCACCTGGCTACTGCCCTCACCCATGCACGCGAAGGCCACAGGGAGGTTGTCGCGCGCGGCGAGCAGGTCACCGAGCCGCGTCCACACCGAACCGCCCTCGCCACCGGCACCCGGCATGGGATCGGCCGCCTTGGCCCAACTGCCGTTAGAGTAATTGTAGGAACTCACCCGGTCATCGGCGCAAACGCCGGCGGGCGTCCCCCAGTTGGCGGAGTTGGACTGGCCGGCTGTTAGGTAAACATCCCCCACCCCGACGCGCTGGACGGATGAGGTGACGCCGGGGGCTCCTGCGGTGACCGAGCGCACCTCGATCTGATACCAACCGCCCGCAGTCACCGGGCCGAGCGAGCCGCTGAATGTTCCGCCAGTGGGTGAGGGGGTGAGGGTGATCCAAGCGCTGTCGCTGCCGGAGTTGCCGGATCCGGCCATGACCAGCGCGCGGGCCTCGATGCTCGTGGGCGTACCGGCATAGGTGCCTTGGATGGCGATGGTGCCGGTATTGGCCGAGCCACGTTGGACCACCTGCCGGGTGATCGGTTTGGTCAAGGCCACCGTGGCGGTGCTGTTGATGTTGAAAGGCGCGGAGGTGGCGGATGTCAGGGAACCCGCAGTGGCGCTGAGCGTGTAGCCCGTGCCATACACGTCGATGCTCAGCCCGCTGAAGGTCGCCACGCCGGCCACGGCGGCCTTCGCCTTGGTGCCGCTCAACACCCCGCCCGGCCCGGCGTTGTTGGAAATCGCCAAGGTTACCGTGGAGGTGTTGGAAGTGACCGTGTTGCCGCCCGCATCCTGAACCTTGACCACCGGTTGCGTCGCCCAGGCCGATCCGGGCTGCCCGCCACCGGGCTGGGTCGTGAACGCCAGCTTGTTAGCCGGCCCGGCGGTCACCGTCTGCGTGCCCGAATTGCCCGTAAACCCGGATGCGAACGCGCGGATGACCGTGGTGCCCGTGAGGTGGCCGGTAAAGTCGGCGCTCGGGCCGGCGGCCACTAGGTCGCCGCTGACTACGCCGCCCGTCGTACTTTGCAATGACCAGGTCGCGCTCGGATTGCCCACGAAGGTGCCGCTGGCGTTGCGCGTGACGGCATAGACGGTGATGGAATTGCCCGCCGTGATGTTCTGCGCGCCCACCACGGATCCACTGCCGTCCGCGGCCGTTTCCACCCGCGTCTGGGTCGCCCCGGTATCGGGTGCCGTGCTGGTGACCGACACTTCACTCAGCCAGATCCATTGCACGCCCCCGGGGTCGTT
Organism: Akkermansiaceae bacterium; assembly: GCA_903827375.1. GTDB lineage: Bacteria > Verrucomicrobiota > Verrucomicrobiia > Verrucomicrobiales > Akkermansiaceae > Luteolibacter. Next base: position 2,031 of record CAIKHZ010000172.1, read on the forward strand.
ATGGCAATGCACCAACAATCGCACATATCTGCCACTCTTGCCGGTCACGTCCACGGGCGAGGTGACCTCCTGCCCGGGCGGCCCGGTGAACGGGCTATATTCGACGGGCGTCGAGTAGCTGACGTTGTCATTGCTGACCGAAATCAACAACCGGTCACCGAGATCGTTCCTGGGCCCAAAGTAGGTGGCAGACGCATCGGCCCAGTACGACAGCTTGACCGTGGCCGGTGAGTAACTGGCTCCCAGATCGAGGGTGATCTGGGGGTTTGGCAAGGTTGCGTAAAACCCGACATGCCCCGCATCACTATAGTTGGTCGGCGCCGGAATCACCCCGTCGGTCAATTTCACATTTCCCGCATCGCCCCAAGGCCCATAAGCCGTATTCGGTTGGGTCGTGTCATAAGTGTAAGCAACCACCGCAACGGGCGCGGCATGGCTGAGGCCGAAGACGGCGAGCGCCAGGGCGAAGGAGCGGAGGATGTGAGGCATTGGGTGGCTTGGGTGCATGTGAGGTGAGGGAAGATGTTATCAGTTATCAGTGATTAGTCATACGGTAGATGGGGTCGGACTTGTCTTACTTGTCCGACTCGAGTGGGTCATTAGGGTATTGAGACGTAATAGCAAGAATTTGGTCTATAATGATATTGCATTCAAGTGAGGGTAAAGGCAGTCTCTGCGAATCCGCTGATTAGGTAAAAATCTTATGAAAAAGTCTACTCTTAACATTATTCTTGCGGTGGCCGCTCTTGTGGCACCCTGCCTCGGAGGTTCTGCTGAAGAATCGCAATCTTACGGATTCTCGCCGAGATCGTTTGACGCATTGGAATTGCTTGTCAAAAAAGGTCGCCTTATGTCGGTTTATATCTTGCCGTACGTCATTCCTAAAGACACGCTAGGTGATCCGTTTTCCGGAGGTAGGGAGAAGCCTAGGCTTGCTGCAGATTCCGGAAAGCAAATTGGCGTAATTGATACCGGAAATCAATAATTGCGTCAATGCATTTTATGGGGGGCTTATCGATGTCGACACGCCACAATTCAGGGGGGCGGAGTTTGTGCTTGTGTTGGTTGCCAAAGAAGCCCCCGTTCTCACAAAAGTGAGATGCTTCCATCTTTCTGGAGACTGGCTGTTTTTGATAAATCTTGTAAACCGTGATGGAACGTTCGTTGGAAATGTCTACAAGAAGGCCACACCTAAACTAGTTAAATATCTGGACGGTATGATGGCCGAGATGGAATGAGCTGTTGATGTGTTGATGGCCGAATTGTCATCGTGGCGCTTTACCAAATTCACATCGTAGGTGTTAGGGCGTTATTTCCACACTTTCATCGTAATTTGGTGCCGCTCTGGTCATATCATCCGTCGGTTGCGCAAAGCCCGGAACCCCTGCTCACGATGGCAAGCAAGCAGGTTCCGGTGAGGTGGAAAATTCCTTCCATCCTGTAGATTTCCTTCCTTTAGCCGCCCGCAGCCGCTATAGACGCGCTTGGAAGATGACTATGTATGCCTACCTACGCCGCAGCGTGGCTAGTGGCCGTCTATTGAGCGCTTACCCGCCAGCCACTGGCTGTGCCCACTTGAAGCGGTAGCCCTCGCTCGGGTTGTAGAGGACGCCGGCTGCCGACTGCAAGCGCACTTCCTCCAGCGTCGCGCTGAACAGGGCCTCAAGCGAGAATCGGCGTGATGACCTTGCCCTTGATATCGGTCAGACGGTAGTCGCGGCCTTGGAATCGATAGGTCAGGCGGGTGTGATCGATGCCTAGCAAGTGCTGCATGGTGGCGTGGAGGTCATGCACATCGACGGGGTCCTGGACGGCGTGGTAGCCGAATTCGTCGGTGGCGCCGTGGCTGATGCCCGGGCGGACGCCGCCGCCGGCCATCCAGACGCTGAAGCCCTTGTTGTGATGATCGCGGCCGTTGCCGCCTTGGGACATTGGGGTGCGGCCGAATTCGCCGCCCCAAATGACCAGAGTGTCCTGCAACATGCCGCGTTGTTTCAGGTCGGTGAGCAGGGCCATGCAGGCGCGGTCGATTTCCTCTGCCTTGAAGCTGATGCCCTGTTTGATATCGCCGTGGTGATCCCAATCCTTGTGATAGAGCTGGATGAAACGCACGCCACGTTCGGCCAGACGGCGTGCCATCAGGCAGTTATAGGCGAACGAGCCATCGCCGGGTTTGCAGCCGTAGAGAGCCATGACCGAAGCGGGTTCCTTGGCCAAATCCATCAACTCGGGCACGCTCGATTGCATTTTAAAGGCCATTTCGTACTGGGCAATTCGGGTGCTAATTTCCGGATCATGCACCAGCGCGTCGTGCTCGGCATTGAGGGCGTTGATGGCGTTGACGACGTCGTGCTGGCGATCCGGGGAGGTGCCGGGCGGCGGGTTGAGATACATGACCGGATCGCCGGTGCCACGCAGGTGAACCCCCTGATAGCGGCTCGGCAGAAACCCGCTGGCCCACTGGCGGGCGGCGATGGGCTGATTCTGTCCGCCACGGCCGCTGGAGGTGAGCACCACAAAGCCCGGCAGTGTTTGGGCCTCGCTGCCCAAACCGTAGGTCGTCCAAGCGCCCATGCTCGGGCGTCCGGCGATTTGCGAGCCGGTGTTCATGAACATGTGGGCGGGGTCGTGATTGATGGCGTCGCTGGACACCGAGCGGATGATACAGAGCTCGTCTGCCACCGTTCCTAGCAAAGGCAGCAGGGAACTGAACTCATGGCCGCACTTGCCATACTTTTGAAATCCATGTTGCGGCGCGAAACAATTCAACGGCTGGCCTTGGAGCTGCGCAATTTGCTGCCCCTTCGTCAGACTGTCCGGCATCGGCTTGCCATGCATTTTTTCTAACAGCGGCTTATAGTCGAAGGTTTCCAAGTGCGAGGGACCACCGGCCATGCTGAGGAAAATCACCCGCTTGGCCCGAGGTGCGTGGTGGGGTGCGGCCAGCGTGCCTGGCAAGCCGCCGGCCGACGCGTCGTTGCCTAGCAAGTTGGCCAAGGCTGCTGCGCCAAAGCCATAGGACGCCTGTTTGAGAAACGCCCGGCGGTGGATATTGGGAAATGGGGACATGATCTGGAAAACGGTTAGGATTCAGGAACGGGTGATGAATTCGTGCAGGTTTAACACCACGCGGGTAATGCTGCTCCAAGCCGCGAGCTCCGCCGGATCAAGTCCGGCGGGGGCAGGTCGGCCAGCCTTGGCGATGGCTGCGGCGGCGGCCGCATCCGTCTTGAATTGCGCCCGGTGATTTTCCAACAATGCCAGCAGCGTTCCGCGCTCGGCGGCAGTGGGCGGGCGCTGCAGCGTCTCACGCAACAACCAGGTGATGCGTGCTGAATCATCGCCGGGAACCTCGCTGAGCAAGCGGGCTGCCATCGCCTTGGCCGCCTCGACAAAGCTGGGGTCGTTGAGCAGGGCAAGAGCCTGCTGAGGGATGTTAGATCGGGCTCGGTCTGCGGTGCATTCTTCGCGGCTTGGCGCGTCAAATGCCAACAGCGACGGATGCAGAAACATCCGCTGCCACCAGGTGTAGAGGCCGCGGCGGTACTGCGCATCGCCGGTGGAGGCATCCCAGGTGCGCGTCGGGAAATTGAGGTTCTCCCAGTAGCCGTCGGGCTGATAGGGTTTGACGCTGGGTCCGCCGATGGTCCGGACGAGCAGGCCGGAGGTGCCGAGTTCGAAGTCGCGGACGAATTCGGCATCGAGACGGAAGCGGCACTGGCGGGTGAGTTCGCGGTTTTCAGGGTCACGTGCCAGCATCTCGGGGGTGACCTCGGAGGTGAGCTGATAGGTGCGACTGGTGACCATCAGGCGGACCATAGCCTTCACATCCCACTTGCGATCCATCATTTCGGCAGCCAGCCAATCCAGCAACTCGGTGTTGGCAGGCATCTCGCCTTGAAGGCCGAAGTCCTCCTGCGTCTTGCTCAGGCCAACCCCGTAAAACAGCTTCCACAAACGATTGACGAGAACCCGGGCAGTGAGCGGATTGTCTCGAGAGATGACCCACTGGGCGAGATCAAGTCGGTTAGGCTCACGACCCTCGATGGTGGGTTTTGGCAGATAACTTGGCAGCGCAGCGGTGACAACCGCGCCGCTTTCATTTTGAAAATCGCCCCGGGGGAGCACTCGAACGGTTTTTTTGTTAGCAGTGCTACGGGTGACGATGCAGGGGTTGGTTTCGGTGAGGGCCTTTTGTTTGGCCTTGAGTTCGTCCAAGGTTTTTCGGAGGTCGGCCAACTCGGGAGCGTGGGCCTTGTAGGCATCGAGTAGCTGCTTGGCTTCCGCCTCCGAGCGCTGGGCAGCAGGCTTTTCGAACCCTTTGACCCAGGCGTCCTTGGCCCCGGCGTCCAACTGCGTCTTGCCCCAGGCGTCGATGCGCTGGAGGATGTCGGGCGGATTCTGGTCGTAGGTTTGCTGGGCGGTGAGCAACTGGGCTTGCACGGTGGCGGCCGCCTGTTGCATGGCCTCGTTGAGGACCGGGATACCGGCATCGGGAGCGGCGATGATCGGTTCATCGATATCGGCGAAGAACGCGCCCATTGCATAGAAATCCTTGGATAAAGTAGGATCGAACTTGTGGTCGTGGCACTGGGCACACAACCACGTTTGAGCGACCCACACCGTGCCGACAGCCCGCACCCGGTCCTCCATGTAGCGCGCCTCGTAATCCTTGGCTTGGGCACCACCCTCGTCGGTGGTTAGCAGTAATTTATTAAAACACGAGCCCACCCGTTGCTCGACGCTGGCATTGGGCAACAAATCGCCTGCCAAATGCTCGATGGTCATTTGATCAAACGGCTTGTTCTTATTGAAAGCGGAAATCACATAATCGCGAAACGGTGAGACGTTGCGGCCCTTGTCGGAATGATATCCCGCACTGTCGGCGTAGCGCACCAAATCCAACCACCACACCGCCATCCGCTCGCCGTAGGCCGGCTCTCCCAACAAGCGGTCCACGAGTTTTTCATAGGCATCAGGCGCTTGATCCTGCTGGAATGCCTCCACTGCGGCGGGCGGTGCCGGCAGGCCGTGCAAGTCGGCGTAGAGGCGGCGCGCGAGGGTGCGGCGATCCGCTTGGGCGGCGGGATGGAGGCCGAGTTCCTTTTGGCGGACGCCGACCAAGGCGTCGATGGGATGGCCGGCTGAAGCGTCCAGCGGCGGCTTGGCCACTGGCAAATAGGCCCAGTGGGCCTGATATTCGGCCCCCTCGGCGATCCATTGGACGAGCATCGCCTTCTGCTCCTCAGTTAGGGATTTATGACTTTCCGAGGGAGGCATCTGGTCGGATTTATCCGTCGTCTGGATGCGCTGCACCAAGGCGCTCTGCTTAGGATCGCCGGGGACGATGGCGCGCTCGCCGGATTTGGCGGGTTTCAGGGCTTCCTCACGCTGGTCCAAGCGCAGCTTCGCTTTGCGTTTGGTGGCATCCGGCCCGTGGCAGGTGAAACACTGGTCCGACAACAAGGGCCGGATGTGGCGGTTATACGAAATTTTCTGCGCCGTCCCTGCCTGAAGAGGAGCAAGGGCAAGCGTGAAAACCATCAGGCTCCAAGTGAACTGCATGGCGACGACCTTAACGCGTTGGATGCCCAATGCAAATCCTGACTATCGAAAATCCGGAATTTCAGGGATTAATCTCAGAAGTACCAAGGTCTTGACGAACGGTGAGTTGGCAACGAACCTTTCGGGGCCTCACCCAAATCCACACATGAACGACATTCCCATCGATCTCGGACTTTTTTTCGGTCGCTTCCACCCGCTACTGGTGCACCTGCCCATCGGCTTTCTCGTGCTGCTCATCAGCTTGGAAGCCCTGGCCTGCCTGCCATGGTTCCGTGGCCTGCGCAGCGCCCGCAGTGCCATCCTCGCACTCACGCTGCCAGCCACCGCCCTGAGCGCCGGCTGCGGATGGCTGCTGGCACGCGGCGGTGAGTATGACGCAAAACTGCTCGACTGGCACATGTGGGCTGGTTTTGGCATGGCGGGTGGCTGCCTGCTGGTGTTGATTTTGCACGGGTTGAATTGGCGAAAAACCTACGGGGTGGTGGTCCTGTTGCTATTTTCCGGGTTGTTAGTCACGAGTCATTACGGCGGTTCGCTCACTCATGGCAGCGATTACCTGACGCGGTACCTGCCGGCGCTCCAACGCCAAATCAACGGCGAAGCGGCACCTGCGGCAACCGCCGCAGGCAGCAGCGCCGCATCCAACCCATCGGCATTTGCCAGCCTCGTGCAACCGTTGATGACGGCCAAATGCGTTGCCTGCCACGGTCCTCAAAAATCCAAGGGCGGCATGCGCCTCGACACTTTGGAAGCGATGCTCAAGGCGGGTAAAAAGGGTCCCTCGCTGGTGGCGGGCAAGTCGGCCGACAGTCATTTGATCCAGCGCCTCAAGTTGCCGCCGCAGGATGACGACCACATGCCACCGGACGGCAAACCGCAAGCGAGTGCCGACGAAATCGCCCTTCTCGAGTGGTGGATTGACGCCGGAGCGCCTGACGACAAGACGCCCGACGAGCTCAAACTCCCGGCCAATCTAGCCCACCTCGTCAACGCTCCCGCCCCTACCACCGCGCCCACCCCAGATAAACCGGGGGCCGACGCATCCAAAACGCCCCCCGCCGCAGTGGCAGCCGTCGCCGGACCAAAACCGCTGGCAGAGGTGTTGGCATTGACGGAGCCACTGGCGGCTGAACTGGGCATCGCGTTGCTGCCGCTTGCCCAAGGCCAGCCGTGGCTGCAGGCCAATGCGAGCATTGCTCGGGCCAAGTTTGGCGATGCCGAGTTGGCAAAACTCGCGCCCCTCGCCGCCAATCTGCGCTGGCTGGACCTGACCGGCACCGGGGTCACTGACCAGGGCCTGGCCCAAATTGCCGCGATGCCGCATCTCACCCGCTTGCACCTGGCCCGAACCGCCATTACCGACCAAGGGTTGGTGCATCTCGCGCCGCTGGTGGAGTTGGAGTATTTGAACCTCTACGGCACCCCTCTGACAGATGCCGCCTTGCCCCTCCTCAAGCCATTGTGCAAACTCCACCAGCTCTTTCTCTGGCAGACAGGCATCAGTCCCGCTGCCGCAAAAGCCTTCGCCGAAGAGTCCGCTGACAAAGAGCAAATCGAACACTGGCAGGCAGAAATTACCGATCTAACCACAAGAATCAGAAACCAAGGCATCGCCGTGAACATGGGCACCCCGCTAGACGCTGCACCCGCCGCCGCACCCGCCGCCGCACCCGCCGCCGCACCCGCCGCCGCACCCGCCGCTGCC
>CAIKHZ010000173.1 GCA_903827375.1 Akkermansiaceae bacterium
GCAAACTGCGGCCGGTAAAACGTCGGCTGCGGTGTGGGAATTGATGCGTTAGGGTCACCCATGTTGGCCCATGCGATGAAGCCACCCTTGAGAATGGTCTCCGGCTTGACGCCGAAAAACGCTGGTTTCCATAACACCAGATCAGCGAGCTTTCCAATTTCGATGGAGCCTACCTCATGGGCGATGCCATGGGTGATGGCCGGGCACAGTGTGTATTTGGCGACATAGCGCAACGCCCGGAAGTTGTCAGCTGCCGGATGTGAGGGACCTTCCAATTTCCCGAACTGGACTTTCATCTTGTGGGCGGTTTGCCAGGTACGGGTGATGGTTTCGCCGATGCGGCCCATCGCCTGGCTATCGGAAGACATCATTGAGATGGCTCCAAGATCATGCAACAAATCTTCGGCAGCGATGGTTTCCGGGCGAATCCGGCTCTCTGCAAAGGCGATGTCCTCTGGAATGCGCGAGTCCAGATGATGGCAAACCATCAGCATATCAAGGTGCTCGTCAATCGTGTTTGTGGTGAATGGCCGTGTCGGATTGGTGGATGACGGCAGCACGTTGGATTCACCGCAAATCCTGATGATATCAGGAGCATGGCCACCGCCGGCACCCTCCGAGTGATAGGTATGGATCGTCCGGCCTTTGAAGGCGGCTAACGTGCTTTCGACAAAGCCCGCCTCGTTGAGGGTATCGGTGTGAATGGCCACCTGCACGTCGAACTCATCGGCGACGGACAGACAGGTGTCGATGGCGGCAGGGGTGGTGCCCCAATCCTCGTGGAGTTTGAGACCGATGGCACCGGCGCGGACTTGCTCGCGCAAGGGTTCCGGCGACGAGCAATTGCCTTTGCCGAGAAATCCGAGATTGACTGGAAAGGCCTCAGCAGCTTCTAACATCCGGTGGATGTTCCAGCGGCCCGGGGTGCAGGTGGTGGCATAAGTGCCGTGAGCCGGGCCGGTGCCGCCGCCGATGAGGGTGGTTATGCCGCTGGCGATGGCATGCTCGATTTGCTGCGGGCAAATAAAATGAATATGAGTATCGATACCGCCGGCAGTGACGATACAACCTTCGCCGGCGATCACTTCGGTGGCGGCACCGATCGTCATGGTGATGCCATTCTGGAGCAACGGATTACCGGCATGGCCTATGGCAACGATGCGGCCGTGTTTGATGCCTATATCAGCCTTGATGACACCCTGGGCGGCGTCGAGAATCAGGGCATTAGTGATAACCAAGTCCAGCGCCTCGGCATCACACGCCAGGGGCGATTGGGCCATGCCGTCGCGGATGACCTTGCCGCCGCCAAATTTCACCTCGTTGCCATATCCGCCGGATTCCGCGATCAGATCGCGCTCAACCTCAATGAATATCTCAGTGTCCGCCAGCCTCACCCGATCACCGGTGGTCGGCCCATAAGTGGCTGCATAGTTGGCGCGGGATTGTTTCATGTGTCTAGCGGGCCGTTGACCCGGTTGTTGAGGCCATACACTTCGCGTCTGCCCGCAAATGCCACCAGCGGGACTTCACGGATGTCGCCGGGCTCAAAACGCACCGCAGTGCCGGCTGCTATATTAAGGCGAAACCCCCTCGCCGCCGCACGATCAAAGTGCAGCGCCGTGTTGGTCTCAGCAAAATGAAAATGACTGCCTACCTGGATCGGCCGGTCGCCGGTATTGGCGACCACCACGGAGCGGGTGGCAAGGCCGACATTGAGCTCGAGGTCCGGAGCTCTGGGGGGGGTAATGATTTCGCCGGGGATCATCTGCGGTTAGCGTACGGGGTGATGAACAGTGACCAGCTTGGTCCCATCCGGAAAGGTGGCTTCGAGTTGTATGTCGTGAATCATCTCCGCTACACCCTCCATCACTTGCCCTCGGCTAACCAAAGTGGTTCCCAGGCTCATGAGCTCCGCTACCGTCCGGCCATCACGGGCCGCTTCCAATAACTCCGCCGTGATCAATGCTATGGTCTCCGGATAGTTAAGCAAAAGCCCGCGCTCACGCCGCCGCCGGGCCAAATCCCCGGCCACTACAATGAGAAGTTTCTCCTGCTCGCGCGGCGTCAAATGCATGCGTTTATGTCATAAAATGTGGAGCAACGATACAACCCCTACGCTAGCCAGCAAGGCACCAGCCAGCCGTGGTGCCCATGCCCGGCGCGAGCTGACAAGCGCTTGCTGCAGCACCGCACCCAGCCCCATCAGCACCGCCGTGCCGGCCACCCAGCCGACAGCCAACATGACTAACGAAAACCCTGCTGGTGCCTCCGCCCCATGCGCAAATCCATGAATTCCACCGATGAGTGCCAGCACCGCGTTTAGCAGCGCAAGCGGCGGCACCCGTCCGGCGAGCAGGCCGGTTCCGGTGGCTAGCAGGGTACAGGCGATGGCGGCTCCCAGAGCGGCCCCGGTAACCATTCCATGACCGATAAAGGAGCCGGCTGCCAGCGCTGCGAGAAAGCTGGCGGCGGCAGCCAGGCCCAGGCGTTTTCCCATGGCCATGGCGATTGCGCCTGCGGCGAGTGCGATGAGCAAGTGGTCCAATCCGGAAAACGGATGGAGGACGCCGGACGCCAGGGTATCGAATTCATCCTTCTCACCGGGATGATAGTGTCCGGGGTGAGCCATGGCCAAGGTGGGCAGCAGGCATCCGGCAAGGATGAGATTGCGGCATCTGGCAAGCGTTGAGGCAAATCGGGGAGTGTTCATGGATGACTCGAATGACTGACGGGGTGCTTAGATAGTTAATATCAGTTAGAAAAACTTCTAGGACGACTGATGAAAATGATACCCACTGATGACGCCGACATTTGCAACTCTTCAGTGCACCTCTTAGCCAAATGGATTCATGTATTGCAACGGTCGTCCGAATAAAAGTTGGCGGCCATGCTCTCGCCAAAGAACATGGCCGCCGGGGGTGTTTTGCCAGCGCGATGGCCGGCATGCAAGTCATTTATACGTGCCTTTGAGGAATGGTTCGCCGACCACGTTCTTGTATTCCTTGAGAATCTTGAACTGGCCGTCGGCCTTGGTTTCACCGATATATACATTCTTAGTCAGATGGTGGTTCTTCTGCGAAGTAACCTTGCCACCCGGGCCGCTGAACGAAATGCCACCTTTCAAAGCCGCCATCACCTTGTCCACATCAAAGGACCCGGCCTTTTCCACGGCGGCTTTCCACAGATAGACGCCGTCGTAGGACAACACCATTGGCGAGCAGGTGACCCGGTTTTCCTTGACGATGCCCGTCACCTCGGACTTGGCCAGCCAGGCTTGGAAATCCTTGATGAACTTGGCGTTGGCCGGGCTCTTGATCGATTGGAAGTACGTCCAGCATCCGAGTTGGCCGACGAGTTGCTTGGCCGGCAGACCGCGGAATTCGTCCTCAGACACCGAGAAGCTCACTACCGGGCAGGATTCCGCCGTCAGACCAGCCGCCGCGTATTCCTTGAAAAATGGCACATTGGTATCGCCGTTAAGCGTATTGATAATGCAGGCATTTCCACTGGCCGCGAACTGCTTGATCTCCGAGATGATCTGTTGGTAGTCGGTGTGACCGAAGGGCGTGTACTTCCCAGCCGAAATAATCTTGCCTTTGTCATCCTTGGTGAAACCCCCACCAATATTCTTCAAGGGCACCCCTTTGTGCCGCAAGTACTCCAGCAAAATGAGATTCGTCGTTTGGGGATAGACATAGTCCGAGCCAATCAGATAGAACTTCTTCTTGCCTTCGGCGAGCATGTAATCCACAGCCGGGGTTGCCTGCTGGTTTACGGCTTCCGCAGTGTAGAAGATGTTGGGAGACATTTCCTCACCTTCGTACTGCACCGGGTAAAACAGCAGTCCCTTCTTCTCTTCAAACACCGGCAGCACCGACTTGCGGCTCACCGATGTCCAGCAACCGAAGGTCGCCGCCACCTTGTCCTGCTCAAGTAGCTGCTTGGCCTTCTCGGCAAACAACGGCCAGTTTGATGCTCCATCGACGACCACCGGCTCGATTTTCTTGCCGAGGACACCGCCCTTGGCATTGATCTCGTCGAAGGTGAACAACAGGACGTCCCGAAGCGATGTCTCACTGATGGCCATGGTGCCGGAAAGTGAGTGAAGGACGCCGACTTTGACAGTATCTTCAGCCAGCGCTGCTGCATGGCTGAGGGAAAACGCGGCTAGCGCGATTCGAATGGTTCGTGTAATCATATATTTGTAGATTTAAATTGGATGTTCGGCAATTCAGAGCACGGGTGGCCCGTCGGCACTGCTGTCGGCAGGCCACCCGTGCTCTGAATCGTTATGGCTGGATTTACCTTAGAACTTCAGCAGGGCTTGAACACCGCTGAATGTGGAATCTCCGGTGGTCTTGGTGCTGTTGCACGTCAACTCGGCCCGGATCAGGAAGTTATCAGTGAAGGCATAAGTCGGGCAGATGGTATAACTCATGTGGTCACGTCCACCGTAGCTGATTTCGTCGAAGCCCACCCGCAAGATCGTGGAGAACTGTTTGGTGAAGGAATACTTCAGAAAACCCAGACCCTGCGTGCCTCGGGCGTCGCCATCATGATATGCCACTTCGGCTGCCACGGTCGTCTGGGGAGTAATGTCATAGCTGGCCCAGCCATCATAGGTGACAAAGTCATGCACCTTCTTGATCACGCTGTTTTCATAGGCAAAGCCAGCCCACAGGGTAAGCTTATCAACCCCCTTGTAGGTAATATATCCCTCATATCCCAGGCCATTGCTGAGGTTTTGGTCGCCAGCCCAGAAGCCACGACCCTTGATTGAGTCCGAGACGTTCGCCCCGGCGCCAAACGTTTCGGTGGCATAATCCACCTTGATCCCGTCGTGATAGGCAGGAACCGCCCCAAGGGTGTTAGCATAGGTGATCTGGGTCATGTTGACTGTATCAAATGCCTCGTAACCAAGATAGCTGAGGTATTTACCCCCGGTGAATGTGACGTCACCGACCTTATAGGTGGCGTAGGCATCAAGAATGCCAGCTTCTTGCCCAGAGATTCCCGGTGTGTAAAACAAGCTGGCATAGGCTCCCAACGGTCCCTGGTTGGCTTGAAAGATAACCTTTGTCGCGTCGAAGGGCGTATTGCCATCAGCGAATGTTCGGCGGTTCGTTCCAGTGTCGGTATAGGTATAGGAGATCGCTGCATAACCGCTGATCTTAAGCCAGTCCGGGGTGGTGGGCACCGCTGGAGGGGGTGTGACGGTGCCATCGGTGCCCGCCATGGCGGTTCCGGTGGCCAGCAGTAGTGCCAAATATGGCAAACGATGCAACTTGAGACGTGTGGTTGGTTTCATGGATTGTGGTTGTGTTTAACTAACGAAAGCGCATGTAGCGCAGAAAATATAAAGCGGAATGCGTGCCAGATTTCATGAAATCTCATGTCGGATTTCACGGGTAGAGGGTCAGATCTCAGCTAGACCGTCAGATACTCGCGAACGATATCTTCGGAGAGGTCTGCCATGGGGCCGGAAGCGGCGACGGCACCTCGCTCGAGGATGGCGAAGTCATCACCGAGCTCGCGGCAAAAGTCCAGATATTGTTCGACCAACAAGATGCTCATAGATCCCTCGGCACGCAGCATGCGGATGGCATCGCCGATTTGGTCTATAATGTTAGGTTGGATACCCTCGGTGGGTTCGTCGAGAATGAGCAACTTGGGGCGAGTGAGCAAGCTGCGGGCGATGGCGAGTTGCTGTTGTTGGCCGCCGGATAGCATGCCACCCTTGCGCCGGAGAAAATCCCTCAAGATTGGAAAGAGGGTGTAAATGCGCTCAATTTCCTCTTGCATGGGCTTCAAGCCCCGGGCCCGGGCACCGATGAAGAGATTTTCTTCGACGCTGAGGTGAGGAAAGATTTCTCGGCCTTGAGGCACATAGGCAAGTCCGTAACGGGCACGCTCGGCGGTGGCCATGGCTTCGAGACGGGTGCCAGCAAACTCGATGGATCCGGCCGCCAGCGGTAACAAGCCCATGATTGCCTTAAGAGTCGTGCTTTTGCCCACTCCGTTGCGGCCCATCAGACAGAACACCGACTGTGGCTTGATTGCTAGAGAAACACCCCGAAGGATCGGGCTGCCACCTATGGCTAGATGGAGGCCGCCAAGCGACAGGCTGGCGGTGGCTGGTGGTGACAGGGTGGCACTCATGCGGCTTTGGATTTGCGGCCGAGATATACCTCGATGACGCGCTCATCGTTCTGGACCTGGTCAACGGCACCTTCACACAGGACGTGGCCTTGGTGCAACACGGTGACTTTGCCATTGCGGGCGATCTGCCGGACGAAAGTCATATCATGTTCGATGACCACGATCGTGTGTTTACCGGCCAGCGAAAGCAGCAATTCGCCAGTGCGGTGCGTTTCCTCATCAGTCATGCCGGCGGCCGGTTCATCGACTAATAGGAGGCGAGCTTCCTGCGCCAGCAGCATGCCGATTTCGAGCCATTGTTTTTGGCCATGGGCGAGTGTGCCGGCCTTGCGCTGGGCATGGCTGGTGAGTTTTATGATATCAAGAATCTCAGCGATGCGATCGCGCTGAAGCGGTGATATTTTACCAAACAGGCTGTGCCAAATGCCGCGCGAACCAGCCAGCGATAGCACGAGATTTTCAGTCACGCTGTGGTCGTTGTACACGGTCGGTGTCTGAAACTTGCGGCCGATACCGAGCCGATAGATCTGATATTCACTGAGCTTGAGCAAATCGTGTTTGCCGTCGTCCCACATCAGCGTCCCTCGGTCTGGCGCGGTGCGTCCAGTGATCAAGTCGAGGAAGGTGGTCTTGCCCGCACCGTTAGGACCAATGACCGTCCGCAACTCGCCTTCGTCCAGATAGAAATTGAGATCGTTGATTGCCTGATAGCCATCGAACGATTTGTTGAGCCCTTCGGCAGCTAGGAGAAATGGCTTGGCACTCATGGGTCTGTCACTCGGTTGGCTGGGGACGCAGCGGTTGCGGCATCGCGGTTGCGGCGGCGGGCGGTCCAGGCGGCGAATTGAGCGGGGATCCCTATGATACCGTTAGGCATGAACATCACCACCAGCACGAAGCTGCCGCCGAGGATGATGAGCCACAAATCCGGATAGGCACGGCTGGCCCAGCTTTTGAGTGCGTTGACCGAGACCGCGCCGATCACCGGGCCGTAGAGGCTGCCGCGGCCGCCGAGGGCGACCCAGACGACGGCTTCCAAGGATTTTTCGGGGGTCATTTCGCTAGGGTTGATGATACCGACTTGCGGGACGTAGAGAGCGCCGGCTGTTGCGGCGATCATGGCGCTGGTGACAAAGATGAATAGTTTGAAGTTGGCGGTGGCGTAGCCGGAAAACAGCACTCGGTTCTCAGAATCACGGATCGCGCGCTGGATCAAGCCAAACCTAGATTTCGTCAGCCATTTGCAACCGGCGACGACCGCAACTAACAGTAAGGCGGTGCATATATATAGGATTCGCTGAGTGCTGGCGATGCGCAGGTCCGAGCCGAGCAGTGTGCGGAAATCGGTGAATCCGTTGTTGCCGCCCATCAATAAGTCATTGCGGAAAAACAACAGGGCCGCGCCGTAGGTCAGTGCTTGGGTTAGAATCGAGAAATAGACTCCCTTGATTCTGGAGCGGAACGCCAGATAACCAAACACCAGAGCCAACAGACCGGGGACGAGAAACACCATCGCAAGGGCGAATGGAAACGAGTAAAATGCCTGCCAAAAGCCCGGCAGTGTCGTGTGCCCGAGAAACACCATGAAGTCCGGCAGATCACTCTTGTATTGGCCGAGCTTGCCTATCATAAGCATCAAGTGCATCCCCATCATGTAGCCGCCAAGCGAGAAAAACAGGGCCTGGCCAAGACATAACAAGCCGGTGAATCCCCACAGCAAGTCGATGGCAACGGCCATGATGCCATAACATAGATATTTCCCCCACAGGTTGAGAGTGAAGTCCGCGATGAGCCCGCAACTGTTGAGACATGGCATCACCACCACCAGAAATATGGCGCTTACGATCAAGATCGGGCCGTGGATGCGGCTGCTAATCGGGTTGGGGGTCATGGGTCAATCGAGGCTGCGGGAACGGGTGACAAACAGCCCGGCGGGCCGCCATTGCAAGAAGAGGATGATAGCTCCGAGCACCAGGATTTTTCCTGTTACCGGATTACCAAGGTATTGTTGTAACGTCTGATCGGCCACCCCGATGCCCAGCGCACTGATGACAGTTCCCAGAATGTTGCCCACACCACCGACGACGACCGTCATGAATGCATCAACAATATAATTCTGGCCAAGCGATGGACCGACGTTGCCAATTTGGGATAGGAACGCCCCGGCGAGACCCGCAAGGCCGCAGCCGAAGGCAAAGGTGAGCATGTTGACCCGCTCGGTGCGGATGCCCATGCAGGCGGCCATGTTGCGGTTTTGCATGACGGCGCGGATGAGCAGGCCGAGCGGGGTTTTATTGATCACGAGCCACGTTACGGCGATGATGGCCACCGCGAAAACAATCACAAATACCCGGTTCCAACCAAAAACCACATCGTTGATCGTCCAGTTTCCTGATAGCCAGAGCGGGCTGTTGACTTGGACGTTGTTCGCACCAAAGACCAGCCGGAACAATTGTTGGAGAACCAATGAAATCCCCCAAGTGGCCAACAGGCTTTCGAGGGGGCGGCGGTAAAGGAAGCGGATGACCGTGCGTTCCAGAAGCAGGCCGACGAGGGCGGCGGCGAGGAAGCTAGCGGGCAGGGCGAGGGCGAAGTAGAGGTTGGCACCGGACTGAAGATTGAGGCCCGGGATGGCGATGGAGACGCCGAAGGGGGACAATTTCAAGCCTGAGGCGAAGACGTTTTGAATGATATAGGTTGTGTAGGCGCCCACCGCGATGAGTTCGCCATGGGCCATGTTGATGATGCCCATCAAGCCAAAGGTAATTGCCAGGCCGATGGCCACCGCCAACAGCACCGATCCTAACGACAGACCCCGAAACGCGGTGCCGACGGCATTGATGGCGGCAATATGGGTTTCAATTTCAGTTAGAGCGTGATTCGCAGCGCTCCGGGTTTCCTTGTCGGTGTCTGCATCGCTATCCGAAACCATGGCTTTGATGATATCACGGGCGGCGAGCGAATGAAGGGTGCCAAGTTTGTTGCATGCGGCGATGCGTTGTGCGGTGTCTGGGGACGTGAGCTGAATAATTGCCATGCTTTCGTCAA
>CAIKHZ010000174.1 GCA_903827375.1 Akkermansiaceae bacterium
TCTTGCGTCTTGCGTCTTGTCACGCGGCCAACTGGCGTTGCTTATGCTCCCACACCGATAGCAAGTCAACCCGCCAATGGCTGTTGGCCCGATGCGGCCGGCGCTTGTACGCCTTGATCGCCTTGACCGCAATCAAATCATAGATCGTTTCACGGTCGCACTCATCGAGCATCTTGCGGGCCTGCTCCACGCTGCCCCAGCGCCGCAGCTTCCTCTCGCTCGCCGCCACCACCAGATAGGCGTCTTCCGTCCAGGAGATTCCAGGCAGTTCACAGGGGGCGGCGGCGCTCATGCCCGGATCATACCACAGCCCCGCCAAAATCGGCCGGCGCGTACCTTTTTCGTGACGCCGGGAAAATGGTCAGAGCTGGTACGTCGGCACGCCGTCTTTACCGACGCTCATGCCGGATGGCTTCCCGGATTGTGTCACTGTTGGCGCTCTTCCTCTGCTTGCTTCTCATCCAGTATCCGCAACATCATCCGTTCCAACCGCGCCACCTGCTCGCGCAGATCATGCAGTTCTTTAGCCGTGGCATACGCCCCCTGTGGCACCGGAAGATTGTTTTCAGCGCCTGGAGGAAATTCCTTAACCTCGCCTGAACGAAAGACATCTACGGGCTTTTTCTCGCCGAGCCCGGCGGCCTGCTCTGCGCGTTCTAATTTATTCCAGACCTTCTTACTAATCGGATGTTTTCCTGATCGGTACAGATAAAACATGGAAGTGGAAATTCCGATTTTCTTGCCCAAATCGGAAGCGCAGACTCCGATTTTGGCCGCAAGCGATTCCGATCTTTCCGAAAATTCAGAAATTCTTTCCGATTTATCTTGCATGTATTCCGATTTATTCCGATTGTTCATCCGTGACCAGTCACGAACATAAAACTACCCCAGCGAAGGCCCCCCGGTCAAGCGGAATCACCCTGACCGCTGCCGCACGGGAGCTGGGAGTCACACGGGAGCATTTGTCCCGCGTGCTTCACGGGCACCGCGTCAGCGCCAGTTTACTGCGCCGCTACGCCGCTCTTTCCCCCTCCCCAGCCAAGCACGACTAACACCCCCCCAACCATCCCATCCCATGAATCCCATCACCCTGACCCATCCCGAACTCAACGCATCCGTGCGCATCATCGAACGCGACGACCAACCGTGGTTTGTCGCCAAAGACGTCTGCGACGTTCTTGGAATTTCCAACTCCCGCGACGCCCTTTCAAAGCTCGATGACGATGAAAAGGGTGTCGCTCGAACCGACACCCTTGGCGGTCCGCAAAGCCTCTCGATCATCTCCGAAAGCGGGCTCTACGCGTTGATCCTGCGTTCGGACAAAGCGGCGGCGCGGACCTTCCGCAAATGGGTGACGAGCGAGGTGTTGCCCGCCTTGCGCAAGGACGGGTTCTATGCCAGCCGCCTGGAACCCGGCGAGCGCGAACTGCTGGTGCTCGAATACCGCATCAAGGCCGCCAAGCTGCGCGAGGAAAGCCGCTACTGGGACCACAAGGCCGCCGGCGTGAACCTCCTGCCCGGTGCCATCCCGCTGTATGACTGGGTGGTGGAGCAATTCCCCGACCTCGGCCACCGCCAGCAAGCCAACATGACCCGCCAGGTGAAACGCGATTTGCTCGACCTCGGCCTGCCCGTGGGCGTCGCCCGCGGGGCGCGCAAGCAACTCACCGCCCTGCCCGCCGACCTCGCCAAGCTCACCCCCCGCGCTCTGCGCTGATTACCGCTATTTCTTCCGCTTCTTTGCCATGTGTAGGCCCCCATTCCACCACGCCCGCCGCCGCCCCGCAAGCCCGCACCCCGTCAATCCCATGAATCCAGATCCTCCAGCACCATCAGATTCCAACGATCCCGGAACTCCACATGCCAGTCCCTCACCAGAAGGTCTTTGATCCCGTCCTGTGACAGCCCGTGAGAGGGCATTCCAGCGCGATCTCGCTCGCACAGTGCGACGGCTGCGCAGCTCAACCTTGCCAGAATCCACGGTTGCACGGGACCTGGCGGATCGATTGGCTCGTACA
>CAIKHZ010000175.1 GCA_903827375.1 Akkermansiaceae bacterium
CACTTTGAGGATGTTGGCCATGCCCCGCTTCCATGCACCTCTGCGATGCCTGGAAGGAAGCTGTTTTCACATCCGCGAGTGGTGCACTTTGAATCCTAACAAGTGACCATCAGGTGGTGCACTTTGGGTGACCGCTGACATGGTTGACCAATTGAGAGAATAGAGGCGGGTCAGAACGCTGAAACCAGCGCCCACAAATCCGATAAACACGACTGATCGCCACAGCGGGGGGTAGAAATGTAGCAAGAATGCAAACAAGACGGACGCGATCAGAGGTACGCAGAAGCATATTCCTACCACACGCCTGAGACGCTCAAACATGAGTTTAGCGCGGCGATACTTGGCCAACTCCTCAATCAAACTCACCACGCCCGCCCGCCACCCCTCGATGGTCTTGGGTGGATTGGGGAACGCACCATGCAGAAACGGTTTGACGCCTGTAACCATTTCATATTCGTCTGCCAGGCTGCCGAATTTTGCTTGCAATACCTCTAGCGGCAATACCGTGACAAGTGCAATCTGGCCTGCTTCGATATCTTCCCACTTAACATCTTCGGGACCCCTCTTCAACAACCCCTCGATCATTCGCCCATTCACCGAGTCGGGCGGCAGCGATGGAAGATTTCCAGCAACTGCCTTGAACAGCATGAACGCTGGTATCGGTGATGGCGTCTGATTAAAAAAGAAGCGCAACTTTTCGAATCGATTCATAAGTGCTAGGAGATTGCTTTTCGGGGTTAGCGCATGAGGAAGCCAATGTAGGAGCCTGAGGGCGGGGAGAAATAGGGGGCGTACTCATTGTGTTGTGCGAGGTCCACGCCGTTGAAAAATGGGTGGCCCATCACATTATGTTTATCATGTTAATTCCAAGGGTTAAAGTTTCATCTTGAATCCGGCGAGGAAGGCATCGAAATGCTCGAACGTGGGAGCAGTTTTCCCATTTGCCCACGACAGCGAGATTGTGGGCACCTTCTCAGATTTAGAGAGCACGAAATCCAACGAGAGGTTCACCTCTGGATAGAGCTTGGACTCGTCGATATCGTAGATGCTCGCTAGGTCGGCGATAAAATCGACCTGCGTGATCTGGTCAACTAGTGGAATGCCTTTGATTTCAATGTTCCGGGCCACCGGCAGGGACCAATAGAAACTTGCATCCAAGCGATGGTGTCCCGTTTCGGTTGAAGTTGGGTCGCCTTCCTTTAGATTCGTCACGTAATCGTAACCGAACTTAATGATCGGCGGCAGGCAAAATTGTCTGTAACCTTTAGTTCCACGTTTGCCGTCGTAAAACCACGGAGAGAAGGCGATGGAATCAAATAATTCATTGTGTAAGTATAGCCAACTGTTCACGCCTATGGTTTGATCGATTTTGTCAAAGTTTTGATCGGCCTGTAGTTTTCCAGAAAGACCCAGTTCTACAACACCCCAATTACCCAAGACTGGCTGGCGGCGATAGATTGTATTTGCCAAATATCCGCCGATTTCAGCCTCGAATTTATCAAAATAATTGCCTTTTTGTGCGGATTGGAAAGTTCCGTCAGACGTGATGCCAAGATGCAAATTGTATTCTTGAATCGTGATGTTCTTGTCCGGGTCGGGTTCGCCATTGTCATTCACTCGTATTCCCGAGTTGCTGTAATAATAGTGAAAGGTCCACGCGCCGAAATCGCTGCCTTGTTTGATCGACAGTTCATTTTTTGGAAATTGATGTGCAAACTGTAGATGTTTGGCGATGTCCCCCTCAACCTCAAGTGGGCCATCGGGGTTTGTAATTATTTTCCCTTTCGGTGGAACAATCTTGAATGTGCCAAGCTTCCAACTGACCTCGTATTTCGAGTCCTTATCCGGCGGTTTAGCTAGAACAAGATAGATATCGCTAGCCCTGTCAAGCGCCGACTCTTTCAGGATAATCGCTTCGGATACTTCTACTGCGCTGGTTTTTCCGTTTTTGGTGGCTGTTACTTGGATTAATTTATAGTTTTGAATTCCAGGAGAAGAGCTGGCGACAAAAACGGATTCGTCCGCCCACTGTTTATCTTCGTCAAGAACCTGAATTGCGATCACGTCGGGATGTGATGGCCTGTAAGATATCTCTGCCTGTAAATGTAGTATCTCGTGAGCGAGAGAAATCGCGGGAAGCAAGCTACACAATACCGCGAATTGAATAAGTTTAAACGCTTTCATTGATTATTGAGATTTTTTGAGATATATGAAACTAGGCGTCCGATGGTTTTGAATCTGCCATCGGCGAGTTGTTGTGATTCGAGCGTAAACTCTCCCAATTCTTTAGTGAGTCTCATGATGAAGCTGTCAAGGCAATTTCGCGGAGGCTGCTTATTTGTGTCCTCAGCATCAATTTCCTTTAGCGCCTCGTCGATTTCAGTTTCGGATGCGTCCGATACTGGATCACCGTCATTGTTGATTATTGGGGGATCAAATGGAACGATTGCATCAAGTTCATTGCAGACGACCCACAGAATTCTGTCCTTTGTTACCTCTGCTCTGACAAAATCCCTAGCGATGCTCCCGCGATGGACGATGGCGAGAGGTCCCCAAGTTGGGTTGCGGGAGCTGAGAGCTTTGAGCATCTGGATCATGCGGCGGAAGAGGAGGGCTGGGGCGGCGGCACCGGCGAGGGCGGCGGTGGTGGCGGCAGCGACGACATGAGTGGCATAGACGCCCGGCTGGAAGGCGGCCGAGGGATTGTTGCCGGAAAGCAGCGCGGTCCGCAGGGCGGCGACGATTTGCTCATCGCTATCCCGCCAGTCCTGAATGTCCAACAGTGAATGATGGTTCAAGATATGGGTAGGAGCAGCGGCGATGGTTTCGGCCACGATGCGGGCAGATATCTTGGCTTGTTCTTGGGTGATCTTGTTCCCCGCCACGCGGATGCTGTTGCCCGCGCCGACGTCATGATCGGTCTGATCTTCAATTGCCTTTGCCCATCCTTCACGGTCACTGAAACTGAGAAGGCGCAGCGTGGCGGCCGCCAGATAGCCGCGCAGGCTGTCCGCCGGGTGGGGATCGTCGGCTGCTCCATCGCGGCGCAATTTGGCTGGTGAGCCCGCGCCTGCGCTCAAGCCGCGGAAATAGGCGACCAGGCCGATGGCGGCGGCGGGGCCCATGTTGAGGATGCCCATCACATCGGAGGAGGTTTCGTCAATCCGCGTTGCCCAGTAGCTGGACAAATGGGTATGCTTGTCATCAAGGGGGGTCTCCTTGGCAAGCGCGGCCCGAACCAATCTGGCGATTTCACCTTGCAGCCCGGCGTTGGCATGAAGCACGTCGTGGCCGCAGGTTTCGTGTCCCAACGCCGACCAGGCCATCAGTCCGGAGCGGGTGTTGGAAGGCGGCATGCTGACGACGGCATTTTTCACGCCGAAATGGTTGGTGGCATCGAAGGGCCAGGTATAGGGGCCAAAGTCCGGGTTGCCCCACTTCACCATGGGGGGGACGATGACGCGCTCCGGCATCTTGATGCCCGAGCGATCCTCCGCGCTGAGAAAGCCGTCATACAAGTCTGCCACAACTTCGAGGAAGGCATCCGTGGCATCCGGGGAGTAGCCCTCGCCCTTCTGGAGAATCGCCTGCGCGATGTCCAACAGCAGTCCCGCTGTGCCCTCCCGCGTGGGATCGGCTGCGAGAGTTTGCACGTAGCCGGTTTCCCCGATTCCATTCAGCGAACTGATAAAGGGATCCGCCGTTGAGATTTGGAACACCTTGGAAAGCAGCGCCCGCGAGGTTTCCAAGCGCTGCATCAGGGAGGGGAATCCCGTGGGTTCGGGCGGGCCGGAATCGGAGTCCAGTGAGGCGGCCTTCACGTCATCAATGCAGGCTTGGAGACCGGATAAATCGGGTGTGAACATGGCTGTGTTAGATGTTGCTGGTTTGATTGTGGAACTTCCGGCTGCGTTCGCGGCCGCTTTCTTGGCAGTCTTTTTTGCTGGCATCCTGTTGGAATGGTTAGTTCCTGGTTGGTGTTTGGACGTTGTCTTCCTTGCCGATGAGTTTCAGAAGTGCAGGTTTGAGGGACACGTCATTCACGATGCTTCTCTAGCAAAGAAATTCCGGAGGGCGCAAGGAAACAATTCAATTTTTTTCGATTTTTTTCCGTATTGGCTTTTCCTGACAATTTGTGGGACGGGATCTAGCAACGGAACAGCGAGATAGAGGCAGGGAGATCCGTGCTTTCGTTCAGGAGTCCTTCAACGTTGGAATTCCTACTGAGATACATGTTTGACCCCAGTTATTCAAAATTGCAATCTATGTGATTTTTGATCGGTCTTGGAAACTCCCATAACCTCTGATAAAATTTGCCGGAGCACGAGCCGCAGGCAAGCCACATCTGATGTGTCTTGTAGCGGCGTGTCTGTGACCCCCGATGTGCATGAGGCGCCATGTTGAGTTGGCGGATTCATTGGCGATTCAGAGTCATCGGCGGTCATTGACACGCCGCTACAATATTCAGAGTCATCGGCGGTCATAGACACGCCGCTACAAGGCGACCAAGACCCCTTCTTGCAAGAGCCGAGACCCGACACCTGAGCCGCGAGCCTCCGGAGCAACAACCCTAAGAATGATCAAGTGCCGAGGGCGCGGCGGAGGTTGGCCTGTGCCTTGTTGTACTCGGCGACGAGCTCAAACCAAGTGAGTCTGGCGAAGCTGAGGTCCTCCTCGGCGCGGAGGGTCTCCAAAACCCCGCCAACACCGGTGGCTCCGCGGTCGCGGGAAAGATGATAGGTTTTTTCGGACAACTCGAGCAACTTGCGGGTGGTGGCGAGGCGGGCGTCGATTGAGCGCACACGGGCCATGGCCTCGAGGACTTCGCGGGAAACCCGCAGCCGGGATTTATCTAGCAATAGGTGGGCGGCGGACTCGGAGGCGCGGGCGCTTTCGGTGCGGGCCTGGTCGAAGAGGCCGCCGGGACCGATGCGCCAACCCACACCTAACATAAATTCCGATGTTCTGCCGAAATTGCTGGAGTTGGTATTTTTGCCACCGCCGAGGCCGCCGGTGTTGGCGCGCAACGAGAGGTCGGGAACGAGCGGGCCGTTGACGGCGGCGGCGGTGTCGGAGCGTGCGGCTTCGAGCAATGCCTCGCGGTTTCGAAGTTCGGGGCGGTGATCGAGGGCGAGGCGGACCTGTGAGCCGAGGGACGCGTTGGGCGGGGACAGATTGATAGGCACCAGTTCGGCATCGAGGCCGCGGAGATCGAGGCCGTGGGGCAGGCGCAGCCATTCGCACAGGTGGGCGGAAGCGACTTGGATCTCCTCGAGGGCTTTGCGGGTGGTGAGGTCGTGGCGCAGCACCTGGGCTTGGGCGCGGTACTGATCGGCCTCGAATGCCAAGCCGCTGGCGACGGCCGCACTCACTTGGGTCGCGTAATCCGCAGCGAGGGAGGTTGACTGGGTACTCACCTGCCAAGCGGCTTGGGCACGGAGCAGATCAAAATATCCGTTGCTGACTTCGGCGAGCAGGTCCTTGCGCACCGACTCGAGGGCGTGGCCGGCGGCGGCAGCCCGTTGTTTGGCGGCGATGGATTGATAGATAGCCTCGCCGAGACGCAACTCGGCGACCACGCCCAGCCCTGTCTGATAGGTTTGCTTGGAGGCGTCGATGATATTGCCAGCGGCGTCCTGGGTATTGCCGTCCAAGCGATGGTAACCGGCACCCAAGCCCAGCCACGGGAAAAATTTGGCTCGGGTTTCGGCGTAGTTGGCTTGGGCTTGGCGCAGGTTGTTGCGGGCGAGTTCCAAGTCAACTGGGGCGGCACCGGCGAGGCGCAGTGCGGTGGCGAGATTGATGGTGGTGGTGGCATCAGCCGCAGCGAGAGCGGGGATCAGGGCGGCGAGGAAAATGAGCGTGCGCACGGCGTGAGATGGTTTTTGGGGCGGGCTCGTCACTTGGCGATGCTGACGGGCTGGCCATCGGTGACGGTGATGCCTGTTAGAATGATGACGGTTTCGGTATCGCTGAGGCCGTCGGTGATTTCGGCGTGCAGGGCATCGATGAAACCGGGAGTGACCTTGGATTTGACGGCCTTGCCATCTTTCACCACAAACACAGAGGCCGAGGACTTTTCGACCAGCAAGGCGGCCACGGGAATGAGCCGGGCATCGGTGTGGGTTTCGACGGCGAGCTGGGTCTTGACGTAGCTGCCGGCCAGCAGTTTGCCATCGGGGTTGGGCAAATCGACCTCCGCCGCGAGGGTGGCACTCGGAGCCGCCACGTTGCGGCCATGACGGGACACCTTTGCCTCGAGCGGCGCTGCCGTTGGCGAAAGGATGACGCGGGCCAAAGTGCCGGGTTTGATGAAGCGGGCCTCCTGCTCTGGCACCGGCACCCGGTCGCGCAGCACCGAGAGGTCGCAAATCGTCACAGTCGCCCCGGCGGTGGTGGTGCCGCCGGCTGGGATGTAGGCCCCGGGGTCGGCATGCCGGGAAGTGATGACGCCATCGAAGGGCGCGGTGATTTTGGCGTAGCCGAGCAGCACCTCGGTCCGCTGCAAACTGGCGGCGGCAATCCGCTGGCGACCCGCCGCGTCGTCGATGGCTTGAGGCAGCACCAATCCCGGTGCCTTGACGCGGGCGGATTGCAGGCGGGCCAGATCGGCGTCGGCCACTTCGAGTTCGGCGACGGCTTTGATGCGATCGGCTTCCAGCTCTGGCACCTCGAGGGTGGCGATTTGCTGGCCGGCTGTAACGGCATCGCCGACATCGACGCTGATGGACTTCAAATGGCCGCCGACTTTGGCATGGAGGACGGTTAGCTGGTTGGGTTCGAGGCGCGACGGGAGGGTGATCCAACGGTGGATCATGCCGTGAACCGGGGTGGCGACGGCTACCGACTCAGCAGCACAGGGGAGGACGAGAATACCGAGGAAAATGAGGCTGCGCATGGGAATTCAGGAGGCAATGGGTGAGTACAGCGGGCTTTCCGGATCGTCCGGATCAAGCGATACAGAGTGGCTGCGCTTGCCAGCCAGCAGGCGGAAAAATACCGGTAAAATCGTCAGCGTGGCGATGGTTGCCACTCCCAGGCCACCGACCACTGCACGGCCGAGCGGGGCCATTTGCGCGCCGCCTTCACCGAGCCCCAGCGCCATCGGTAACATCCCGGCGATCATCGCGCAGGAGGTCATCAGGATCGGCCTCAGACGCGACGCGGCACCACTGATGGCCCCGGCCCGGGCATCACCCGCATTTTTCCGGCGCCCTCGCTCGGCGAAAGTGACCAGCAGGATAGCATTGGCCACCGCCACGCCGACGGCCATGATGCTGCCGATGGCGGATTGAATGTTGAGCGTGGTGTTCGTTAGATAAAGGGTGGCGACGATGCCGGCTAGCACCGCTGGCACTGTGGAGGTGACGGTTAGAGCGAGGCGCCAGGATTGAAAATTGGCGGCGAGCAGGAAAAAAAGAACGGCTACGGCGATTCCCAGTCCGCTGGCAAAACCGTTTTTGAGGGCATCGAGGGTGCCGGCCTGGCCGCGCAGTTCGACGGTGGTTTTAGGCGGGGGTTTACCGGCGTCGGTGATGGCCTTGCGGACTTTGGCGAGGGTGCCACCGAGGTCGCTGCCATGGTAATTGGCGGTGACGGAGACGACGCGCACCATGTTGTAGCGCTCGAATTGGCCGACGGCGGTGCCTTGGGAGATTTTAGCTAGGTTGCGCAGCAGGACCGGTTCGCCGCTGGATGAGGGCAACGGCAAATTGCGCAAATCCTCGAGACTGCGGGTTTCCCCCTGCGGAATCTGCACCTGCACGTTGTACGAAACCCCCTTCGCCGGATCACCCCAAAAATTTGCCTGCGTGAAACGGCTCGACGTGGTGGCAGCCACCATCGCACGACTGACGTCCTGCATATTGACGCCTAACTGCCCGGCACGCTCCCGGTCCACGTCGATTTTCACAGCGGGGAAATCCAGCTCCTGGGCGATTTGGGCGTCGCGGATCTCAGGGATTTTGCGCATTTCGGCGAGAATTTTTTCAGCGTGGCCACGCGATACCTGGAGGTCAGCACCACCCACGGCGACCTCGATCGGGGTGTTAGAGCCAAAGGCCATCACCCGCGAGGTGATGTCTGCCGGCTCAAATGAAACCCGCAACGCAGGTAACTCGGCAGCAAACACCGCCCGCAATCTCTCCTCCAACCGGGGAACAGACACCCCACTGTCGGCCCGCAATTGAAAGGCCAACCAACCCTCCTCCGGGCCACCGTTCCAGAGGTGAATCAGATTGACCGGGTAATTCGGCGCATGCACACCCACCAAACCCATGCTCAATGCCACCTTGCCCGGGCCAGCCTCGCGATTGACAATCGCTAGCACCGCCTTGGCTATCTCCTCAGTCTTTTCCACCTTCGTGCCAGCCGACGCTCGGAACCGCAACGCAAATTGCCCGACATCACTTCGCGGAAAAATCTCCGACCCTAACCGCGGCCCAAACCCCCAAATGACCGCGGCCGCCCCTGCCAAATACACCGGCGCCAACAGCCAGCGCAATCCCAACACCCATGCCAGCAGAACACGGTAGGGCTTGGTCAAGAAAAATACCGACTCTCCGGTATGTTTCTGGCCAGAGCGGTTTCGCAGGAACCAAATTGAGAGGACGGGCACCAAAGTGGAGGATAGGAGGTAGCTGGCGATCATGGCGAAACCGACGGCGAAGGCCAAGGGTTTGAACAAGGCACCGGCCGCGCCCTCCATGAAGAAGGCGGGGATGAACATGGCCAAAATGCACAGCATGGCGAGCAAGCGGGGCATTGCGGTTTCGCGGATGGCGTCGGCGGAGGCACGGGCGGGCGAGGCCCCGGTGGCCAAGCGGGTATGGATATTTTCAATGGCCACGCTCGCCTCATCGACGAGGATGCCGACGGCCAGGGCGAGGCCGCCGAGGGTCATCAGGTTCACGGATTGGCCGCTCATCCACAATGCGAAGGCGGCGGCTAACAGCGACAGCGGGATATTGATGACCACGATCAGGGCGCTGCGCAAGTCCCGCAGAAACAACAGCACCATCAGCCCGGTGAGCAGCGCCCCGAGCCCGGCTTCCTTGGCCAATTCGCGGATGGAGTGCCAGACGACAGGCGATTGGTCGAATTCGTAGGAAACCTTGATGTCCGCCGGCAGCGCCGCTTGAAAACGTGCCAGGTTTTGTTTCACCAACGACACCACGGCAAGGGTCGATGCCTCGGCACGCTTTGTCACCGGGATGTACACCGTGCGCCGACCGTTGACTAGCGCGTAGGACGTCACCAAGTCCGCACCATCTGCCACTGTGGCCACGTCGCGCACATAAACCGCCCCGGCCGCCTCGGAGCGCAACGGCACATCGGCCAATTCCGCAGGCTTGGTCACAATCGCGTTCGTCGGCACGATCGGATAGCTGTCGCCCAGGCTCATGTTACCGGAGGGCGAAACGACGTTGGCTTTGGCGATGGCGGCGACGACTTCATCAGGGGTCAGGCTACGGGCCCGCAGGCGGTCCGGATCGATGTTGACGACGATGGTTCGGGCCGAGCCACCGAAGGGCGGCGGCGCGGACACCCCTGGCAGGGTGGCGAACATTGGCCGCACCTTGTTGAGTGCCTCATCCTGCATTTGACCCATCGTGCGCTCCGGGTTGTCGGTGGCAAATGTGAGATAGCCGACGGGCACCGAGCCGGCATCAAAGCGGGTGACAAAGGGGTTGGGAGCACCGGCGGGCATGAAGGCCCGGGCTCGATTCACATAGGCAATCGTTTCGGACATCGCCGCTGCCATGTCGGTGCCCGGGTGAAATTGCAGCTTCATGATCGAAGCGCCCTGGATGGTCTTCGATTCGACGTGCTCGATGTTGGCGATGTACAGGAAGTGGTATTCGTAAAAATACGTCAGATAGGACTCCATCTGCGCCGCATCCATCCCGCCATACGGCTGAGCCACATAAATGGTCGGCACGCCCAGCGGCGGAAACACATCCCGAGGCATCTTCTTTAGCGCCAGAAACGAGCCCATCACCACCGCAAGCACCGCCACAATCACCGTGAGGGGACGACGCAACAAAAGGCCTGAAATTCGTTCCATGTGTGGGTTTGCTGAATTGGCGAGGCTGGTGACTTCGTTCGCGAAACCTACCTCCAGCATTTTTCCCGCCCCGTCAATCGGAAACGCAACCACTGCCAAGAAATGCAGGGCGGCTTTTTGCGTGGTGAACCATTACAAGGTGTCAGATAAAATGTAGCACTGAATATTTACGCTCCAACGCCCGCAAACCCTTACAAATGGGCCATCCGGACGAATTTCAGGCATCTTTCACGATCCATCGAGATCAAGAGTCCTGGGCCTTCAACCAAAGCGATTCATCACGTTCTTGCTTGCGGTCACCGAAGAATGTTCGTATGAACATGTTTTGTGCCATCCATCTACAGCCTCGCCGCCCCCGTGCCTCGCCGCTCTGGCAAATCGTCACCGCCGCCTGGGAGGCCTTCCTTGCCGGTTGCGAAAAATGCCACCGTGCCACCATGGGGCCGCTCCGTCCCAATGTCTTCGCCGTCGTGCGCAATTTCCTCCGCTGCGGCGACCTTGCCTCCGGTTTCCTCCGATTCCATTGTCCCGATTGCGGACACGAACGCCTCCTCGCCTTCACCTGCAAGGGCCGCCACTTCTGTCCCGCCTGCCACCAGCGCCGCGTCCGCCAGAGCGCCGAGTGGATCGCCTCCTCTGTTTGTCACGAAGTCCCGCACCGCCAGTTCGTCTTCACCATCCCGAAAATCCTGCGCGGCATCTTCCGCAAGCGCCGAGACCTCCTCCATCTCCTGTTCAAATCCGCCACTGACACCTTGCTCGAATCCTTCCGCGCCCGTCTCAATCTGCCCGACGGCCGACTCGCCGCTGTCGCCGCCGTCCACACCTTCGGCGATTACCTCTTCTTCCACCCGCACCTCCACGTCCTTGCCGCCGACGGCCTGTTCGATTTGGATGGCCGCTTCCACTGCATGCCCGCCGACAGCCGCGCCCCCATGATCGAACTCTTCCGCAACCGTTTCCTGCAAGCCCTCCGCGACGGCAAACACGTCAGCCCCTGCCGCCTTGCCGACCTGCTCTCCTGGAAACACAGCGGCTTCCACATCGACGGCGGCAGCGAAAAACCCGTGCCCGCCCATGACACCGACGGCCGCAAACGCCTTGCCGAGTATCTGCTCCGCCACCCCTTCTCCCTCCAGAAAATCACTTGGAATGCCACCACCCAGACCGTCATCTATCGCTCAAAGCTCCACCACACCACCAAACGGAATTTCGAGATCTTCAAGGCCACTGATTTCCTCGCCGCCGTCATCGACCACGTCCCGCCCAAGTCCAAGCACACCGTCCGATACTACGGCGAACCAGACCTATCCTGGTTCAACCAACCCCGGAAACCTTCAGAACTAGACCCGGAATGGTTCGACCAAACCTCAACATGGAAAGCTCCCGAGGTCCCGCTCAACGATGGCCGCATCCTGGTTTTGGAATACACCTGACCGCGAAGGAGGCCCAAACAAAAGCCGCTGCAAGAATTTCCCAACGAAATTCCTTGGCAAAGCGGACAGGATAAGTATTTTTCGCGTTGAGGTGTTTCCCAATGAATCCCACCGCAAACCACTATCCCTTGCCCAAATCCGCCGTTTGGAGCCTTGCGCTTGACTCGGTTCGCCAAATGTTCCGGCCTTTTGGCCCCCTTTTTCCCCGCAACTTCTTTCCCCCGCGCTTCGGTCCGGACTCCGTCTCCTGCAACGGCCCTCACCTCAAAAGCAAATTCCTAGCAATTGCCGCTGGTGCTGGCGGCGGACAGCGCGCTGGTTGGTGAGGGCGACCAAACCGTCAACACCCTCTGGCTGGCAGGTGCTGATCTGGCGGCCTTGCAGGTGACCCCGGAACCCGCCACCGGTGCCTATCAAACCTGGCCGGGCGCGCGCTTGTTCCGGGTCAATGCCATCGCCCGCGAAGCCACCGCCACGCTCCAAAAAGGCGACCCGACCACGGTTCGGTTGGTGCCCTTTGCCGATGCCGGGGCGACCGGGAAGTATTACAAGGTGTGGTTGCCCCTGAACAAACCATGAGCAAACCCAGCATCAACTTTTCCCCCGCCCGCAGGTCCGGCCACCGGATCTTCCAACGACCTTCACCCGAAAAGCAATTTCCTAGCAGCCCCCCACACCTCAATCGTCGGTCATCGCTGGATATGAGCGTTAGGCGACTCCGCAAGTTTCACATGAAAACCACCCTCCAAGCCTGTTTTCTTACCGCCCTCCTAGCGGTCGTCTTGCCCACGCACGCGGCCGAGCCTGCGCAGGGGCTGGCCGACTATCGGGCGGAACTGAACACCTGTCGTCAGGAGCACGGCGGTTCGAGCGAGATTCCCGACGTGAAGTTCTTCCTATTCGGCATGGGCGCTCGCACGAAACTACTTTACCGGGACGGCATCCTTTTGGATGCGAAAACCGGGCGTGAATTATACCGCTGGAAAGTCCGGAGCGAAGTCATCGTGCCGTCGGATTATTTGGTTTCGATAGAGACCGAGGAGGGAGCGGCCGTCGCGCTACGCGAGGATTCCGAGGCCGTATGGCTGGAGCAAGGCGGGCAGCGCGCGGCGTTGGAGGGAACCAAGTCGTTGGTAAAGTTGCCGGACTTTGGCGGAAGGAAATTCCCGCGGGTGCTGCGCGTGCTGCATCAGGAAATGCTCGTGAATATCGTCGAGGCGGGGCCGGTGCCGAATTACTTCGTCTATGAAAAGCCGTGGTATCGCGATGGAGCGATGGTGGCGCTAGCGCTCAAGGAGACAGGAAACCTCGACCTGCTGAAGCCTTGGATCCTCGGCCTGCGCGAACCGTTTGACCGGAACAACAAAGGCGAGACCGAGGCGGACAATCTCGGTCAGGCGCTGTTGCTCATTTCACTTGTGTCCGACAAGAACCATCCGCTCGTGGCAAAAGTGCTGGCGGAAGTGCCGCGATTTGAAAAGACCGACGCCACGGGTAAATACATCCTTGGTCGCTCGGATTTCAGCGACCATCCCGTATATCAAACGAAGTGGCTGAAATACGGCTTGCGAGCTCTCGACCTGCCCGACGTTTACGTCATCCCGAAAGTCGCCGACAGCTACAGCGCGCTTTTCTGGATGGACTACCGCGACCAGCACGTCGCCGGTCAAGACAGTGATGATCGTGGCGCGTATCCGTATCTCGGCTGGGCTTGCGACCATTTTCACGAAACTAAGAAATGCCCGCTGAGCAATCGCGACTATCCATTGACCTGGGAAGAGCGCGCCAGCGAAGCCCGCTACGACGGATTGCAAATCATCTCCCCGGCCTTCGTAAAAATGCGTCTTTCCCCACCGCACACTTGGCACGCCGCCGAGGCGTTCCTGCTCCTTCTTGCGGAGCGAGCCCCGGTGCCTCAGTAAGATGATATCCGGACATTGATGAACACGACAAACCCAAGGAACACCATAAAGGAAACATGGTGAACTGATGAAAATGAATAGGAAGGTTGTAGGGGAGCCATGCCCACATTTCATCAATGCTCAACACGGCCTCGACGTGGATGCAGTCCTCGAGCGCCGCAATGATCTGGTGGTGGAACCGGATGTATTCCGGCGGCTTGGCCATCCACGATGGCGATGCCGGGGCACATGTTGCGGGCATCGCTGATGCGGGTGCCGGTTTTCACCCCGAATGCTCAGGCCTCGTAGCTGGCGGCGATGCAGCACGAGGTTTCCGCCATCACCGGTGCCACGCCCACCGGCCGGCCGCGCAGGGCGGGTTCAAGGTGCTGCTCGACCGACGCGAAGTAGGAATCGCAGCCTACGAACAAGGCTGTCAGCGGACGCTCCACGGCCCTTCACTTATTGGATTCAGCACGGGTCCCGGTCGCGCCGCTTCCTTGTTCCGCTTTACCCTTCGGTCCGATGTAGCCGGTCGAGAGCGCTACGTCGTCATACCAAACGGTGTTGTCCTTCGCCGCGGCATGAATATAGACACCGAGGTCGAAACGCTTGAGTCTGACATCCGGTGACGAGCGCCAGCGAATGCCTTGATAGTGGATGTAGAGTTTGCCGTCTATCCACGCGGCCAGTTCGCCGTTGGACTGGCCCACATCGTTGGCTTTGATCATGTGTTCGAGACAATACCATTGGTCGCGACGGGGGACCACCCGCTCCGAATCGACAGGCCCGAGCATGTTGCCCCAGTAATGCCCGTCGCGGTCGCGTGCCATTTCCATCCAGTAGGTGTAGAGGAAAAGATAGCCCGGAGGCGGCAGCTTGCGCCAGTCGCACCACGGCTCGAAACGACTGTTGAAGCGGTCGTCGCCGCGCGGACGGATTCCAGCCGATCCCATGCCAGCCCAACGGTCGGTGCCAGCCACCGCCGCCAAGCTGCCGCCGGTGTGGTTCAGGTTGCCTTGGTCGTAGTCGGAGGCATACTTGATGTAGAGACGAAGGTAAACACGGTCGCGCCCCTCCGGTCCGAACCAACCCGTGGCACCGGCACCGGATTCCTTGCCCTCTCTGGCCACGGCGGTCAACTGCATCGCTCCCGTGCCGGTGTGGGCAAGCATCGCATCAGTAGTGCGCTTGGCATTGCCTTGCTTGAGGCCGCGGATCTCGAAGTAGTTCTTGAGCGAGGCGTCGGACTCGAAATCATCCTCGAAGAATATCTTGCCGGGTTTCTGCAACTCAGCCAGAGCCTGCGGGTTGCTGCGGGTTTCGGCAGTCACCAGACGCGGCGCAGTAACGGCGGCGTCTTGCGCTCCCGCACCCGGCGCCGCATTCGCCAGCAGCAGTAGAAGCCCGGCCAAACAAATGAAGGATGGTTGGTCGCATTTCATGGGACGGTGCGTTTCATATCTGTCGAAGAATAGGCGGCATGCACTGGCCGTCCAGTGGAATTCGTCGCAGAGCGGGTGGCACCCACCTCGATACCGTGAGCACGGCCATGGATGCCGGCGTCACTCTCGCGGGAACCGCCAACACCTCATAATAACGCTTGAGTTGTGGTGCCGCAGAGTGTGTCCTCCCCGCCATGAGTGACCTTGCCTGCCCGATGTGCGAAATGACCGAGGTATTGACCCACCCCGGCCACGTGGAGTGCGTCACCTGCGGTCATGAATGGCAGGACGAAGCCCCGGCGGATGAATCCGCTACAGCTCGGGTCGTCAAGGACGCCTATGGCAATGTGCTCGAGGATGGCGACATCGTGGCCATGATCAAGGATCTGAAACTCAAAGGGTCATCCGATGTGCTCAAAGTGGGCACCAAGTCAAAACCCATCCGTCTGGTGGACGGCGACCACGAAATCTCCTGCAAGATGGATGGGATTGCCATCGGCCTTAAAGCCTGCTTCGTGAAGAAGGTGGTGGGATAGCTCGACTCTATTACCGCCCGCCGCCCGGTGGCGTGCGACCCTCACCGAAGTATTTTTCGCTCCGGTAGCGCAGCCACACGCGCAGCACCTGCGGCACTTTTTCGCGTTCCGTCTCATTGAGCGATTCGTAGAGCGCCAGTGCTTTGTCCCGCTCGCCACGGCAGGCACGTTTGTTGTGCGCGTCCCAATATGACCGGACCACGCGGATGCGACGGCAGGTCTCCTTGATCAAGGCGGTGCCGGTGAGCGGCTTGTCGTTGTTCTTGTTCTTCATGGGAAACAGTATTGGGCAGCATGCCCGGTCCACTGTGGAGCTGGTATGTGTTGGCATCACCGCCGTCGTCGATCTGAATCAAAAAGTTCATGGTGCCGCTGACACGCGGACCTCATTGAGTCCAACAAATTCCCCCGTGCCGATAAAACGCAGGTGCAGAATAGAGCCCTGCATGTTGGTGATTGGAATGTCCGTAATGGCGGGCTCGCTGTCTGGGAACCCCGTGAACGTGGTGCTGTGGCCGTAGTTATCGCTTACAGTTAGAGAAGCCGGGGCATGCACGCCGGCACTCCCTCCGCCGTAGTGCCAGATTTTCAGCGCCTCGTAGGCAGCGGGCGCTTGTGCCACCGTGAGCGTGATGGCCGGCCAGTAGGCGGCGGGATGGCCAAGGTAGTCATTGCCGAAATAACAACCCCTTTTTCCCCGCTCTCCGGTCCGGCCTCCGTCTCCTGCAACGGCCCTCACCTCAAAAGCAAATTCCTAGCAATGGCATCACCCACAACCTGCTCCATCTCTTCAAGGTCACTCTCAAAACCGAGGAAGCCATTGAGGACACCAAGGTCATCGACGCCTATCATAAGGATCTGGACCGGCGCGAGGCCAATGCTCAAAAAGCCGGCCG
>CAIKHZ010000176.1 GCA_903827375.1 Akkermansiaceae bacterium
CAGCCGGCATCGCCGTCCTCACCCGCTTGTCACCCGCTTGTCACCCGCTTGTCACCCGCTTGTCACCCGCTTGTCACCCGCTTGTCACCCGCTTGTCACCCGCTTGTCACGCGTTTTTAGTGTTTCCAGATTGCCGCCGTGCTGCTAAACAAGCCTTTTCCAGCACCCGAAAAATCAACATGGCAACGCAATTGAACGGGAATCATCCATACGGCTCCAATTTAACACCATGCTGGTATCACTCCCTTGTAAATGAAACGACGTGATTTTCCGATAGAGGCAGGGGTGAAAATGGCATTTGGAATTGCGGTGCTCGGGCTTTGTGGCGGGACGGCTTTACAAGCTGCGGGGAAAGCCGGGGCTGGACGGCCTAACTTGGTATTTGTTTTCAGCGACCAGCAGTCGTTCGACATGCTTGGCTGCGCGGGCAACAAGGACATCATCACGCCGAATCTCGACAAATTAGCGGCGGAAGGCGTGCGTTTTACGCAATGCATCTCCAGCTCGCCGGTGTGTACGCCATTCCGCGGAATGCTCCTGACCGGCCAGCACCCGCTGCGCAGCGGCGCGTTCTGCAACGACATCCGCATCGTTCCCGGAGAGGGCCGGTACTTTGGCGAAGTCCTGCGCGATGCCGGTTATGCCTGCGGTTATGTCGGCAAGTGGCATCTCTTCGGCGGCGACCGCAACCGTCCGATTCCCGCCGGCCCGTTCCGCTATGGCTTTGACCAGACGTTTCTATCGGATAACTGCAATGAGCTTTTCGATGCCAAGCGCGCCTACTACTGGGACGACAATGGGCGTAAGCAGCCGTGCGGCGACTGGGAGCCCGATATGCAGACGCGGCAGGCTGCTAAATTTATCGAGGACAACGCGGCGAAGCCGTTCGCGCTTTTCCTTTCGTGGCACCCGCCTCACAACTGGGACGGGGAATATGGGTACGACGGACCGCCGGATTGGCTCAAGCTTTACGACCCGGCCAAACTGACGCTGCGTCCCAACGTGGAGGATACCCCGCAGATCCGCAAGATGTACCAAGGCTACATGGCCCTGTGCACGGGCAATGATCGCTTGTTCGGTGAGTTGATGGCCAAGCTGCGAGAACTGAAGCTCGGCGAAAACACGATTGTGGTTTTCACGGCTGACCACGGCGATCTTCTCCTTTCGCACGGGTTCCGGGGGAACAAGGGCCGGCCGGAATGCGAGTCGTTGCGCGTGCCGCTGCTCATCCGCTGGCCGAACGGGCTGAAGCCGCGGGTGAGTGACCTGCTCTTTGGATCAATGGATTTCATGCCGACCCTGCTCGGTATGCTGAACGTTAGAATTCCGGAGACGTGTCAGGGCCGGAATCTTGCGGAGGCAATTTTCAAGGCGGACGACGATGCCGTGGAAAGCGTGCCGCTTTTCCTGTTTCCGTGGAAATGGCGGGGGATTTACACGCGTCGCTACACCTATGCCTTTGACCTGCCACCCAACGTGAACATCTACGGCCATGATATGCGTTTTGCCTGCTTATATGACCATTTGAATGATCCACGTGAAATGAAGAACCTGTTTGATGCGCCGGAGATGAAGGCCGTCCAAGAGAAACTGCACGCGCAATCACTGGCTTGGATGGAGAAATTCGGGGACGTGGGAATGGATTACCGGGAGTTGATGGAGCTCGTCATGGTTAAAGAGGATATCCGGCGCGGCATGAATGGCTCCATGACGAGTAACACATCGGGCCAGGGCCGATTGAAGGGCCGGCCGGAGGACGTTCTGGCAGGAAAAATCAAATGATAATCAAGTCGATCATATCTTTGGCCGGTCGGTACCACGCAGGAAAATTTATAAAAATATTGTCAGTTGGGTTGATGTGGATGGTTCAGTCGCTGTTATGCATGCCAACTGCGATGGCTGCGGATTTGGCCAGCTTGCCGGTTCCTGAGAGAGCTGACAAGACCGGGGACGAGCCATGGCTGAAGCAGGCCAGGGAGCATGTGTTTACGCCGACCACCGAGCGGGTCAAACCCGTGTGCGTCACTCGCACGGAGGGCATGGTTGAGGGGGCCGAGGCGTTGCTGGGTGAGAAGGGCCGCAACTGCCGCCTGACCTATGACACTGGCGGGGTGAAACCGGTGGTCATCCTGGATTTCGGGAAACAGGGGGCCGGCGGATTCGCTGAGTTCACCGTCACGGCAAAGACGGGTCTGCCAGTGCTGCGGCTGGCCTATGCCTGCCATCCAGATGGCATCGGCGAAACCGGTTGCTTTGACCGCGGGTCGAGGGCCACCTATCTCGGGGGGGCTGTGGATCTGCCGGTGCTGCCGACCAACGTAAACCGCCACGAAACATATACCATCCCGCGCATCGGACGGTTCATCGCGCCTCTGGTCCAGGGCCACACCAGGTATGTCCGGGTCCAGCTCGACACCCCCGGCACATCGGTGGATATTGATTCTGTTAGCATGGTGAACAAGGAGGTATATGACCATTCCCCGCATGACGGGTATTTTCTTTGCAGCGACGAGCGGCTCAACCGCCTGTGGTACGTCAGCACGTGGACGCTGCAAATTGCCTCGCTGCCGAATCAAAATGCATGGAAAACGCTAGACGGCTGGCTGCTGCCCCGCAAACTGGAGCAGGCGGATGAAATCGGGCTGAGCAGCACGGGCGAAAAGTGGCAGGATGTCACGCTTGAAACGGTGTTTGAACTCAGGGCCAACCCTCATTTCGTCGCCGCAGCGGGCGTCGCTTTCCGGGCCAAGCACGCTCGCAATGCGTACACGGCGGAAGTCTCGCTCGACGGTGTGTTTAAACTGCGCAAGCGCATCGACGGCAAGGATACGGTCATCAGTGAGAAGAAACTCATGGAACCGTTGATAGACGGCCGCCAATACAAACTGGAGGTCTCCGCATTGGGGCCTGTCTTGACCACGCGGCTTGACGGTACCGTGATCGATGAGTCGCGGGATGAGACATTTGTGAATGGTAGGGTTGGTTTTTACACGCCCAAGGAAAAATGGCCGCTGTTTGATTATATCATCGTCAAGGACGGCAAGGGCCAGAACCTCTTGACTGACGATTTCTCCGGCAATTTGTCGCAGTGGCAGTTTGCACGCACGCTTTCGAGTATCCTGGATGGCGGCAAGCGCGACCGCCTGCTCTGGACCGGCGACCTCTATTTCGGTCAGCGGAATGTTTATTATGCGTCTGGGAATCCAACGTA
>CAIKHZ010000177.1 GCA_903827375.1 Akkermansiaceae bacterium
CACCGATTCACAAACCATTCCTCCGACTATTGGATTCTCGAATCAGAATGGCAAGACCGACAACGCTCAGCCTAGAGCCTGTCGGCTTGACAGCTAAGCCCAGCGAGCCATGCTGTTGGGGACATGGCACATTTTCTTGATCCGCGCAGTGACTTGGTATTCAAGCGGATTTTCGGTGAGCACCCGGAGATTTTGCGGAATTTCCTCAACGGGATGTTGCCGTTTGCGGACGAGAGTCAGTACATCGCCTCGCTGGAGTATTTGCCCAGCGAGCAGGTGCCGGACATCCCGATCATCAAGAACAGCATCGTTGATGTGCGCTGCAAAGATGCCAGCGGTCGCCAGTTCATCGTGGAAATGCAGATGCAGTGGACCGGCTCGTTTCTCCAACGAGTGCTCTTCAACGCTAGCAAAGCCTACGTGCGCCAGTTGGAAAAAAGCGAGAGCTACGATCTGCTCTGCCCGGTCTGGGGCTTGAGCCTGCTAGATGCCACCTTTGATGCCGATCCAGACGCCTACTACCACGACTATCAGATTGTGGAAACCGGCAACCCGCAGCGAGTGCTTGAGGGTTTGCGCCTGATCTTCGTGGAATTGCCCAAATACCGCGAAACCAACCCGCAGGACGCTCGAAAACTGCGCTGGGCTTGGCTCAAATTCCTGCGGGAAGCTGGGGATGCAGGTAGTCAGGGGCATCTTTCAGTGGAAGAATTCAGCGCTCAGGTCGGGATCAACGAGCCGCTGCGCCAAGCCCTGGGCATCGCCAAGGAATGCGGCTTCACACGCGAACAACTCGCCCTCTATGACGGATTCTGGGACGCCGTGAGGATCGAGCGCAGCCTGTTGAGCGGGAAATTCGCCGAGGGGAAGGCAGAGGGGAAGGCAGAGGGGAAGGCCGAAGGGAAGGCAGAGGGGCTGGCCGAAGGGAAGGCAGAGGGGCTGGCCGAAGGCAAAGCAGAGGCCCTGTTGGCAGCGGCGGCGGGAATGAAAGCGGCACGCATCCCAGCCGAGACAATCGCCCTCATTACAGGACTGCCGATGGAGGAGATGGGTGTGGAAAATTGAGGAACTTGGGCTGTGAAGCGGGTTCTCGGCGAGCTGGAGCTCGGAGTTCCCGCAGCATGTTCTTCGGGAGGTTCATTGCCGGGGTCACCACTCCAAGCCCGAGGCCGGGCGACGGCTCTCATTGCGCCGCTCCTTGACGATTTTTCCGTCCGAAAGGAACAACACCCGGTCGGCCATCTCCGCCATCACCGCATTGTGGGTGATGATGACGGTGAGCGTGCCCAAATCACGGTTGATCCGCTCGATCGCCTCCAACACCGTGATGCCTGTGGTCACGTCTAACGCCCCGGTTGGCTCGTCGCACAACAGCACTTCCGGCCGCTTGGCAATTGCCCGCGCTATGGCCACCCGCTGCTGTTCGCCACCAGAAAGTTGCGACGGAAAATGGTCCATCCGCGCCTGCAACCCAACCATCGCCAAGGCCTCCTCCGGTGCCATCGGATCGTTGGCAATCCCGGTGATCAACGCCACGTTTTCCCGCGCTGTGAGGCTCGGAATCAAATTGTAAAATTGAAACACGAAGCCCACGCAATTGCGGCGGAACAAAGTGAGCGTATTCTCGTCGGCACCGTCTAGCGCCCAGCCCTTGTAACTGAGCTCAC
Source organism: Akkermansiaceae bacterium (assembly GCA_903827375.1). Classification (GTDB taxonomy): domain Bacteria; phylum Verrucomicrobiota; class Verrucomicrobiia; order Verrucomicrobiales; family Akkermansiaceae; genus Luteolibacter. The sequence goes on from CAIKHZ010000177.1 coordinate 1,668, forward strand.
CGGACGTCGCCACATCCAACCCTCCGAGGATGTTGAGAAGAGTGGACTTGCCGCTGCCCGAAGGCCCAAGCAAGACAACCAACTCGCCCGCATCCAGCGCGACATTCACCCCGTGAAGTGCCACCACTTCGACCTCTCCGGTGTGGTAAACCTTGCGCAGCCCGCTTGCCACAAACACACCCCTCCCGCGCAGCGGTGGTGGAAGCAAAGGAGGGGCGTTCATGTGGCGCAGCCAGCTTAGCCGCCGCCAGCTAATGCACAATTCTTTCCCGCAGCGATTCAGCAAACCTGAGAAAAATTGCCGCGCTCAATGCTCTTCATGCAGCCCCCACGTCCACACTCATTTCATCTCGAACTAGCGCTCAAATCCTCCCCTGCATTCCGTTCATTTTTCCAACCCTCGTCAGCTCACTTCCCGGAGAGGCGGATCCCTAACACACCCATCATCTCCACTCATCCTTGCCATTCCGGGACTCCTTAATTTCATATCAGCTTTGAATTCAATCGCATGCGAAAATCCCCCGCCCAGCAACCGGTTCGATCCTTCAGGGAAGCTAAGCATTTGGCGGGTCAAGCACAAAAAAAAATGCCCTTGTGGAACCCCTGTGGAAAGGGCCACAGACGCAATTTATGTTAGAGCCCGCTAAAATAGTTTTCACTTGGTCATTCACACCGTTCAGTCTTGGCCTCGCACCAGATCTTCGACCCCGCGTGGGGCTAGAAATCTAAGCGAACGGCTCTCTCACTCTGCACAATTCTCACCTTCATACCTCTCCTCGATTGCTCATGGCCCCAACGACAAAACCCACCCCAGGCGACTCAGACTCCGAAGGCCCCCAATCAGCCGACAGCCACCGCTGGGACGCGGTCTGCACGGAACTGCGGGCCTCGGTGGGGAGTGATGCGTTCCAGCGCTGGTTTCGCGCCGCCCGCTGGGTCGGCCACCAGGATGGCATCGCCTCAGTCAGCGTCCCTGGCGAGATCCACCAAGTCTGGATAGAAACCAACTATTTGCCAGAATTGGCGATGGCCGTCAACAGCATCTACGAGGGCGTCCGCGAGGTGCGTGTCGTCCTCGCCGCCGCCGCCCCTGAGCCCGGCGCGAGCGTCTCCGACGAGCCAACGTCCGACGGCCCGTCCTACCCGCATACCGGGGCTCGCGCCAAATCGCTGGAAGGCGAGGCGCTAGATAAGCGCGTCAAAAACGCCGGGCTGAATCCATCCCACACATTTGCAAGCTTTGTAGTTGGGGCGAATAACCAATTCGCCCATGCCGCCTGCGAGGCGGTGGCCAAAAAGAGCGGCATCGGCTACAACCCGCTTTTCATCCACGGAAATTCGGGGCTGGGCAAGACCCACCTGATGCAAGCCATCGGCCAGGAATGGCTCCGCCGCCTTCCCGGGTCCCGCGTCGTTTACCTGACGTGCGAGCGCTTCACCAACGAATTCATCGACGCGGTGCGCCGTGGCGACATTGAAAAATTCCGCCGCCGCTACCGCCACAGCGACGTGTTGCTTATCGACGACGTGCAATTTCTCGCTGGCAAGGAGCGCTCACAGGAGGAATTTTTCCACACATTCAACACCCTGTTAGATGGACGCAACCAGGTGATCCTGACCTCCGACCGGCCGGCCTGCGAAATCAAGAGCCTCGAACCGCGGCTCATTTCGCGCTTCGAGTGTGGCCTGACGGTGGAGATGCAGCCGCCTCTGATGGAAACGCGCATGGCCATCCTCAAACGCAAGTCTGCCGATTGGAAAGTGCGCGTCGATGAAACCGTCCTTCAATTCCTCGCCGAAAATATCTGCACCAACGTCCGCCGCCTCGAAGGAGCCCTCATGCGTGTGGCCACCTTCGCCTCCCTCGCCGGTGAAAGCGTCACCGTCGAAAAAGTCGAACACCTGCTGCGCGACCTCATCCGCGAGGAAGCCAGTCGCCAAATCAGCATCGACACGATTCAAAAAGCCGTGGCCGAACACTACGATGTGCGCCTTGCCGACATGACCAGCCGCCGCCGTCCCGCCAGCATCGCATTTCCCCGCCAAGTTGCCATGTACCTGAGCCGCACCCTCACCAAAGGCTCGCTCATGGAGATTGGCGAGGCCTTCGGCGGCCGCGATCACGGCACGGTCATCCACGCCTGCAAAAAGGTTCACGCTCAGGTAGCACAGGCCCCCGGCCTCAAGGAAACCCTTGCCCGCATCGAGTCCCTGTTGCGCCGCTAAGATAAAAAAAATCCGCCAATCCTGGAAAAGTTATTTCGGATTCTTAAAGAATGCTTGCCAAATGGGTCGGAAAGCCGGAACTTCCTCGCAACTCACTACGGGTAAACACCAATGAAGTTTCGTATCTCCAAAGAAGCATTTCTCGACGGCCTGCAAAAAGTCCAGCATGTTGTGAGCTCGCGCACCACCCTGCCGATCCTTTCCAACGTGCTCATCGTTGCCAAGGGCGGCCGCATTCAATTTACCACCACCGACCTCGACGTGGGCATCACCGGCTCGGTAGAAGCCCAGATAGACAAGGAGGGTGCGACGACCCTGCCGGCACGGCGTTTGGTGAGCATTGTGCGCGAATTGCCGACCAGCGAGATTGAAGTGTCTGTGGATGCCAAAAACCACGCATCCATCCGCAGCGGTCCGGCATTTTTCAAAATCATTGGTTTGAGCGACTCGGAATTTCCGCCGCTACCTGATTTTCAAGGTTCCAAGGAGTTTCGCATTCCGCAAGTCGTTCTGCGCGACGGATTGCGAAAAACCGCCTATGCCATCTCCTCGGACGAGACTCGCTACGTCCTCAATGGCATCTTCGCCTCCTTTCATGATGGCAAAATGACCCTAGTGGCCACCGATGGCCGCCGCCTCGCCATGGTCGATAGCGACCTGGAATTCCCGGCCTCCCACGAAACCGACGTGATTATCCCGACCAAGGCGGTGCAGGAACTTCAGCGCCTGCTCGGCGACACCGGCGAAGTCATCGTCAAGCTCACCGACAACCAGGTTTCCTTCACCATCGGCGACAGTCTGCTGGCTAGCAAACTCATCGAGGGCAACTACCCGAACTATCGCCAAGTCATCCCCGGCGACGCCCTCGAGCGCGTCGTCATCTCCCGCGAAGCCTTGCTCGAAACCGTCCGCCGCGTGTCGTTGCTCGCCTCCGATAAATCCAACTCGGTCAAACTCGTCTTCAGCGAGAACCAAATCGAGGTCACCGCAAACTCGCCCGACGTCGGCGAAGCCCAAGAGTCAATGGATGTCATCTATCAGGGGAAGCCCATGCAAATCGCCTTCAACCCGGAATTCCTCCAAGCCCCACTGCGGGCGCTGGAAACCAATGACGTGTACCTCGATCTCATTGACGAAATGAGTCCCGGGGTGCTGCGCATCGAAGGCACATTTCTCTATGTGCTCATGCCGATGCGTGTGACCCATTGAATTTGCTTGGCAACACTCATGGTGGGTGCTAGTTTTCACGTGTTATGAAAACTATAGTAGCTGCAGTTGATTTTTCGAATGCCACGCCCGGAGTCTTGGAAATGGCTGGCAGTCTGGCCAAGGCCTACGGCGCACAACTTCATCTCCTGCACGTCATCGAACAGGAGCCCACCTACACCGCCTACGGATTCACGCCTGACGAATACCCGGTTCTTCATGAGTTTCAAGAGGAAGCTAAACGCCGCGCCGCCAGCAAACTCGAGGAATTGCTAGCCAGCTGCACCGGCACTCTGCCGGGCACTAGCGTCCACCTCATCGAAGACAGCCCGCTCCGCGGCATCATCACCTATATCAAACAAATCAACGCCGACCTGCTGGTCCTCGGCTCCCACGGGCATGGCGTGGTCGTCTCGCTGCTCCTCGGTAGCGTCGCCGAGGGCATGGTTCGCAAGTCCGTTGTCCCCACCCTCGTCGTACCTGCCCCCACTCCGGTTTGACCGCAGCCAGCCCATGCCACTTTCAAAGTTGCCGTGCGGCGAGGTGGCGAGTGCCAGGCATGAGGGACTCGACCGCACGTCGGCGGTGGCGGAGAAGGTCGGGTTGTTCCGGGCCTTGTTTCGGGGCCGCGAGGAGGTCTATGCGCGGCGCTTTACCAGCACCAAAACAGGCCGCGCCGGCTATCAACCGGTGTGTGGCAATGAATGGATGCAAGGAGTGTGCGAAAAGCCGCGGATCCGCTGCAGCGAGTGCTCCTGTCAGCGATTTCTGCCCGTGAGCGACCATGTGCTGCGCTGGCATTTGTCGGGCGCAGACGAGCGGGGCCGAGAGTTTGTGATGGGCCTCTATCCGATGTTGCTGGATGAACGCTGCTGGTTGCTGGCGGCTGACTTCGACGGCGACCATTGGTGGGAGGACGCCAAAGCGGTCAGCGAAACGTGCCGGGCACTGGACCTGCCGGTGGTGCTGGAAAGGTCGCGCTCGGGCAACGGCGGGCACCTGTGGTGGTTTTTCACCGAGGCGGTGACGGCGGTGCTGGCTCGCAAGTTAGGGGCGCATCTGCTCACCGAGACGATGGAGCGCAGGCCGGAGATTGGGCTGCGCTCGTATGACCGGTTTTTTCCTAACCAAGACACATTGCCGCAGGGAGGGTTTGGCAATTTGATAGCACTGCCGTTGCAAAAAGCCGCGCGGGACGCCGGCAACAGTGTGTTTGTTGACGAGCACGGCGTGCCGTTCGAGGATCAATGGGCGTTTCTAGCAAGTATCGAGCGCATCACCCCCAAACGCTTGGAGGCCATCGTCACGGCCGCCGAGGGCCGCGGCCGCATCATCGGCGTGCGCCTGGCCAGTGCCGATGAGGACGATCCAGAACCGTGGTTGGCACCTCCGTCACGCCGACTTAAAAACCCGCCGAAGGGGGAGGCTCCGGCGAGCCTGGAAGTGGTGTTAGGTGACCAACTCTACCTGCCCAAAGCCGGACTAGGCCCAGCACTTCGCAACGCTCTGCTGCGCTTGGCGGCGTTTCAAAATCCGGAATACTACAAGGCGCAGGCGATGCGGCTGCCGACGTACGATAAGCCGCGCATTATCGGCTGCGCCGAGGATCATCCGTCGCACATTGGCCTGCCGCGCGGTTGCTACGAGGAGGCGATGGAGTTGCTGGAATCCCTGGGGACCAAGGTCACCGTTAGGGATGAGCGCTGCCACGGCCAACCGCTGGCGGTGGAATTCGGGGGCACCTTGCGCGGTGAACAACAACAGGCGGCTGCAGCCATGCTGGCCCACGACACCGGGGTGCTGGCGGCTACCACTGCCTTTGGCAAGACAGTGCTGGCGGCGTGGCTCATCGCCCAACGCCGCGTCAACACCCTGATTCTGGTGCACCGGCAGCAATTGCAGGAGCAATGGGTCGAACGCTTGTCACAGTTTCTCGGGATCCCGCCAAAGGAAATCGGCCGCTGGGGCGGCGGCCGAAAAAAACTCACCGGTAACATCGACGTGGCATTGATCCAAAGCGTCATCCGCAAGGACGTGGTGCAGGATTTGGTAGGCGACTACGGACATTTGGTGGTGGACGAATGCCATCATCTATCAGCAAAGAGTTTTGAACTGGTGGCACGGCGGGCCAAGGCAAAATACGTCACGGGTCTATCGGCCACGGTAACCCGCAAGGATGGTCATCATCCGATCATTTTCATGCAATGCGGGCCGGTGCGCCACAAGGTGGACGCGCGGCAACAGGCGGCGGCACGACCCTTCAACCACGAAGTATGGGTGAGATCCACCGGGCTGGTACCGGGAGGCGAACCGGCAGCCGACAAACGCGTCGAGTTTCAACGACTCTGCGACGTGCTGATGCATTCCCAGGAACGCAACCGGATGATTTGCAATGAGGTCGTCGAGGTGGTGCGTGCAGGACGTTCGCCAGTTATACTAACGGAACGAACAGAGCACTTGGATTTGCTCGCCGGAATGCTCGTTGGGGAGGTCGAGCAGGTGATTACGCTGCAAGGCGGAATGGGCCGCAAGGCGTTGCTGGCGGCACTGGAACGGGCACGGGCAATCCCACCCGATCAAGGCCGCGTGCTGCTGGCCACCGGGCGCTTTCTCGGCGAAGGCTTTGATGACGCACGACTGGACACACTTTTCCTAACAATGCCAGTGTCTTGGCACGGCACCATCGCTCAATACGTCGGTCGCTTGCACAGGCTGCATGATGGCAAGCGCTGCGTGCGGGTCTATGACTACGCCGATCTGGATGTGCCGATGCTCGCGCGGATGTTTAACAAGCGTTGCGCCGGATATGAGGCGGTGGGATACTCGATTCTGATGCCCGCCAACGCCTTGCCGGGCTGGCCCGCCGACGTGCCGCTGCCGGTGGACGCCCGCTGGAAACAGGACTATGCGGCGAGCGTTCTCCGCTTGATCCACGACGGAGTGGACCGGCCGCTTGCCCGACTCTTTGTGCATGCCACCACCACGCCCGATGCAGGTGCCGAGGGCGCTGATCGGGCCCGCAGCGCCAGTGAGGCATTTTTCTATCGCCGCCTCGAATCTCTGCCAGACATGACTGGTGTGTTCCGGCTCAACACCCGGCTGCCAATCCCCTTTGACGAACGTGGCGAAATGGAAGTGGATTTGTTAGCTGCGGCAGCTCGCCTGGTCATCGAAATTGATGGTGGCCAACACTTGGGAGACGCTGACGCCTGGCGGCGCGACCGGCGCAAAGATGCGGCGTTGCAAGCCAACGGCTATTTTGTCTTGCGCTTTCTCGCCGCCGACCTCGGCCAGCACTTGGACGCGGTGCTCGATACGGTGCTGCGCAACCTGGCCTATCTACGGCGCAATGCGAGTTCATCCGCTTAATTTTTACGGTTCGTCAGAATTTGTTCGAATAGTTCATAGACGGCATCCCGCGTATTTGCGTATTCAAGCAGCATTTCCCTGCCCGAAATCTGTCACCTGGCCTTGCCAGCAATTTTTTTGGGAATTGACCCGGATACCCGGATGCTCGCCACATAACAATGAGGCCTTGCTATTGCGCTAGTTTGCGCTTGGATGATCGGCGCGATGCTCCGATCTAACATAAACCGAGCCAACCTCACCCGCTATGCTTGGATTTCCATTGCGGCGGCGCTCGTGACGATTGCATTGAAGAGTGCGGCATTTTACCTAACAGGCTCAGTGGGATTGCTCTCCGACGCCTTGGAGTCGCTGGTGAATCTGATGGGTGGGATGATGGCCTTGGCGATGTTAACGATTGCCGCGCGACCGGCTGACGATGATCATGCATACGGCCACAGCAAGGCGGAATATTTTTCCAGTGGGGTGGAAGGAGCGCTGATTTTGGGGGCGGCGCTGAGCATCGGATTGACGGCGGTGCCGCGCTTGTTTCACCCGCAAGCCCTCGAACAAGTGGGGCTCGGGCTGGCGGTCTCGATGGTGGCGGCCCTCATCAATCTCGGGGTGGCGTTGCTGCTGCTGCGGGTCGGCAAGAAGTATCACTCCATCACCTTGGAGGCCAATGCCCATCACCTGCTAACGGATGTATGGACGTCGGTGGGCGTACTCGTCGGAGTGGCCGCCATGGTGCGCAGCCACTGGCTGTGGCTCGACCCGGTGGTGGCCCTGCTGGTGGCGGCCAACATTTTATGGACGGGTTCAAGGATCCTTTGGCGCTCGATCTGCGGGCTGATGGATCTGGCGCTGCCAGCGGCAGACTTGGCGGCGGTGCGCGAGGTGCTCGACGTCTATCAAAAAGAGGGCATCCAGTTTCATGCCCTGCTCACCCGCCAAGCCGGAGCTCGCAAGTTCATTTCGATGCACGTTCTGGTGCCTGGCACATGGACGGTGCAACACGGCCACGAACTGCTTGAACGCATCGAATACGATATACGGGCAGTCATCCCTAACAGCACGGTCTTCACCCACCTTGAGTCGCTAGACGACCCCGCGTCGTGGGCCGACGAAATGTTAGATAGGAGCTGACGAACCGGGCGACCGGAGGAAGAGGGTTCCGCAGGATGCGGAACACAGCCAGCGGGACGCCGGAACTCCCCAAATGATTGCGCGGGCCCAAAGCGTCAGTGCTCCGGAACGAGGATCACCTTGCGGCAATTGATAGGATTCCAACCTTCCGCGACAGGGCGCAATGTGAGAGTGCCCCTGATGCCTTTGGTGAGGGTGACTTCACCGACCCGGCCTGTTTGATAGGTGGTATAATCGGCGGTTTTTGGCACGGAATAGGCGAGGTTGCCTACGCCTTGGAATTTGAGCACGGCACCGGCGGAAGGCGCGGCGGTCTCGATGAGCACGGCGAATTTGCCATCGTGATCGGCGCACAGATCCCAAGAGACGATATCGCCCGGATCGTACCAATAGCCGATGTTATTGGTTTTGTCCTTTTGTTCGACGCGGATTTGTTTGCCGAGGAGGATGGAGTCGGTGGCGAGCAGGGTGATATTGCCATCCTTGCCGGGTCCGATCGCGACACTGGTCACTTCGGGTTTGCCTTGAATGAGAACCTTGAGCGTCGAGCAAATGGCGTCCGGGGCAGCTGCAGGCACACTTAACAGCGGGCCGTTGGGGGATTTTTCGAAGACCAGCGAGCCTCTACCGGCAAGCAAAGTGGCTTCCTTGATCGGGTTGGCAAGACCGGGAATGAGCAACTTGCCATCGGCTGGCCAATTGAGGACATGCAGGTAGAGAATGGTATCGGCACCGGCATCCTTGACGGTGCAGCGGCCCCATGGGAGGCTCTTGAAGGGAGTGCTGCGCGTGCCGTAGATGCTTTCGCCATTGACCTTCATCCACGCGCCGACGCCCTTGAGGAGTTGGATGGATTCAGCAGGAATCTCGCCCTCGGCGGTGGGGCCGACGTTGAGCAGGTAATTGCCGCCCTTGCTGGTGATATCCACCAGATTGGTGATGATGGTGGACAATGGCTTCCAATTGTGGTCGTCGCTCTTGAAGCCCCATGTGTCGTTCATGGTCATGCAAGTTTCCCAATCGCGGCCGGGAAAACCGGTGGCCGGGATTTCCTGTTCGGGCGTCTCAGTATCGCCGGGATAACCGCCACCCAGGCGGTTGTTATGAATGATGCCGGGGCGCAGCGCGAGGAGCTTGGCAAACTTGGCCGCCCGCGGTGGGGTCATCAGGTGGGGCGTGTCCCACCACAGCACATCCGGTTGATATTTCGTTAGAATCTCAGTGACTTGAGGGACCGCCACGGCGTCGATGTACGAGTCGAAGGCACCTTTTTGGGCTTCGTCCCAGCCACCACCATCCAGCATTTCGGCCTTGGCACCTCCGGGATTATTCCAGTCTTGTGCCTGCGAATAATAGAGGCCGAATTTCAGGCCCTGAGCCCTGGCGGCGGTCGCCAGCGGGGCGAGCAGGTCCTTTTTCCATGGCGTGGCTTCAACAACATTCCACTTGCTAGCAGAACTCGGAAACAAGGCAAATCCATCGTGATGCTTGGCCGTGATGATCATGTAGCGCATGCCAGCCTCCTTGGCCAAGGCCGCCCAGGCAGCGGGCTCATATTTGCTGGGGTTGAAACGCTGCGCAAACCCACGGTAATCACGAACTGGGATTTTGGCATTCCACATGATCCACTCGCCGATGTCGCCGACCGGCTTGCCCTTGTAGGATCCGGCTGGCACCGCATACACGCCCCAATGAATGAACATGCCAAATTTCGCCTCGCGCCACCAATTCATCCGCCCATCGCGCTGAGCCTGCGTCTCGTTGGCGTAAGGGTCGCCCTCCAGCGCCCGCGCCCCAGACACCAACACCGCCAGCAACAGCAGTGCGGATTGAAAAATTTTGTTAGCCATACCGGCCTTTACGCGGCTGCCGGGGGGATTTTTGCAGGCATTGCGAGAAATCCTCTGAATTCTCAGGGTGCCGAGCGCTAAATTTTCCCATCATCATATCCGGATAAGATGATTTGTCCCTTGCATGATTTGAGAAAGCGGGTATGCTTGCGGCATGCCTCAAGCGGACACCCCCACAGCCCTCCAGCAAGCCCTCACAGAACGTATCTTGGTTCTCGACGGGGCGATGGGCACGACGATCCGCAGCTACGGGCTAAGCGAGGGGGATGCCCGCAGCAGTCGATTTGCCAGCAATGACAAGGATTTGCTGAACAATGGCGACATTCTCTCGATCACCCGTCCGGAGGTGATCGGGGACGTACACAAGCGCTTTTTCGAAGTGGGAGCGGACATTTGCGAGACGAACACATTTTCCGCGACGAGCTTGGCGCAGAGCGAGTTTTTCGTAGCGGATCCACGGGAGCGGGGCGGACGCAAGGATCCGGAATTTTACCAAAATATCTTGGAAAACCCGTTTCTCAACGACCTGGCCTGGGAACTCAACGTCGAGTCCGCCCGCTTGTGCCGCAAATGGGCCGATGCCATCGGCAGCGACAGCGGCCGGCGGCGCTACGTGGCTGGAGCCATTGGTCCGCTCACGGTTTCTCTGAGCAACTCGCCGGACGCCGACGATCACGGATTCCGGGTGGTAACCTTTGATCAGGTGCTAGCCGCCTATAAACTGCAAATCCGGGCGCTGATGGAGGGCGGTTGCGACATCTTGCTCATCGAAACCATCTTTGATTCACTCAACGCCAAGGCGGCGGCCGTGGCAGCCCTGGAGGTGTTCGACGAAACCCAATCGCAGCTGCCCATCATCCTCTCGGCGGCCGTCGGGCGAGGCGGTGAAACCATGATTTCAGCCCAAAAAGTCGAAGCGTTCTGGAACGCCTTCGCCCACGTAAAACCCTTGGCCATCGGCCTCAACTGCTCGCTCGGCCCGGACCTGCTGCGCCCCCACCTGGAGGAACTCGCCGCCTGCGCCTGCACCTGCATCTCCTGTTACCCCAATGCCGGCCTGCCCAATCCGCTCGCTCCCACCGGCTTCGACCTCAACCCCCAGCAAATGCACGATTTCATGGCTGACCTCGCAGGCTCCGGCTTGCTCAATCTGGCGGGAGGCTGCTGCGGCAACACCCCCGAGCACGTGGCCGCCATCGCCCGCGCCGTCAACGGCATCCCCCCACGGCAGGTGCCAGTGCTGGGGTAAGATAATCCGTTAGGGCGCAAATGATGCGAAGGAGCGCAAGAAAAAAACCTCAAGATTTCAATCAATCATATCGTTATGCCTATCAATTTTCGAACGGTGCGCCTCGCCGATGGCATCAAGAGACTCGTCCACGACTTTGCAACCTAATCTTTACGCTCCCTCAACCTTTGATGCTTCGCGGTAACATTTTCTAACCTTATGCCCACCATCCCTCACGCCCTGCGGCTATCCGGCAGCGAGGCCTACAACCACACCTCCGACAAGCGCTTCCTGATGATTGGCGAACGCGCCAACGTTGCCGGCTCTCCGCAATTTGCCAAGCTCGTGCGGGCAGGCGACCTCGAGGCAGCAGTTGAAATCGCTCGCCAGCAAGTGGCCAACGGTGCCAACGTGATTGATATCTGCTTCGATGACGGCCTGATCGATGGCAAGGCGATGATGACCCGTTTTCTGCACTTGCTACAGGGCGAACCGGATGTCGCTCGGGTGCCCATCATGGTCGATTCATCCAAGTGGGAAATCATTGAGGCCGGCCTCAAATGCCTCCAAGGCAAGGGCATCGTCAATTCCATCTCACTCAAAGAAGGCGAGGCCAATTTCATCCGCCAAGCCCGCCATATCATGCGTTACGGCGCTGCCGTAGTGGTCATGGCCTTCGATGAAAATGGCCAAGCCGCGTCCTACACCGAAAAAATCCGGATCTGTGAACGCGCCTACCGCCTGCTCGTCGATGATGTGGGCTTCAACCCGGATGATATCATCTTCGATCCTAACATTCTAACGGTCGCCACCGGCATCGACGAGCACAACAACTACGCGCTGGATTTCATCAACGCAACGCGCTGGATCAAGCACAACCTGCCTGGAGCCAAAGTAAGCGGCGGGGTTTCTAACATTTCATTCGCATTCCGTGGCAACAACGCACTGCGCGAGGCGATGCACTCGGCGTTTCTCTATCACGCAACGCAGGCTGGCATGGACATGGGCATCGTCAACGCTGGCATGTTAGAAGTCTATGATGAGATTCCCAAGGAACTGCTCACCTGCGTCGAGGATGTGTTGCTCAACCGCCGCCCGGACGCCACCGAACGCTTGTTGGAACTCGCCGAACAATTCAAGGGCCAGGGCGGGAAAAAACTCGAGGAAGACCTCAGCTGGCGAGACGACTCCGTGGAAAAGCGCCTGGAGCACGCCTTGCTCAAAGGCATCGACCGCTACATTGATGAAGATACCGAAGCGGCGCGCCAGAAATATGGCCGGCCCCTCAAGGTGATCGAAGGTCCCTTGATGGACGGCATGGGAGTGGTCGGTGATCTCTTTGGTGCGGGCAAGATGTTTCTGCCGCAGGTGGTCAAATCGGCGCGTGTGATGAAGAAGGCGGTGGCTTGGCTAACACCTTTCATGGAGGCGGAGAAGGCGGAGTTTCTGGGTGCGGACATCGCTGCGGTACTCGAGGCAGACCCGTCACTCAGCGCTGAAGATGCCCTTCAACGAGCTCAGCGCGGGCGCTCCGCCGGGCGATTTCTCATCGCCACAGTCAAGGGCGACGTGCACGATATCGGCAAGAATATTGTTGGCGTGGTGCTCTCGTGCAATGGCTATGAGGTCACCGACATGGGAGTGATGGTGTCCTGCGATAAGATTCTTGAAAAAGCCCGCGAACTCGGCGCAGACGTCATCGGTCTGTCCGGCCTGATCACTCCGTCACTCGATGAAATGGTCCACGTCGCCAAGGAAATGGAACGCGCCGGCATGAGCCTCCCCTTGCTCATCGGTGGTGCCACCACCTCCGCCGCACACACCGCCATCAAAATCGCCCAACATTATTCCGGCCCGGTGGTTCACGTGCTCGATGCCTCACGCTCGGTGCCAGCCACCACCTCGCTCTTGTCGAAGGAACGCCGCGACGCGTTCGTGGCGGAGAATCTATCCAAACAAGTGCGGCTTCGGGAGTCCTTTATCGCCGGCCCCAAAAAAGCCACCCTTACTCTAGCAGATGCCCGGGCTGCCAAACCGGTTTTCGATTGGGACACCTACATACCCCCGGTACCCTCGTTTCTCGGGACCCGCCTCTGCGGGCAGGCCACGGAAAGCGGCCCGGGCATGACGGTGGCGATGGAGCTTCGGGACTTGGTTGATTATATCGACTGGACGCCATTTTTTCACACCTGGGAGTTGCGCGGCGTCTGGGATCGCACGGCAGGCGTGCTCAAAACCAAAAATTCCGAGGCCGCAGTCGAGGCTGCCAAACTCCATCAGGACGCGCTGGCTTGGATCGAACGCATCATCAGCGACAACCGCTTCTTCGCCCGTGGCATCTACGGGTTCTTCCCAGCCAACTCGGACGGTGATGATATCATCGTGTGGACAAATGAATCGCGGACCGTGGAACGTACCCGCTTGCACAGTCTGCGGCAACAACTCGCCAAAGACTCCGGCAAACCCAACGTGGCCCTAGCCGATTGGGTGGCACCAGTCCCTCATCAGGATTACATCGGCGGCTTTGTCGTGGGGATTCACGGCGCGGATGAATTCGCCACAAAGTTGGAACTAGCCCACGACCCATACGGCTCGATCATGGTCAAGGCCATTGCCGACCGCTTCGCCGAAGCCTTTGCCGAGCGACTCCACCATCACGCCCGGGTCGAGTGGGGCTACGAAACAACCACTGAACTGACCCCGGAGCAACTGATCCATGAAACCTACCGCGGCATCAGGCCCGCCCCGGGCTATCCGTCGCAACCGGACCACACTGAAAAGCCATTGCTTTTCGACTTGCTAGACGCCACCGCTCGAAGCGGAGTTATGCTAACTGAAAGTTGTGCCATGCATCCCGGCGCAGCCGTGTGCGGCCTGTATTTTTCCCATCCTGACAGTCATTACTTCGCCATCTCCGAGTTGCAGCAGGACCAACTCGAGGACTATGCCCGCCGCAAAGGCATCACCCTGGCCGCCGCAGAAAAGTGGCTCGGACCGTGGCTCGGATATTCCACATAACTAACGGGCATACACACGCTGGCCACCGATGATGGTTTCAAGCACCTGCAAGCCGCGCAATTCCATCGGAGGTATAATGAGCGGGTTGCGATCCAAAATCACAAAATCAGCGAGCTTTCCGGCCTCAATGGAACCTCGGTCCTTGTCCTCAAAATTCTGCCATGCGGCTTCGCTGGTGACGCTTCGAAGGGCGTCGAGCGCTGGGATGGATTGTTCGAGGCCGAGCCCTTTACCGCTGGAAGTTACGCGGTTGACCGCTGTCCAGACCAACATCAGCGGGTTGACCGGGGTGACCGACGTATCGTTGTGAAGAGTGAAGTGCAAGTGATGCTGCAGCGCGCTGGCAAGCGGTGAGATCCTGGCGCCACGCTCAGGGCCGAGGAATATATCTCGGTGGCGGTCGCCCCAGTAATAGACATGGGCAACGAAGAACGAAGGCGACACGCCGAGCTGTTCCATGCGAGCGAGTTGATCATCACGCGCCGTTTGGCAGTGTTCAATGCGGTGGCGGGTATCGGGGCGAGGAGTTGTCAGTTGCGCGGCGGCAAATGCTTCAAGAATATCATCGATGGCCGCATCACCATTGCCGTGAATCGCCACCTGCAAACCCTTCTGATGAAATTTACTGACCATCTGGATGAGTTCCTCACGCGGTCGGGATGCATACCCCAGATAGTCCTGCTTGCCCGCGGGTTGTTGGTAGTATGGCTTCGTTAGATAACCGGTGTACCCCTGAAGCGAGCCATCCTGGAGGATTTTAACTCCGGTTAGGTGAATGCGATCGGTTGCCGCCTTGAGAGTTGGCATAGGATCCGCAAATCGCCAGGCAACCAGCGCAGTGACGCGCAGATGCAACCTATCAGAAGCCACCGCCGCATCCAAATCGTGCAACGTCTCGGCGGAGGCCCCCGCAATCACCGTGGTGGTGACACCCTGTGCCAGATAGCCGGTTTGTGCCTGACGAATTGCTGCCTGCCGTTGCTTGACCGTATAACCGGGTATGTGACGGCCCACCAGCGAACCGCATTCCTCGAATACACCGTTGGGCTCGCCTGTTTGCTCGTCAAGGCGGATGCGGCCGCCACGCGGCTGAGCGGTGGCCTTGGTCACGCCGGCGATTTCCAGGGCCAGTGAGTTGGCGGCACCGAGGTGGCCTGAGATATGTGCGACCCACACCGGATGGCGGGTTGAGACGCGATCCAGATCGGCGCGGGTCGGGTGGCGCGCTTCTGCTAACAACGTGTCATCATAGCCCCAACCAAGGACCCACTGGCCCGGCGCAGTGGCATCCGCCTTGCGCTTGAGGGCGGCAATCAATTCATCCATGTTGTGGACGGCACCGAGCGGCGGACTATTCAAATCGACTTGATACAGATCGTTTTCGCCGGCTTCCGGAAAGTGGTCGTGAGCGGCGTAGAAGCCCGGCAACAGCGTGTGGCCATGCAAGTCGATTCGTGAAAACCCGGGTTCCAGTCGCTCTGCAACCGCCGCTTGGGTGCCCACCGCGACAATTCGCCCGTTACGCACGCCCACAGCCTCGAAGGTAGAGCCGCGGGCGTCCATGCTAACGATTGTGCCGTTGCCATACAAGCAATCGGAGGCTTCGGCCATGGGTGCAAACAGCAGCAGACAACATGATAGAGCCACGCCCCACCCGACTGGAATGAGGGACAGGGGAGCAAACGAGAGGATCGAATTCATAGAAAATGGGGCCAACTTTTCGGTAGAGGATTTCGCCAGTGGCCGCCACAGTCAAGCAATTACCCTCCAGACAAACATTAAGAATTTCCGCTAAACCGAGAGGGCGCAAATCGTCTCTGAGTTCTACTTGACAAGGGTTGTGATGGCGTCCAAAATCAACGGAAGATTCCGGCTTTGTTGGATCTGCATCCAATTTCAGCGAGACCACTGACTATCACAACCACCGCCAGCCGCAAACAGCCACCTTCAGCGATCCAAGTTCCACCCAATCCATTTATTATTGATGAAGAAAGACGCCACCCGTTCAGCCTCCGAGGACAAGGGTGGCAGCCACCACAGTCTGCCGGAAACCTATCAAACGGTGAGTGTGCCACATGCCAAGGCCGGATTCTGGCGGCAATGGCGGGCGTTTTCAGGGCCGGCGATTCTCATCAGCGTGGGCTACATGGACCCTGGAAATTGGGGCACGGACCTTGCAGGTGGGGCACAGTTCAAATACGGCCTGCTCTGGGTCGTGGCACTGGCCAGCTTCATGGCGGTCATTCTCCAAATCCTTTCCGCCCGACTGGGGGTGGTTACAGGCAAGGATCTGGCGCAGTGCAGCCGCGACTTCTATCCGCGCTGGCTGCGCTGGCCTAACTGGTTAACCATGGAGCTTGCGGTGGTCGCCACGGATCTGGCGGAGTCGCTGGGCAGTGCGGTCGCATTGAACCTGCTCTTTCACATCCCGATGTCATGGGCGATAGTCATCACCGCGTTTGACGTGCTGTTACTGCTGTCGTTGCAGGGCATGGGCATGCGCATGATTGAAGCACTCATCAGTGTTTTCGTCCTGACCATTGGTGTGTGCTATGGCATCGAGATCTTTGTCTTGCCACAAACCCAGCCCGGCTTCGGAGAAATGGCAGCTGCACTCCTCAGCCCTGACCTCCGGCGAGCTGGAATGATGGTTGTGGCCGTCGGCATAATCGGCGCAACCGTCATGCCGCACAATCTCTACCTCCATTCCGCTCTCGTCCAGTCACGCAAATTCGGCAGAGATGACAACTCGATCCGAACCGCCATCAAGTTCAATACCGTGGATGCAATCGTAGCACTGACGATCGCGTTTTTTGTCAACGCGGCCATCCTTGTGCTCGCCGCAATGGTTTTTTACGGCAAGGAAAGCGTGGTCGTTGCCGGTGGGCAGGTGATTTCGTTCGCAGCGGAGAGCGATTGGATTCGCATCGCTCACCTGACGCTTGCACCACTGATAGGCACGGTGGCGGCGAGCACCTTGTTCGCGGTGGCCTTGTTAGCCAGTGGCCAGAGCAGCACCATTACTGGCACACTGGCGGGGCAGGTGGTCATGGAGGGATTCATGAACTGGCGCATGCGGCCGTGGTTGCGGCGGATGCTCTCACGTTTGTTAGCCGTGGTGCCCGCCATTATCATCATCAGCATTCGTGGCGGTGGAAGTGTCACCAATCTGGTGAATTTGAGCCAAGTGATTCTATGCCTCATTCTACCATTTGCGATGTTTCCGTTGCTGCACTTCACTTCCTCGCGCAAGATCATGGGCCAGTGGCGCAGCGGCTGGATCATGATGAGCCTTGGCTGGGCAAGTGCCATCGTCATCACCGTGATGGATATATACAGTCTGCCTGAATCCCTCTCTGAAGCTTGGCGCATCATCGTCGGCAAATGAAGCAAACCCATAAATCCGGAATAGATCCCATGTATCAGAAAATCCTTGTTGCTCTCGAAAACGGCCCGGCGGATGAGACCATCCTGCCGCACGTCGCGCAACTGGCTCAGCACTTCGGCTCAACACTCTTGCTCCTGCATGTTGCCGACGGCTGGGCGGCTCGCAACTATAACAAATTTGAACTTGCCGAGTCAGAGGAGATGAGAGGGGACCGGGCCTATTTAGAAGAGACGGCTTCCGCCCTGCGGGCCAAGAACCTGGTTGTCATCACCCAATTGGCACTCGGCAACCCACCGACTGAGATATTGAGAATAGCTGCGGAGGAGAAGTGTGATTTGATTGCAGTGACTAGTCATGGCCACCGCTTGTTTGGCGACCTTTTCCACGGCAGCACCATCACCCAAGTGCGCCACAATACGAATATCCCCCTGCTGGTTCTTCGTGCCAAGAAAATCTAACAGACCTAACTGGCGGCACAAGGATATCCATGGCATTCTCTCTGCCTTCTTCCTGAACTTTCTCCTTGTCAGACCCTCTTCGGCGGTCCCAAATCGTTGCCGATGAACGGAAGGTCGCAGAGAAGTGCCTATCTGTCACCATTCCGATTTTTCAGCGAAATCACTCACCTTTGCTGTTGCGCTTCTGGTAGCCACCTGATGCACAGGCGGCTCGGGTCGAACTTTCCGATTTGGCACTTGCTTCATTGCGGTGGTTCTTGCCACACTCCCGGCGCAACAAATCAAACAAAGACAAATCCATGAAACGACCTAACGAAAAATTGGCGGCAATGATTTTGGCCGTGGCGGCCGCTCTGGCTTGCGCGGAAACGGCGGCGGCGGCGGAGACGGCGGACCTGAGTGGGGTGCCCCAGCTCAAAGAAACGGCGGAACAGCGGGCCACCCGCATGCAGTGGTTCCACGACGCGAAATTCGGCATGTTCTTGCACTGGGGACCGGTGGCGCTTTCCGGCAAGGAACTCAGTTGGGGACGCTATGCCAACCGGCCCTGGGACATCAATGGCAAGATGCTGCCCAGCGAGCCGGATTACGACTATGACCACCTCTATCAGAAATTTAACCCGGTCAAGTTCGATGCCGACGAGTGGGTGAAAATCGCCGAGGCTGCCGGTATGAAATACATGGTCATCATCTGCAAGCATCATGACGGGTTTTCGATGTTTGATTCGAAACTCACCGACTATGACATCATGGCCACGCCCTACGGCAAGGATATCATCAAGCAATTTGCCGACGCCTGTCACAAGGCGGGTATGCGCTTGGGCCTGTATTATTCCACACGCGATTGGTACAATCCGGACTACTTGGTGGGCGACAACCGCAAGTATGACAAGTGGTACCGCGGCCAGATTGAGGAATTGCTCAGCAACTATGGCAAGGTGGACGTGCTGTGGTTCGACCACGTCGGCGGCCAGAACTGGGGCTTGTGGAAGTTTGATGAATTGTTCTCGATGATGTACAAGCACCAGCCCTCAATGATTGTCAACAACCGGTCTGCCCGCTTTTGCGGTCCGCGCACTCCTGAGGACAAGGGGCCGCCCAGCCCGGAAATCAAAAAGATGACTGACGGGGACTTTGGGACGCCCGAGCAGGCGGTCGGCAACATGGACCTCAAAAGCAGCTGGGAGTCGTGCATCACCTTGGTTGGCGGCCAATGGTCGTGGAAGCCTAACGGCCGTATGTTCAGCATGGACAAAACCCTGGAAACCCTCGTCAGTTGTGTTACCGGCGGCGGCAACCTATTGCTCAACATCGGCCCGATGCCCAACGGCGAAATTGAGGCCCGCCAAGTCTTGTTGCTCAAGCAAGTGGGCGAGTGGGTCAAGCCCCACGCGGAGGCGATTTACGCCACCCGTGGCGGGCCGTTCCGCAACGGCAAATGGGGCGGTGCGTCGCACCGCGGCAAAACCATTTACGTGTTTGCCAAGGAGTGGAAAGGTGACACCCTCACTCTCGGCGCGTTGCCACAGAAAATCATTGTCGCCAAAAAACTCATCGACGGCAGCGAGGTCGCCTTCAAACAATCCGACACCGCCGTGGAACTCACGTTGAACCCAAGCCAACGCGTGCCATTCTACACAGTCATCGCCCTGACCCTCGATCAAGCCATGGCAGACGGCGTCGTGGTCGATGGGGCCCGCTAGGCCATAAGCAAAAGGAGGGACAGCGTGGTTTTCATGGAATCGAGTGATTGGCTGGATGATGACAAATTCATTTTGGAAGGTCATTCCGCCCCAACGCAAAACAGATGTTTTTCACCACGCAGGAGGAGCCGCCCCGCCACCGGCACCGGTGAGGCGATGATTTGTTCGCCCATGTCATTCTGCGAGAGGATTTCGAATGGATCGCCGAGCCGCGCGACAAAGACCATGCCGTCCTCACTCACCGCATAGAGTTTGCCATCGGCAATCACTGGGGATGCATAGAATCCGCCGTTTTGCTTAGATAACTTGCCGCTCCACAAGGTCTTGCCCGACGCCGGGTCGATGCACTCCACTTGCCCGTGGTCACGCAGCTGATAGATCCGGTTTTTGAAAACGGCAGGAGTTGGCACAAAGGAACCGGTATCCTCCCGTTGCCAAATCCGTTGGTTTGCGGTGACGTCGCCGCTGCCGCCAAGGCGGATGCCATGCAAGCGGTTGCCTCGTCCGTAAGGAACGATCGCGATGCCGTCGGCCACAACTGGTGAGGCAACGGCGGGCCAGTTGTCGGTGGAATCCGGGTTGAAGTTGCCGCAGTCCCATAACAATTTGCCGTCCACTGCGGCATGTGCGGTCAAGTGCTGGCCACCCCAGACAAGGAGGGCCTCGCGTCCCTCATGGCTGATGAGCAGCGGTGTGGCGTAACAATGGTCACCTTCGGTTGGCGTCTTGTAATTGCGGGCAATTTTCCAGTGCAGATCGCCTGTGGTTTTGTCGAATGCAGCGAGGTATGACTCGCCATGATGGAGCACCGCCACGACAACGTCAGTGGTGGTGAGCACCGGAGAGATGCAGGCGTCCCAGAACAGGTCCAGCTTGCCGAAGCGCTCCTGCAGGTTGGTTTTCCAGCGCAGTTTGCCGTCGAGTTCCAGAGCTGCGAGGGTAGTGCTTTTGAAACAGACAAAAAGCCCGTGGCCATCGGTGGTGGGTGACGGGTTGCTGCTGGATCCGTTGCCATGTTTGCCGGCAATGCCCTTGCCAAGGGTTGTTTGCCAGAGCTGTTTGCCACTCCAGTCCAAAGCCAGCAGGGCATCCTCTCCGCCGACCGGAGCGGTCAGGTAAATGCGTTTGTCCCAGACAATAGGCGTGGAGCAGCCCTTGCCCGGGAGGGGCAGCTTCCACAGCAGGCCGCTGTTAGCATCCCATTTTAGCGGGTAACTGCCGGATTGGGCACAGCCTTCATCTGAGGGGCCTCGCCAGTGCGGCCAATTGTCGGTTTGCTCGGCAAGCGTCGCGGCGGTACTAACAAGCAACACTGCCGTTGGCAGCAGGACGCGAGTCCACATGGCACAATCAGGCATCAGAGAGCAGCGCATGCCGGAGGTTGCAACAAAAGCGGCAGAGATTACCAGAGAATTGCGCCATGGTCTGTCAAACGACCTTGGACACCTGAGTTAGACGTCACAGGCGCCGGGCAGTGAGTGCTAGGAACAGTGGGAATTCCTGCGCGGCGCGGTGTTCTGCCTTGCTGAACGGGCCGCCGGTCTGTGAGCGGCGATGGCTGTAAAGTTCCTCACAAGCGGTGACAGCCAGGCCGCCTTGGCCGATGGCGCTGAGCAGTTCCGCCAGCGGCCGATGATGGAAACAGGTCTGCTCGCCAGTGGCTTTGCCCGGATGGGTGGTGATGGCAACCTCACCCGCAGTGGCATACGCATCCAGACGCCGGTACTGGATTTTTTGTTCCGCATCCCACCCCCAGTGGCTCTGCTTAGGAACCCGGAAACACGGGTGCATCAGCACCACCACCGCGCGCCCCCCGGGCTTGAGTGCTAGGGCCATGTTGGAAAAAAGCGCCGCGGCATCGGCCACATCGTGCACCGCCATCACACAGGTGGCTGCGTCGTGGCTGCCATCCGCCCACGCTCCCGCTGCACAGGCATCTGCCGTGATGAGGCGCAGCCCCCGCTCCGCCCCATGGCGAACCTTGGCTGCCGCTATCAATTGCGGGCTGGCATCAATCCCGGTGATCTTGGAAATTCCCGCAGCCAATAATGGCTTGAAAAGCACGCCTTGGCCGCAGCACACGTCTATGACAGCCTCGCCGGGCTGCGGTGCTAACAGCCGAAGCGTGGCTGGCAAGATCACCTGTCGGTGGTAGTCCGAGCCGCTTTCACCCACCAGTTTGTCATACCACGCGGCCACCGGATCCCAGCCGTGCTCGCCTTGAGCGGCCCGCGCTTTGATCGGTGGCTTGCCGCCTGGTGCTTGTGGGCCGGGTTGGCGCGGGTTGTGAAAGTGGCGGCGTGGTGGCGGTGGCATGGGTGAAAGGCTATGCCGAAGATTGTGGGGACGGGAAGAGTTATCCAGGGATTTTCATTTCGGCTGGAAGTTTGAACCAGACGCCCCCCCTTGAAAATTAGCGTTCTTTGGGCAAATCCCCGGTCAAATTTACCGGCGGCCGCGACTCCTGCAATGCATAGTGAACCTGAATCGCAGCGTACGCGTCATTGGCCGCATAAAGCAACTGGCGCTCGCTCAATTCCCTCGCGGCCCAGTTGGAGGTGGTCACTGATTTGGATTTCGTCAGTTTGCGGTTGAACAACATGGCGATGGCCGACTTGGCACCCACAGCGTTGCGGTAGCCGAGTTTCTTGAATGAACGGTCTAAATCAACAATGGCTGCTGGCCGCAAACCAAATCGGTTGGCAATCTGACGCAGGTCGCCGCTCAGACCGAATCCTATTTTCGCCAGTTCCGTGCTCCGCAGCAGATCGACGATGACCGGATGGGTGTCACCGAAACACGACTGGAAAATATAGGCTTTGTCCAAAGTGGCGAATTGCAGAACGTGCGGCCCCTCAGATTGCTCGCCTTTCTTGAAGGTGGGCTTCGATTCAGTGTCGAAGCCGACCGAACCGACGCGCATCAACTCTGCCGAGGCAAATCTGGCTTCGCTCAGGTTGGTCACCACAAAGATTTTTTCCATGCCGAGCCCAGCAAAGACCTCCATTTCAGCGATGTCGGTCTTGGGCGGTGGCGTCGGGTGGGCGGACATTGGCATGGATGATTTGCATACGCGTATCGGCCCCTGCGTCTTTCCTCCACCTTAGCAAGCCCCAGACAGTTCTCCACAGAGCCTAGCCTTCGCACCCCTCCAACTCGGCCGAACTCCTGCCCACCACGAGCGCCCTCAATCGCCGCAATAACTTTTTCGGATAAACGGGAGACTCCTCATATTTTGCTCACTCCGGCGCTTGCGTGGTGGCGCAGCTTGGGACAAGCTCGGCGGATGAGCGACGTGATGATTGAAACGGTGGACTTACACCGCAGCTACAGGGTGGGCAATAAAGCCATTGAGGTGCTCCGGGGCATTGACTTGTGCGTTCGGCGCGGCGAACGCCTGTTTTTGTGCGGCCCCAGCGGTGCGGGCAAAACCACCTTGCTCTACACTCTCGCCGGTCTTGAACACCCGGAGCGCGGCAGCGTTTGCATCGCCGGCACGGACCTTTATGCCCTTGGCCGCCGAGAACAAGCGCGCTTCCGCAACACCCTCATCGGCTACGTGTTCCAAAATTACCACCTGCTGCCCGAACTCACCGCCTTGGAAAACGTCGCCATCCCGGGTGCCATCGCCGGGCGCGATTCCACCGCTGCCGCCATGCACGCACTCCAACGCGTCGGCTTGGCCGACCGCGCCGAGCACCTCCCCGCTGAACTTTCCGGAGGCGAACAGCAGCGCGTCGCCATCGCCAGAGCTATCGTTAACGAACCCAAAGTGCTCTTCGCCGACGAGCCCACTGGCAATCTCGACTCCAAAAATAGCGGCGAAATTATGAAAATCCTTCTCGATCTCGCCACGGAACATGCCGTCACCTTGGTCGTCGTCACCCATGATCACCAACTCGCCAAGTCCGGCGACCGCACACTGATTATCCGGGATGGCTCAATCCACGCCCATGAATACGTTTCTTGAAAAATTATATAAATCATCGTAAACTATTGATTTGGAGATCTATACGACGAAAAATCCGAATGGATTCAATCATTTGTTTGACACGGGTACCCGCCTAGCCAAACCTCCGCAGCGTATGAAGCGAACGCTTGTTCCAAAAGAGGGTCCGAAGCTGCGCCTGATTGAGGCTGCAGAGCCGTTGTTTGCTGATTACGGCTTTGAAGTGGTATCCGTGAGGGACGTCACGCAGGCTGCGGCTGCGAACGTGGCTGCGGTAAACTACCATTTTGGCAGCCGTGAGGGACTCGTGGAGGTCGTGATGGCCCGCAATCTCGAGCCGATCCAAGAGCGGCGATTGGCTCGATTGGACGCAGCAGAAGGGCGATGGGCGAATCAAGCGGTGCCGCTTGAGGAAGTGGTGGACGCCTTTGTGCAGCCGCTCGTCACCCGGGTGGAAAAAGGCCCACTCCCGGAAGAGTCATATTTTCGCCTTATCGGGCGGATTTTAGAGAGAGAGAGCATGGGCATGCCCTCCGAAATAGGGGGGGGAACAACCGATTTAAACGATCGATTCATGCGTTTGTTTTCCAAGATATTACCGATGGTCTCGGAGGAAGACCTGATGTGGCGGCTGCATTTTGTGACAGGGGCGATGATTCACCTGCTGACGCACGGGCATTTGATGCATGAGAGGACAAAGGGGGCAGGCAGCACGCCGGGCGTAGCGATTGCGAAGGAGCAGTTCCAGCGATTTGCGGTGGCCGGTATGCGCAATGGCATAACGAACCTGCCGACCTGTGACGAGGATGACGATTGCAGACCGCCGGCACAGGGCGAAGAGCAGGGGCTGGAGGATGATTACGAGGAGCTGCCACAGGGCGAGGAGCAGGGGCTGGAGGATGATCACGAGGAGCTGCCACAGGGCGAGGAGCAGGGGCTGGAGGATGATCACGAGGAGCTGCCACAGGGCGAGGATCAAGAGCTAGACGGCGGTCAAAAACTGCCGGCACAGGGCGAAGAGCAGGGGCTGGAGGACGATCACGACGAGCTGCCACAGGGCGAGGATCAGGGGCTGGGTGATGGTCACGAAGAACCGGCCCAGGGCGAGGAATCGGGGACTGAGCCAAAGCCGGAGAAGAAGCGTGTAAAAAAGAAGGTGGAGGATGATCCGCAGGTGATGTTTGAATTTTAGAAATTCGAACTCAGGAGTTAGCCGATCACACAGGGCAGCAGAATACCGTCGCGCATGCCGTGGATTTTCTTTTTGTCCAGTGGGACGATGGTGGCCAGGCAGCCGCCAAAACTGGTAACGCCAGCCCGGTTGGTGAAGAAGTATGGGCACAGGCGCACCCGGCCCTGCATCATCTCCACCGAGCCGTCATCGCGAAACACCGGATGCTCGACGGGGCGGCCCTCATGGAATTGCTGCAGCATCCACGGCTGGCTCTGCGCTTCATCGAGCGCATGGAGCAGACGGTCGGACCACTCGGCAGCTGATAGATCGTGACCGATAAACACACCGCGTGAGCCCCAAGCGGTGGGGTGAAACCCGCTGATTTTAAGCACCAATTGGCGGTCCTTTTGGCTGAAGGCAGCCACCTCATCCCAGGCATGCACATCCAAACGCGGCAGCGCGGCGTGGGGCGGCAAGGGCGTGGCATCCAGCACCCAGCCAAATGGCACCAACTGGCGCAAGCGTTGCAAGTGGCCTCCTCTCAGCGCCTGTTCCCATTCGCGCTTGAGTGATGGTGACCACAGCAGGGCCAGCCACAATTTGTCCTCCAAGTGCGGTTTGAATGGCGGCGTCACGCTGGCACCACCGGCCGCCGATGCCGCAGCCAACGCCTCGGCCGCCGGCACCGAGCGCCAGTCAAACAGCTCGAAAAACCGGTAAACGTCGCGGCCGTCTGCTGTGTAGGTTTCGGCGGAGAGCACCTCCCATGGCGTGCCGAGTTGGCGGGTGAGCCAGGCCATTTCGGGGCGGTAATCGGCGGATTCCTCCGCCAGCAGGACCGCCCCGCCGTTTGGCAGCAGCGAGCGGAATCCCTCGAGCATGCCCTCGGCACCGCCCAGCACGTCAAATCCCGCCTCGGCATAAACCCGCGACAGCCAGGCAGTCACACCCATGCCGCCCGGCACACTGTCCAGTTCAGTCATGGCAAACCCCTGCTCCGTCAAGATTAGGTCAGGCCGGATCACTCGCGGAAATTCATCCGCCGTGCGCCCGTCGCGCTGCCATGCCCGCAGCCACTCCGGCTTGCCCGCATCAAGCAATGGGGCCAACCACAGCGGTCCCTTATCTCCCGCACTCCGGCGGTAGAGCCGGTCGCAAGCCTGTTGAAACTTCGCCAGGGGGTGGCCCAAGGCCATCATTTGCCGGGCCTCAGCGCGAGTCAACCGCAGCGGTTGTGGCGAGTAACGCCAGTCACCACCACCAAACAGCCCACCCTCAGGCAGTGCGCTCCGCAATTTTGATAGACTCAATTCCATCCCGCCCCAACCTCACCCCGCTGATGCCACCTGCCAAGCCCGGATTTTTCCGTTCAAGGGGTCGAGGGGCATTATTTCCGGTATAGGCAGCGACTTGTGATCCACTCGGCCACAGTTGGGGCCAGCCAAGGATGATTGGATGCACCATGGGCGAAGGCGTCGCGGATGGCGCTGGCCGAGGCCGGATGACTGCCGACAAGAGCATGCATCACGAAACCCGGCCGTGGCTGGGGCGGGGAGCCGCGACTCAACACAATGAACTCGACGCAAGCCGCCAAGCGCTGCGGCTGCTCCCAGTCCTCCAATGCGTTCCATTGATCACCGCCTAAAATCCAAAACAAGCGTGCGTTGGCAAACCTCACCTGCATCGCCTCGGCCGTCGCGTAGGAAAACGATGCAGCGTCGCGCCGCAACTCCCAATCATCCACCACCGCCCATGCTAGATCCGCCGTGGTCCGCCGCAGCATTTCCAGACGATCCTCCGCCGATGCCGGCACCCGACCGGTTTTATGCGGTGAAATCCGGCAGGGGAGGAAGCGCACTTCGTCCAAGCCCAGCGCTTGTTGCGCCAGCGCCGCCATGAGCCGATGGCCGAGATGGACCGGATCAAACGTCCCACCAAACAACGCGATTTTCCTAACTTCCGACATGATTGAAAACTTCCCGAAGGTCCTAGCCGCCTGCAGCGCCCGAGGATGCGATTGTTGCCGGGCTCGCGCAAGGCTTTTGCCAAAGCCGTCTGATGAGGGGCGGCAATGATGCCGATATTGGCGGCGTATTTGTTGCGGACGAAGGCAATCCCGTGCTAAACTTGCGACATCAGCAATGAACCGATAACTCATGCCCAGCGCTGATTGCATCAACTGCCTCCATTATGAAACCCATCCTGACGCGCTGCGTCTGCCAACTCATGCTGCTTTCTCCGCTCGCGTCGGGCGAGGCATTGCTCCAGTATTTCAACACCAGTTGGGCCGAGATTGAAGCTAAAATCCCGGATCTGGCGGAGGCCGGCTACGATTCATTGTGGCTCCCACCGCCCACCAAGGCTGGCGGTGGGGGCTCTGTGGGCTACGATCTGTTTGATCCATTTGACCTCGGCAGCAAGGATCAACGCGGCACGGTTTCCACATTCTACGGAACGGAGGCCGATCTTCTGCACTTGATAGAAACCGCGCACCGCTTTGGGATCCGGATCTATCTGGATAACATCATGAACCACCGGGGCTTCGAGGTGCCCGGTAGCAACCTTGCCACGCCGATCGACCTGTACCCCGGGATGCTGCCGGAGGATTTTCACCTGCAAGTCACCCAAGACGGGTACTACCGCAACTGGGGCGGGATCAGCAATTACAACGACCCATGGCAGGTGTGGAATTTGAGCACCTCAAATCTGGTAGATATATCGCAGGAGCCCAACGGGGATTTCAAGAATGACAATTTCGGGCCTAACATGGGGGATCGGCATCCGAAGATTAAATTTGTTAGACACCCGAACAACCCGGAATACTACTGTTACGCGCCGGGCGGCAGATATGTCGGGTTTGGTGCGGGCAACGGCCTCACAACCCAGATGCTGGCGCAAAACCCGGGCTTTTATGCCGAGTACGTGGAGGATTACCTGAGCCGGGCCGTCCGCTGGGAGATGGACCGCACGAAGGCCGACGGGTTGCGGCTGGACGCGGTGAAGCATGTTCGCCCGGACTTTTTTGGGGCTGGCTATGGAGCTGACAAGGATTCGAGCACATACGGATATCTCGGCCAAGTCCAATTGCAGTTTGACCTGACGCGCGGGTTTGTTAATTCCAGCCTGCGAGCCACGGTTTTCGACACCGAAGTGGCGCGGACCAATGCCATGGTGTTTGGCGAACACCTTGGCGGCACCGCTCAACAGCCATATATAAACGCCGGGATGCGACTGCTGGATAACATCTTGCAGAGCACATTGATCAATAATCTGCCGTTCGGCCCGCTCAACGGAATGGACCAGCCGGGTGGCGGCGGCTTGCCGGGCGGTTCGGGCATCGCGGTGGGCTTCGCTCAAAGCGCGGATAATGGCTACATGCCCAAGCGCGGGTTGGCCCACGCGTTTCTTCTTACCCGGGCCGGTCTGCCGGTGGTGTACACCGACGGCAACCACCATGCCGGGGTTCTAGGTGAAATCGGCAAGGCGTTTCCGGCTAACGCTAACAGCAATTTTCTCGGCCAATTTGGCGATGGGGCGCTACCTAACCTGCTAACCATTCACAATCAGTTTGCCCGAGGCGAGCAGATTCCCAAATGGAGTGACAGCAGTGTTTGCGCGTACGAACGCCGCGACAAGCGGGAAAATGCGTCGATGAGCGACGGCGACGGGACGACGATGCTCTTCATGATGAATTGCAACGGCGATGCCGGCCAACAACGCGATATCATCACCAGTTTTCCAGGGGGCGCTTACCTCTGGCAGTACGCCACCGGCACCACCGACAGCGGCGACCCCATCAACGGATTTTATACCACCGTTCCTGGCGATCAGAACATGGCAGGGGTCATGATTCCCAAGGATGGCTACTTTGCATTTTCCTGGCGGACGCCCGAGCCATCGGATTTGTGGAGCCATAACGGCGGCCAGCCGATCACACTCCTGCAAAACGGCGCAGCTCCGGCGTCGCTGACGTATGTGCGAAAGGATGGGCCGGATGGCGACCCTAACTTCAATCCAAATGGCGTTGCGGGTGCTGTGGCCGGGAGTTTTTCCTATCCGTGCAGCGTGCCTCGGATCACTGACGGCTCAAATCTCGCGTTCATCGCACGGGCCGACGCCTCGGCCGAAAACATGCTGATGAAGCTCGACGGCGGCGTGGACGTCAATTCGCAGATGGGCATCGGTCCACTCACGGGCGACCTGCGTGACAACAAGCCGGGGGCGGCGAACGACGGGTTTCTTGGCTACGAGCAGATGCAGTTTTCGAGCCGCGAATACGGCGAAAAATTTGCCAATTCAGACACATCGCAAAATAATTTCGGATCGGCTGGTGCCGGCACCTATCGAGCCGGTGGCAGTTATACCGGCGGCAATTCCGGGACCAACAGCTATGACACGGAAGGTGGCCACGTGGCGGCCTTTATCTATCATGATCCAACATCCAATAACGATCATGGCGCAAAACAATATATCGACAATGGCAGCAGTGTAACGGCCTGGGCGAAGACCAATTCGGTGGGCGGTGGCTATCGCATGTGGTTCTATTATACCACCGATGCCAGCTTCCCAGAAGGCGCAGGCGGCGTCGGCATTGGCTCCACCCGGAGCACAGAACTGCATTGGGACCACAACGAGGGAAGCGACAACTGGTGGACGGTCACGTTCACAAAGCCGGCTGGCAATCTGATTTACAAGATCGGCGTCTATCAAGATAGCTCCGGTGGCCAGCCTGTGGCGAGTGTTTTTCCGGCCAACGCGGACGCGGTGTACCGGAAAAAACACGGCATGACCACGTTCCAGATCACCCATTTCGACGCGACATCGAAGACGCTCTATCCGCACAACGATTATGGCAGCACCCAGACCGGCCTTAGCCAGGGGTTCCACGTGTTGCGTGCTAGGCCGTTTCTGGATCGTTCCGGGCGGGCATCGATTTTCAGCACGTTTACGCAGACGTTTTACTATGACACGGAGTTGCCGCAGGGTGAAATCCTCTGGCCTCAGAACGACGGCGACACGGTGAGCGGTTCGCAGTATCTCGTGGTGCTTCGCACTGACCCGAGCGTGACGGACGTCTGGTATCATATCGATGACAGCGATGACTCCAACGACGATATTCACACCGGTTCGCAAGGCGGCAATGGCGTCGGCTTCGAGCCATTCATCGATGCTAACGGCAACCGGCAGTATGACCCCGGCGAGGCATTCACCGACCTGAACGGCAACGGCGTCTGGGATCACTCCCTCACCACCGCCTGGGTCAAGGCTACCCCCGTCACCCAGTCTCCTGGCATTACCCCCTCCAACCCCGGTTTCACCAAAGAGTGGCGTTGCTACTACAACAATATTCCCGCCACGGGCAGCGCCACCCTCCGAGTGCGCCTGCGCAAACTCTCGTCAGCCACCTACAATGACTTCGGCCTAACGGATGTTGCTGGCCATTTTACCACCCTCACCCGCACTGTGAACACGCGGGGCCCTCAATACCGGATGTTCATGGCCTATCCGCAGAATGATGGCGACGCTGTCGGCCCGGGCTACGTGATGAAAGTATATTTCAGCCCGGAACTCGCCAACGGAGTATCCACCGCCGATCTGATCAAGCGCTTCCTCATTCGCATTTCCAGCAGCGAGTCCGCTTCCCCGGCCAATCCCGTCATTCAGCCGCAGAACGCCTACACGCTCGGCCAAGAGGGAGGCTACGGCGTGCTGGCCTTTACCCTGCCTAACATCTACAACAACCAGCCTGGATTTCTGCATACCTTGGCGGTGGATTACACGCCACCTCCCGGCGGGGTGCCTCTGGCGGCGACCCGGTTGGTCAAGGCCTGGCCGTTAGCAGTGATCAAGGATAGCATCATCAATCCACCGCAATTTGATGCAGATAGCAGTGCCTATCAGACGATCCTTCCCGACGTGGCAACCCCAACCGCCGCCCAACGTACGATTCCCATCAGTGTGGAAACCAATCTGGATGCGAGCGCGGTGGCCATCCGCTTCACCCTCGGCACGGTCAACACGGGTGACATCGTGCCGGATGCTGCCAATCCAACGGTCTCCGGCAACACCAAAGTCTGGAATTTCGCTTGGACCCATGTCGCCGCGGGTAACTATCAATTCAGCGCCACGGTCACCACCCCCAGCGGCAGCGCCACCGCGACTCGAAGCATCAGCGTGATCTACCGACAGTTGCTCACCGCCACCAGCGGGCGCATAGACAATGATGACGACGGACTTCCGGACGTCATCGAAGCCACGGTCACCCCGTTGCCAAGCACCCCGCCAAACACCTGGACGAGCGACCAAGTTCACTTGGCCTTGATTTCCGGCAAGACCAACCCGCTGAGCCCCGATACCGATGGTGATGATCTATCCGACGGCCTCGAACTCGGCTGGGCCAGCGCCGTGCCCGACACCCGTCCCGCCGCTGATACCAATGGCGACGGAACCCCCAACTTTCAGCCAGACCTGGATCCACCGGTTTACAACACCACTGACATGGCCAACCCTCCGGGCGATTACAGCTATTTCAGCCCTTGGTCCTACAATCCTAACAATTCACGCACCGACCAAATCGCAGGGAGCGTCACCGATCCTAACAAGCCAGACAGCGATGACGACGGTCTGCCAGATGGGGTGGAGGATCGAAGTTATCTGATCACAAGCGGCGCTGGCGGGTTGCCTAACTATCAAATAGTTCACAACGGACGGGTGGATATCGGGGTGCCAGATGCCAACCGAATCGTGCATATCATCGCCCATCCGCCGACATTCTATAACACCTCGCGGGTGGATCGCGCCAAGCTGCTAGCTCACTCGCCCACCGCCGTGTGGCTTGAAACCGACCCCAACAACCAGGACTCCACGGGCTGCGGCCTCAGTGATGGTGCCAAGGATGCCAACCACAATGGCATCGTGGATCTCGCCATCATCGACCGCAACCAAATCGACGGCTCAGGCAACTTCGTGGTGGTCGCTACCTTCTCCAGCTTCACCCAGTCCGTCACCGTGACGCGCTTCGGCACCCTGGTGACGTTCCGCTATTCCGATTTTTGCTACCCATATCTCGAAGTCAGCGGCTCCTCGGCCGGTTCCACCTTCACATCAACCGCCCTCGATAAACAGCGCTTGGCCGCCATCTTCCGCCCTGCAGGCGTCGTTCGGGCCGACGGATTGGATGTCCTCTGGCTGGAAACCGACCCGCGCCTGAGCAGCACCAGCGGCGATGGCCTGCCCGATGGCTGGAAACTCCAGCATCACCTCGACCCCTGGGATGACGGCGTGATAGGCCACTACAATTTGCACACCGGCAAGCTCATCACCACCACCGA
Source organism: Akkermansiaceae bacterium (assembly GCA_903827375.1). Taxonomy (GTDB): domain Bacteria; phylum Verrucomicrobiota; class Verrucomicrobiia; order Verrucomicrobiales; family Akkermansiaceae; genus Luteolibacter. The sequence continues at coordinate 33,690 of CAIKHZ010000177.1, forward strand.
AAACGGCCCGGACGGCTCGCCCGCCGGCGATGGCATCACTAATCTGACAAAATTCCTCAGCGGCTTGGATCCGCACGTCGCCGGTCAACCGAAGCCGCCCTCGCCGGGATCCATCCAGATCGGTCCGGGCGTGACGACCACCGTGGGTGCGGTGACTAACAGCCACAGCTTCACCGACTGGACCGCCGACGATCTCATCGCCCTGGATTTCCGAGACGGAGACGGGCCAAACAACAACGGTTCGGATATCTATCATGCCAATGACGGCTGGGACACTTCACGCGATTTGGTGGCCTTCTACGCCCACGACGGTGGCGATCCAATCCTTGGCGGCGACGGAAAATTTTATTTTCGCGTTGATCTCAACGATCTGAAAGTCCTCGCCGAACAAGGCAATCTGGATATCTATGTGGCACTCAATTTCGGCAACCCCGGCACCGGCGAATACAACCTGCCCGACGAGGTGGACACCGGCACCACCATGGGCTGGCAGGCCGTCGTCGCCAGTTACCAAACGGATAGCGGCCGCGTCTATCTGTGGGATAAATCCCGCAGCGGCCCCGGCGCGCACTCGACGGCTATCGGCCAGGATTTGGCGCAGTTCAACGTGGCAGTTCGAGACCAAAACTCAGCTAACGGCTTCGGCAAGGCGTGCTACAACTCGGACCTCGACGCGGTCGAGTTTTCTATCAGCCGCCAAGCGCTCCTCGACGCGGGCTGGGGTGGCGACGCATCAACCCTGAACTACCAGGTCTATACCACCAAGGACGGGACCGGGAACAGCCCGCCGGGGGCAGGTGACTTGGGCGGCCGTTCGGACATCCGCGACGCTCTTCGCAACGATTGGATCGCCTCGGACTACTGGCAGGACCAGGCATATATCAGTGGTTCTAACAGCGTGCTGCGGGCCTGGGTTGGCCTGAGCGGTGATAACGACCGAGGCAAGCGCGTCAAGGTCATCTCCCTCATCCACGGCAACCAAGCGATCCAGCCCGGCAGCACCATCCAGAACCTCGTCAACACCAACGCCGGCGCGGGATATTTCCGCCCGCTGGACGCCCATCTGGCCTATAACGTCCCGCTGACCCTGCATATCACCCCGACGCTCGCCTCCGCAATCCAATGGGCGGCGGCCGATCCCGCATCCGCTCACCCGTGGCGGGACGGCCCGGCGCTCAACGCCCGCATTGCCAGCATGATCGCCAGCGGCACCGTCGATTTGCTAGGCAGCACGTTCTCTGATCACATTCTGCCGTATTTCAGCAAAGCGTACAATCGCGACAACGTGGCACTTGCCAATGATTTCCTAACAACTATCTATGGTCACACACCCTCCACCCATGTCTTTTGGACGCCCGAGCGGGTGTCGGACCACGGGGTGCTCGACAAGGTCCACGACCTCGGCTACGGCTTCACGTTCATCGATCAAACCCGGCATGTCAGGAAATGGTTCGGGCGCAGCTCATCTCTAACAAGCGATGCATACCGCCTGAACCAGATCAATGACACCACATGTTTTGTCATCAATGACGGGCTCGGTGCCTACCTGCTCCAGAACAACGATCATGGTCTGCCTTTGCCGCTGCGCGACCTGCTCCAACACATGGCGCGCAGCGGTCCTAACGATCAAGTCGTGGTGTTGGCCAACAATTGGGAAGAATTTTCCAACAATGATGCCGCTGCTGCCTACGATCAAAACATCGCGTGGCTGGCCAGTCACCCTTGGATCCAGGTTGTTACTCCCGACGAGATCGCGGCTGGGCGGATTGACACGTCCGTGCCGCCTAACTTGGCTATGCCAGGCGGGTTCGGCTCGGTGCAACGGGGGAGTGGTTTGGTATTGGCACAAGTGGCCAATGACTGGCTGGACCACGCAACGGAGCAGGGATACGACCACTGGTATGGGGGTTCGGCGCTGGAGGAAGGTTTGACTAGCAAGGTTTTTGATGTGCGTTCGGGAGTGCCGCTGCCGCTAGCCTACGGCCAGATCGGCTCTGGGAGCGGTCTGGCCGACAGGGTTTGGAATAGCGTGGCTGGCGTCAGCGGGACCTATGGATCGCTCACAAAATTGGCACGCGGCACCCTGCACGCCTCCGTTTTTGAATCGGCATTTCACAACCAGACGGCTAACGACCTGAGCAAATTCAGCAATGGTGACTATATCTATCCGGACGTCACCAGCCAAACCCTGGCCCCCTTTGCCAAATTCGCACAGGCCCAGACCCGCAACGCCGCAGTTTACACCCGGGTCAGCGCATGGGCGGCAGCGGCAGCCACCGGCACCTACACCACCACCGCAGTGGCCGAGGCAGCTGACGTGGACCTAGATGGTGAGCCGGAGTATCTTCTGTTCAACGACCGGGTGTTCGCTTTGTTTGAGCGCATTGGCGGACGCATGACTCACGCCTGGGTTCGCGACATTGCCAGCGGTGAGGTATTTCAGTCCCTCGGCAATCCGCTCAGCTATGCGGGGTCGGAGACCGAAGAGGAAGGCAACGTCCACCTATCCGCCAGCACCGGCGAGCTTGCCTATCGGACGAGTGGCTTCAAAGACTGGTTCGCACAGAGCGGCGGCGCGGGTACTGGTACCCATGCTTATGTGAATGCCGATTACTCGGTCACTCCGGTATTCGGCCGCAGCGGTTGGACGTTTGTTAGTAGCGACGGAAAAATCTCCAAAACTATTACCCTGGCACCTCGCTCCAGCAGGCTCGCCGCGCAATATCACCTCGCTGCCGATATCAACGCACTCTATGTCCGCCATGGCATGTCCCCTAATTTGTATGATTTGTTAGTCAGCGGACAAGCCAACCTCAGCACGCTCAACGATGCCCTCAACGGCGAAGTGAGCGTTATCGACCGAGACGCCCAATCGCGCAGCGTCCGTTCGTTCGTGAAATACAGCGGCGGATATAACGCATTGTACAATAGCGCGGCAGTCGATCGAGAGCCCAACTCCGGCTTCGACACCCTCAACATGCGCAACCAAGCCCAGACGCAGCAAGTGGAAGTGGCCGTCACCAACGGCCAGTCGTTTGCCATTGGTTTTGAAACCGGGCCGAGCCTGTCGATCTCCACCGCCAATGACGGTATTCCCGATTGGTGGAAACAGCAATACGGCCTGAATATCACCGACCCGGCCGTCGCCGATCAGCCAGCCGCCGCTGGCGATGGCATGACTAACGGCGAAAAATTCGTCCTCGGCTTGGATCCCACCGTGGCCCATGCCATCGGCTTGAACGTAACCGTCGGCAAGGACGCAGAGGGGCATTTTACCCTCCGGTTTCCCACCTTGATAGACCGGACCTATCAAATATTGTACGCCGCCGATCTATCCGGAACATGGGCAACCGCAGGAGCCGTCCTACCCGGCAGCGGCGGCGTGGTCAGCTGGACAGACGATGGCACCGCCACCGGCACGCCGCCCTCCAGCATCAACCGGCGTTTCTATCGGGTGAGGATCAAGTATCCGCCGGCACAATAAGCCTAACGCAACGCATCCTCATGGAACGTGTCATTTGCCTGCTAGCCTGCCTAACTTGGGTAAAGGTGGATCGGCTGCTATTACGGCTAAGGTTTGGCAACTTTCACCCGGTAGAATTTTGAGGGATTGCTGGCGTTGGCGTCGGTCACTGTCAGCGCTGCGCCAGTGCCGGCATAGGACCCGCTCAGAGTGGACCAACTCGGTGGACTGGCGCAATACTCGACGGTATAGGTTCGGTCCGCAAACGTCGGGCTGATGACGATGGCGCGCTGGGTTGGTTGGCCGGGCACCGGATTCACCAGCACAGTGAAGGTGGCGGCAGGGTTGTTAGGCGCGAGTCCGGCGGTGTATTTGAAGAGATTGGTCAGGCCGCTGCCGTCGCTAATGAAATTCGGCGCGGCCCGGGCATTGGGCGGCTGGCCGAAGTATTGCACCTGCCAGGCATCGTCGATGCCATCGCCAGCATAGGTGCCGAAGTTGTCGGAGTTCACGTTCAGTACCGTTAGGTTCAAGGTGCTGCTGAGACCTGCGTACGAGCCCTGTGCGATCGCGAGGGTGGCCTGGTAAACATGGTCCGCCGTCGCGAGACCCGTGGCGCTGATGCCGGTGAGCGGTCCACTCTGCACGCTCCAGCCGATCGCGTTGGCAGCCACGTCAAGGGTACTGCCATCGTCAAGCAACTGCATGCCAGCGAGTTGCTGGGTACCGCCTTCGTTCACGGTGGCTGATGTGGCAGAGAGTTGCAGTGCGGTAACCTCATAGAGTTGGCCGACGTAACCGCTTTTCGCCGTCTCCGCCGGAGCGGCCACGGTGCTGATACCCGCGATGCCGCCGAGGCTGGCGTCGTTGGTGTAGGTTGTTGAAGTTGCGCGATTGCCGCCGGCATCAGCGCTTTCGGTTGCAATTGCGTAGCTCGCGCTGGCCCGCAGGTCGGCGTGAATGGCAGGAGTGGCGAATGCGGTCAGTGTACCGGCGATGAGGATGCTGCGTTTCATGTCAATGGGGTTCATTCGGGATGATGCGCGAGCCACTCCCCGTAGTCGCGCTTGCGGATGGATAGCGAGGCGGCGCGAAGCTCGGTGGCTGTGCGTTCCTTGGCTTGGAAAACGAGGAAACCGGCGGGTGTTTCGACCACTGCGCTCACGGCACCGGGTTTTCCTAACTGCACGCGCAGGAGATTCTGCAACTGCGGGTCCAGGTTCTCAAGATATGGCTTTTTCGTGTCCGATTCGCGCCGGAGAGCCTCGGGAGCAGGAATGGCTTGTGAGACCTGCGCGGTCGCCTCGACGGAATAGCTCGAGCTTTTGGCGGCACCTTGGGTGAGTGTGCTGGCCGGGGCTGGGTTTGGGATTTCCTCCGTTTGGTCCGCAGGGCGGGGCGTGAGCTGCCAAGTCACCTCCTGCATGCCCGCCACTGACTCGCCCGCTAGCAGGCTGGTACGCACACGTTCCGCCTCGTGGCGCTGTTCGGCGTGGAGCTTGTCGTCGTTGTCGAAGCGGCTGCGCAGTTCCCGCTCCACGAGGATGGGCCGCGCCATGCTGCGTGCGAAGCGATCCGAGTTATCGCCCAGCGCGTGTTTGAGTTCCGCCAGTATCTCTGGCGCGCGGGTGGTGGAGTTGATGCGCTCCACCTCGGCGGCGAGCATCGCGGAGGTGATGACCACGCCGTAGGATTTTCTCAGTACGGCTTCCTTTCGGATCTCCTGCCGGGTCAAGCTTTCGATCAACTCGCGCGGCATTGCCTGGTCAAAGGGCTGCTTTGCCCCAGTGCGGTGGTCGTGATACACGCGCTCCAGAGCTGCACGGTCGGCGCACAGCGCTGCGAAGTCATCCGCATGTGCGATGGCGTGCGTGAGCAGCAGGGTCAATATGGCAATGACTGATCTCATCCTTTTTCCTTCACATGCAGTATCCGTCATTCCTCTCCATCATGGCCTCTGATAGAGAATCATAGCCCTGCCAGGAGAGTAGCTGAAGGTGTCGTTGAACAAGACGCCGGTATTGGTTCCTCCCCAGATGATCATCTGAGTGCCTGTCCACACCGCCGAGTGGGTTATTTTTCATACAAACGGAAGCGGCGATTTTTTATTTTCGGTTCATGTTGTCAATGATTTTATTAGGTTTTTTTCCGGCTTGTCTCAGGCGTTATCCGGCTAGAATGTTTCGGGTAGCACCTCTAGAGCGAGCGGGAGTGGATATGGCGGCTGCGAGAGAATATGGGCATGGCGAGATCTCAGCGGCATAGAACTGGCTCGACCCCATGGCACATTTGTGGTCAAAAACTGAATTCAGATCTCACCCCATGGCAGCGCTCGGTCGGTTTCATGTTTTCCAAGCAGGCTTGGTGATAGCGTTAGGAAAATTACGAGAAAAGGTTTCCCCAACGCTGCTTCAGTTGTCACACTTCAAGCATGCCGCCGCGCACTGGGATTCTTTTGGTGGTGTCCGGCCCCTCGGGGTCGGGCAAGACCACGCTTTGCCGCCGCTTGGCAGCGGACAAGGAGGCGCACTATTCGATTTCCTGCACCACCCGCCAACCGCGGCCCGGGGAGATTGCCGACCAAGACTATCATTTTTTATCGAGCGATGCGTTTGAGGCCCGGGTTGCCGCAGGGGATTTTTTGGAACATGCGTTGGTGCACGGGAACCACTATGGCACGCTGCGTTCGGAAGTGCTCGGCCACCTGGGAGCCGGGACCGATGTGGTGATGGACATTGACGTGCAGGGGGCGGCCCATGTGCGTGCCTGCGCCGATCCGGACATCCAGCGGGCACGGGTCGATCTGTTTGTGATGCCACCCAGTGACACCGAACTGTTAGCCCGACTAACCGGCCGCGGCACCGACAGCGAGGCCACCATTGCCTTGCGCATGGCCAACGCCATCGAGGAAATGCGCCATTGGCCGAGTTATACCTATCGGCTGCTGTCCGGCACCCCCGAGGAAGATTACGCCCGCTTTAAAGCACTTCTCACCGCCGAGCGGCTGCGGGTTAGCCGTCTGGCCAAATCATCCGCCGAAGATGACTGTCCTACACAAATGCCCTAGGCAGCGGGTGGCAGGGTTGGGTAGGAGGTAGGAATGCGCTACACGATAGGACTTGATTACGGCACCAACTCGGCACGGGCTTTGGTGGTGGATTGTGCGGACGGGCGGGAAATCGGCACCGCAGTGGTAGGCTACGCGTCGGGGCAGCAGGGGGTATTGCTGGATCCGGGGGACCACCATTTGGCGCGGCAGAATCCGGCGGATTACTTGCGGGTGTTAGAGGAAGCGACGCGCGGGGCGCTGGCAGCGGCGCAGGCGGCGGAAGCTGGATTTTCACCGGCGCAGGTGATCGGCATCGGGATGGACGGGACGGGTTCGAGCCCGCTACCGGTGGATGCCAACAATGTGCCGCTGGCGTTTGCGGCGGAATTTTCCGAGCGGTTGGCGGCGCAGTGCTGGCTATGGAAGGATCACACGGGCATTCCCGAGGCAGAGGCGATCACAGCGATAGCCAAGGAAATGCGGCCGCAGTATCTGGCGAAAATCGGCGGCACCTATTCGTCGGAGTGGTTCTGGGCAAAACTCTGGCATTGCCTCAAAACCGATCCGGAGGTTTTTGCAGCGGCGTTTTCATGGGTCGAACTCGCCGACTTTGTGCCGGCAGTGTTGTGCGGTGTGAGCGACCCCCGGCAAATCCGCCGCGGCGTGTGCATGGCCGGCCACAAAGCCATGTATGCCGAAGACTGGGGCGGCCTGCCCGACGCAGAGTTCCTATCAGCGCTCGACCCGCAGCTCGCAGCCCTGCGCGAACGCCTTTACGACACCGCCTACGACGCATCGGTCGCAGCCGGCACACTGTGCCCGGAATGGGCCGCCAAGCTCGGCCTGCCAGTCGGCATTCCGGTGGCCATCGGTGAAATGGACGTCCACTACGGCGCGATCGGCTGTGGCGTCACCGAGGGCACCTTGGTCAAGGTCATCGGCACTTCCACTTGCGATTGCGGGGTCATCGCCGCCGACAAACAACCCGCCGACATCCCCGGCATTTGCGGCATCGTCAAAGGTGCCATCCTCCCCGGCTTCTACGGCATCGAGGCCGGACAGTCTGCCGTCGGCGACATTTTCAAGTGGTGGGTCGAGGGGGTTTGCGGTGGCGACCCCTCGTTGTTCCAATCTCTAACCAGCGAAATCGCCGCGATGCGCCCCGGCCAGAGCGGCCTGCTGGCGCTGGACTGGAACAACGGCAACCGGACTATTTTGGTGGACCAGCGGCTAACCGGTTTGTTGGTGGGACAAACCCTGCACACCAGTCGTGCAGAAATTTACCGGGCGCTCATCGAGGCAACGGCCTTCGGCGCGCGGGCCATCCTCGAGCGCCTCAAGGAGTACGGCGTGCCGGTGGCGCGCATCGTGTGCTCCGGTGGCATCGCCGAGAAAGATCCGGTGCTGATGCAAATTTATGCCGACGTGACCGCTTGCGAAATGTTGGTGTCCCGTTCGGCGCAAAGCTGCGCGCTTGGCGCTGCCATTGGGGCCGCAGTGGTGGCCGGGGTCTATCCGGGATACAGCGAGGCGCAGGCCGCCATGACCGGCGTCAAAGAACTCAGCTATCGGCCAAATCCCGCGGCCTCCGCCGTCTATGACGATTTGTATAACCTCTACCGCGAACTCCACGACGCCTTCGGCGGCATCACATCCTGCGCCGCCCTCGGCAACGTTATGAAGGACCTGCTGTCCATCAAACAGGAAGCACAGGCACGCTGAAATATTTTCCCCAAAGCATTCAACTCCATCGATCACCGCCAATCTAACATCATGTCCTCATCTGCCCTTCCCGAAGTCTGGTTCATCACCGGCTCACAACACCTCTACGGCCCCGCCGCTCTCCAACAGGTGGCCGCCAACTCACAGCACGTCGTAGCCGCCCTCAACGCGTCCGGCACGCTGCCCTGCAAGGTCGTGTTCAAGCCGGTGCTAACCACTCCGGATGAAATCACCCGGCTCTGTCTGGACGCCAACTCCTCGCCCGAGTGCATCGGCTTGGTGGCTTGGATGCACACGTTTTCGCCAGCCAAAATGTGGATCGCCGGCTTGCAGGCGCTGCGCAAGCCGTTGGCCGATTTGCACACCCAGTTCAACCGCGACCTGCCTTGGGCCAGCATCGACATGGATTTCATGAACCTGAACCAGACCGCCCACGGCGGCCGCGAGTTCGGTCACATCGGCGCCCGCATGCGCTTGCCGCGCAAGGTCATCGTTGGTCACTGGCAGGACCCGGATGTCACCGCCCGCCTCGCCGCCTGGATGCGGGTGGCCCGCGCTTGGCAGGCCGGGCAATCCCTCAAGATCGCCCGCTTCGGTGACAACATGCGGCAGGTGGCGGTGACCGAGGGCGACAAGGTTTCCGCGCAGATGCGCTTCGGCTGGGCCGTCAATGGCTATGGCGTCGGCGACCTCGCCGCCCATCTGGCCGCCGCCAGTGACGCCGCTGTGGACGCGCTCTGCAACGAGTACGATGACACCTACGCTGTGGCTGCCCCCCTGCGGGCCGGTGGCGAACGGCGCAATTCGTTGCGCGATGCAGCACGCATCGAACTCGGCCTGCGCTCATTCCTAACAGAAGGTGGCTTTGGTGCCTTCACCACCACCTTTGAAGATTTGCACGGCCTGACGCAACTGCCCGGGTTGGCGGTGCAGCGGTTGATGGCCGACGGGTATGGTTTTGGCGCGGAAGGCGACTGGAAAACGGCCGGCTTGCTGCGGGTGATGAAAGTCATGGCGGAAGGAGTGGAGGGAGGCACCTCGTTCATGGAGGATTACACCTATCATCTAGACCCGTCCGGCGCATTGGTGCTCGGTGCCCACATGTTGGAGATTTGTCCGTCGATTGCCAACGGCCAAGCGACCCTCGAAGTCCATCCGCTGGGCATCGGTGGCAAACAAGACCCCTGCCGCCTCGTTTTCGATAGTGCCGCTGGCCCGGCCGTCAATGCCTCACTCATCGATCTGGGAAACCGCTTCCGCTTGCTCGTCAACGAGGTCGAGTGCCTGCCGCCGGCCCAACCGCTGCCAAAGCTGCCGGTTGCCCGTGCGCTGTGGCACGCCCAACCGGACCTCAAGACGGCCACCGCCGCGTGGGTGTTAGCGGGCGGCGCGCATCACACGGTGCTTTCGCTTGCCTTGGCCACCGAACATCTGGAAGACTTCGCCGAGATCGCAGGTATCGAGTTGGCGGTCATCGACCGCGACACCCGCCTGCGCTCCTTCAAAGACCAACTCCGCAACTCCGACCTCTACTATCACCTCGCCCAAGGCATCCAGGGCTAACATCCATCGCGCCAACCATGCCATCCTACCGCTCTATCCAGGAAGAATGCTGCGAGGCTAACCGCGCGCTGCCCGCCACCGGATTGGTCGATCTTACCTTCGGAAACGTCAGCGTCGCCGACCGTGAGTTGGGCGTCTTTGCCATCAAACCCTCAGGCGTGGACTATGATAAACTGCGCCCCGAGGACATGGTGATCATCGACTTCGCCGGCAAATTGGTAAGCGGCACGTTGCGGCCGTCCTCGGACACCCCGACGCACCGCGGCCTGCTGCTCGCCTTTGAGGGCATCCGTTCGGTCGTTCATACCCACTCGCGCAATGCAGTGGCCTTCGCCCAGGCCGGCATCGATCTGCCCTGCTTCGGCACCACCCACTGCGATTACTTCAACGGCGCAGTGCCGGTGACCCGAGCTCTAACCCCTGCTGAAGTGGCCGGTGACTACGAATGGGCCACCGGTGAGGTGATCGTCGAACGCTTCGCCACGCTCAACGCGCTGGAAGTGCCGGCAGTGCTCGTTAGAAGCCATGGCCCCTTTGCATGGGCCGCCAGCGGTGCCAAAGCGGTGGAAACCGCGCTGGCCTTGGAGATTGTTGCGGATCTAGCCATCAAGACCCTGGCCCTCAGACCACACGCGCCGCCAGCACCGGCTTATTTATTAAACAAACATTTCTATCGCAAGCACGGAGCCGCTGCCTACTATGGGCAGCCGGGCTGACATATCACCTCCATTCTCAAACCCCGAAACAACAAAACGCTAACATGCAACCCTATATCCCTGGAATTCCACTGGCTGCCGTGAGCAGCCGAATGGCCGGCATCGACTGGCTGATGATTGCCGCCTATTTCACCGTCCTCCTGTGCGTTGCCTGGTGGGTGGTGCGAAAAAACAAGGACACCGCAGCCGACTATTTCCTAGCCGGGCGCAACCTCGGCTGGTGGGTCATTGGTGCCTCTATCTTCGCGTCTAACATCGGTTCCGAGCACATCGTCGGGCTAGCCGGATCGGGCGCCAAGGATGGTGTGGCGCTGGCTCATTATGAATTGCACGCTTGGTGCCTGCTGGTGCTGGCGTGGGTGTTCGTGCCATTTTATATGCGCTCGCAGGTATTCACGATGCCGGAGTTTCTAGAACGCCGGTTCTCAGTCGGCTCGCGCTATGTGCTGTCCATCGTCTCGATCATCACCTTTATTCTATCAAAAATCGCGGTTGGCATCTTTGCCGGCGGCATTGTCTTCGGCACCTTGCTGCCGGAGTTGCAAATCACTATCGGTTCTGTGGTTATTGATAGTTTCTGGATCGGCTCCATTGCTGTGATTATTCTCACGGGTTTGTACACGATCATCGGCGGCATGCGTGCGGTGGCCTACAACGACGCAGTGCAAGTGGTGGTGCTCATTGGCGGCTCGGCGGTGCTGACGTTCTACGGCTTGAACAAGCTGGGCGGTTGGGGCGAACTGCGGCACATCTGCGGGCCGGACATGTTCAACCTGTGGAAACCTCTGGTGCCAGTTGGCCAGATCGCCTCATGGGCACCCATCAAGGAACTGGACGCATCCGGCACAATCGTCAAACAGGCGTGGTACTTCAATAACAACTTTCCCTGGCTTGGCATGGCCATCTGTGCGCCGGTCATCGGACTGTGGTACTGGTGTACCGACCAATACATCGTGCAACGCGCACTTGGTGCTCCTAACCAAAAGGTGGCTCGCGAAGGAAGTATTTTTGCGGCATTTCTCAAATTGTTCCCGGTCTATTTATTCATCATTCCCGGTCTGATTTGTTATGCGCTGGTCAAAAAAGGTTTGGTGCCCGAGCTGGCTGCTGAGTTCAACAAACCCGGCGGTTCCCAAGGCGCATTTCCGCTGATGGTGCAATATCTACTTCCACCGGGCCTGCGCGGCATCGTGGTGGCCGGACTGCTATCGGCCTTGATGGGCTCACTGGCCGGGGTGTTCAATGCCTGCTCGACGCTCTTCACAGTGGACATTTATGAGAAGCTTCGGCCCAAGGCTAGCCAGTCGGAATTGGTGCGCATGGGCCGCCTAGCCACTGGGGTGATGGTGCTCATTGCGTTGCTGTGGATCCCGGTGGTTAAGGGCGCGCATGGCTTGTATGAATATCTCCAATCCGTCCAAGGGTACCTGGCCCCGCCGATTTTCGTGGTCTTTTTCTTCGGTGTGTTTTGGAAACGCCTCAACAAGCAAGGCTGCTTCTGGGCGATGGTCGTCGGCTTCGTCGTCGGTATCTTCCGGATGGCGGTGGACACCCCGATCACGCTGCGCATGTTCGATGAGTATCCCCACGGCTCGTTCTTGTGGATCGTCAACAACATCAACTTCCAATACTTCAGCATCCTCATCACCGTCATCTCGGCAGTGGTCATGGTCGTGGTTAGTTACATGACAGACGAGCCGAACCAGCCACAGATTCAAGGGCTGACGTTTGCCACGGCCAGTGCCGCCGACAAAGCGGATACCCGTGCGAGCTGGAACTGGATGGATGTGCTGGGCTCACTGGTGATCCTGGTGTTTATCTTCGGTGCCTATATCTACTTTACGGGCTGATCCAGCGAACATGGCCAAGCATATTGTCGTTTTGGGTGGCGGGATCATCGGGTTGTCCGTGGCGGAGGCTTGCAGCCGCCGCGGCCACCGGGTGACCCTGATAGAACAACACGGCGAACGACGTGGCGGTTGTTCGTTTGGCAACGCCGGCATGGTGGTGCCCAGTCACTTCGTGCCGATGGCAGCGCCCGGCATGGTGGCCATGGGCCTCAAATGGATGTGGAATCCCGAATCGCCATTCTATATCAAGCCGCGCCTCGATCTGGACCTGATCCGCTGGGGCCTGCGCTTCGTGCGCTCCGCCACCCGGGCCCATGTCGAGCGATGTGCACCGCTGTTGCGCGACTTGCACCTCGCGAGCCGCCAAGCCTATCAGGAACTTGCGACTGGAGGCGAGGATATCGGCCTGGTCAGCAAAGGTCTGCTGATGTTGTGCAAAGAGAACCACACGCTCGACGAGGAGGCAGCGATGGCGGCCAAGGCGCGGGCGCTGGGTGTGCCCGCTGAGGTATTGGATGCAACGGCCACCGCCCGCCTCGATCCGGGGATTGCGATGGCTGTGGCTGGGGCCGTCCACTATCCGAAGGACTGCCATCTGAGCCCGGAACTTTTCATCGCCTATCAACAACGGCGCGCCGCCCAACAAGGGACGCGTTTCCTATGGAGCACGGAGGTCACCGGTTGGTCCCGCGAGTCCGGCAAACTGCGTGCGGTGAAAACCAGCGACGGGGAAATTGATGCCGACGAATTTGTCATCAGCGGCGGAATTTGGTCAGATGGCATGATTCGCCAACTCGGCTTGCGGCTGCCGATGCAAGCGGGCAAGGGATACAGCGTGACCCTGCCAAATCCGGTGGAACTGCCCGCGCTGTGTTCCATTCTAACTGAGGCTCGGGTGGCCGTCACGCCAATGGGTGGCAGCCTGCGTTTTGGCGGCACCATGGAAATGAGTGGCACCAGCGAGTCTATCAGTCCGCGCCGGGTCGAGGGGATTTTGCGCGCCGCATCCAACTATTTCCCTAACTTCAAACGCTCCCACTTCGACGGCCTCACCCCTTGGCACGGCCTCCGCCCCTGTTCACCCGATGGCATGCCCTACCTCGGCCGCAGCGCCGCCGCCAGCAACCTGCTGGTGGCCACCGGCCACGCCATGATGGGCCTGAGCCTCGCCCCGGTCACCGCCGCCATCGCGGCCCGCCTGCTAGACGCCGAGCCCCCCGGCTTCGACCTGCATCTGCTCAGTCCTAACCGTTTCGCGTGACCTTCAAAGGACGCCAATTTTTCCCCCACATATATGGTGACAAACAGATGATTGAAGGTTGTGGTTGCCGCATGGATGATTGCCCCAAGCATTTGCGAAACTGCACGGGCGGCTGACACGGAGCGGTACAGACTTTCGTCTGGGAAAGTCCCTAGAAAGACGCCTCGGGTGTGATGCCGCTAGGCAACGGCGATATTGCAGCTGGCGTTTATGCGATCGAACACGGCGACCTCTATCTGCTGCTGGCCAAGAACGACGCCTATACCTATCAGGGGGATATCTTCAAGACCGGCCGGGTCCGGATCTCGCTTTCGCCCAACCCGTTTCTAGCAGGAAAACCGTTTCGTCAAACGCTTGACTTGGCGACCGGTTCGATCCGGATCGCTGCGCCGGGCCATCACCAAGGCATGGTTTGGTCATGACGGGGCCTACTTTCGCGAGAACATCGAGCCGACCGGAGGGGAGCGGGAGAGTTGTCCTGACCCGAGATGGCTGCCGCTCAAGACCCGGCCGGGTGAGAAGTACGAGGGCTGGTACCATGATTACTATTTTACTAGTCGTGGGAGATGGAGCCCGCCACGGGCCGCGCCAATGTCGTCATCGGAGTGCCGCAGTGATCAACCATGGAAAACAGGCCGTGTACCTGAATGGGAACAAGCCATAACTCATTTCGATTCGTCGGTAACTCCTGTCCTCAGGAACTCAACCCAATTTTCAATCCGGTCTTTTGCGAACACGAATACCACCTTGTTGAACTGCTCTCGTGTGATTCCCGCTTGCTATGGCTTCGCCTGCGCTTAGGCCTTCAGGCTGTAGGCTGATGCGTTACGCGACGCTTGAGAGTGGCTTTAGCCGTTCTCCTGCTCAGACCTTGGACTCAGGCACTCAGGATTTCTCGTGCATTTCCAGAGTGCGAAGACTGCGCCCTGCGGGTCCCGAATGATGGCCATGGTTCCGGTGTTAGGAATTTCCATCGCCTCTTTAAGGATCGTGGCACCTGCAGCCTCAGCCTTGGCAAGATCTGCTGCCACGTCGTCACTGAAGACATAACTGAGCCACTGCGGTTGGCACGAGGTCATCTCCGGGGTGATGCCGATCATGCCGCCAACCGTGGCATCTCCGAGTTTGAAGAGGGTGTAGTCCCAACCAAGGGCCACGGGCACGGTTTCAGAGGTCCAGCCAAAGGCAGCTGCGTAGAACTGTTTGGCGGCTTCAGTATCCGAGGTGATGAGTTCGTTCCAGCCAAATAGGCCTAGCTTCATTGTGGAGTCATTGTTGATGCTCATGGCATTCTTTTCGGAGGGGATAAATGGTGGGATGTTTCAGCTTTCAAGCAGCCGAATATGCCTACCAATCACCCTTTAGCAAATGAAAATATGCCCGACAACGCATGAGAAGGGTGGGGGAGTTGCCCGAGCGAAAAGCCCGCCAGCCTTCGCGCTTGCCCAGCGGGCGGCTTGGTCTTATCCTCCGGCATGGCGTCCACGTTTGGCGAAATTTTCCGCATTCACACCTTTGGCGAGTCACACGGCGGCGGCGTGGGGGTGGTCATTGACGGCTGTCCGTCGCGGATTGCCGTGAGCGAGGCGCAGATTCAAGTCGAACTGGACCGGCGGCGACCGGGTCAGTCCGAGATTGTGACGCCGCGCAATGAGGCGGACCGGGCAGAGATTCTCTCCGGCATGCACGATGGGCTGACCCTCGGCACCCCGATCACCATCTTGGTGCGCAATACCGACCAACGACCGGCCGCCTACGACGAAATGGCCGCCAGCTACAGGCCCAGCCACGCCGATTTCACCTACGACGCGAAGTTTGGCATCCGCGCAGCGTCTGGTGGTGGCCGGGCATCGGCCCGAGAGACGATCGGCAGGGTCGCCGCCGCAGCTGTGGCCCGGCAGGTGTTGGACGTTTTCCACCCCGGTATCGAGGTTGTCGCTTGGGTGAAATCCATCCAGCATCTTGAGGCCAGTGTCGATCCCGCCACCGTCACTGCGGAGGCCGTGGAATCGAATATCGTGCGCACCGGCGATGCGGCGATGGTCGAGCCGATGATTGCTCTCATCAAGGCAGTTCGGGCCGACGGCAACTCAGTCGGTGGCGTCATCGAATGCGTCATCAGAGGCTGCCCAGCCGGCTTGGGCGAACCGATTTTTGACAAATTGGAAGCCGATCTGGCCAAGGCGATGCTCTCGCTGCCGGCGACCAAGGGGTTTGAAATCGGCTCGGGCTTTGCGGGTACCCAGCTCACCGGCCGCGAGCACAATGATGCGTTCCGGATGCAGGACGGTAGGGTGCGCACCACGACAAACCATTCCGGCGGGATCCAGGGCGGTATCTCTAACGGCGAAAATATCTTCTTCCGCGTCGCCTTTAAGCCCACTGCCACCATCATGAGCTCTCAGCAAACCGTCACCGCCGACGGCCAAAATACCGAATTGCTGGGCCGTGGCCGCCATGACGCTTGCGTCCTGCCCCGGGCTGTGCCCATCGTCGAAGCCATGGCCACCCTCGTTCTGACCGACCACCTCCTCCGCCAACGGAGCCGGGTGGGGGGATAGAGGACCGATGACTATTTTCCCACTTTCCACTTTCCACTTTCCACTTCCCACTTTCCACTTTCCAATCATCCCCCGCATGTCCCTCGATTTTCTAACCCATCTTGATCTCACCACCGGTGCCTTGATTATTTTTTCGCTATGTGCGCTGTTCGTATTATTGCGTGGCATTGTTCGATTGCTAATGGGCGCGCTGATTCTCGGTGTGAGTGCGTGGTTGGCTTACTGGGTCTGGCAGCAGGCCCCGGCGTGGTCGATCAAGGTGTTAGAAAAGCCCAATGGCTTGATCACCACCGGGGCACCCGTGGCTGCATTTGTGCTGGCCATGTGGTTGATTCGCAGCGTGCTCGGGTTTGTTGCTAGCCCGTTTGTGAGACCTGGCTCCGGGCCACCATCAGCGTTCACCAATGTGCCGATCCGGCTCATTTTCGCCCTGTTTGTGGCGGCCGGCCTTTGGCTCATTGGCGTCACTTGGGTGCATCATGCTGGGGCACTTGAGGAGATTCGCGGCTTCGTTGATAAAAATTCCGACCCCAGCAAGACTGCGGATTATTTGCTGCGCATGAAGACGTCGGCCGAGGCCGTGCTGCCCAAGGATTGGTTAAAATTGTTAGATCCATTAACCGAGCCGGCACGGGTGGCATTGGCCAAGGCGATTGCGGCCGAAGGCAGCCCGGCCGATACGCCGGCGATTGATCCGAAGACCGGCAAAGCCAATCCGAAGGCGACAGTCGTGGCTGATCCAGCGTTGCAAGGGCTTGCCCGTAAAAAGGATTTTTCGGGTCTGCTCAGAAGTCCCAACCTCACCCGAGCCCTGGATGATCCAAACGTCAAGCAAGCCATTGAAGAGAAGAAGAAATGAGACACCTGACAACCGATTCCCCCCATGCCCTATTTAGTAACTATCGGCCTTGAAGTTCACTGCCAGGTCAAGACACAAACCAAGATGTTTTGTGCCTGTCGCACCTCGTTTGGCGAGGAGCCCAACACGCATACTTGTCCGGTATGTCTGGGCCTACCCGGTGCCTTGCCTGTGCTGAATGAGGCTGCCATTGAGCAAACTTTGCTGAGTGGTTTAATGTTAGGTTGCAGTTCGCCGGAAATTTCAAAGTGGGACCGCAAGAGTTACTTCTATCCGGACATGCCGAAGAATTTTCAGACGACGCAGTTTGATCTGCCCTTGTGCATTGGGGGAGGGGTTCCGCTCTACGCCCATTGCTATCCGGGCGACGCCCGAAGAGAGGGTGCTGGGGCTGATAAAGTGGTTCGGCTCAACCGGATCCACCTTGAGGAAGACGTTGCGAAATCGACGCATCTTGGCAGCTCGTCGCTCATTGATTTCAATCGTGCGGGCACGCCGCTGATGGAGATTGTTAGCGAGCCGGACTTGGAAAGTGGTGAGGAGGCCTACGCCTATCTCCGCTCGCTCCAGATGATTCTCATCCAAGGCGGTGTGTCCGATGCCGATATGGAAAAAGGCCAGTTGCGTTGCGACGTGAATATCTCGCTGCGGCGAATGCCGGAGGAACCGCTCGGCCCCAAGGTCGAACTCAAAAACCTCAACTCAATCTCAGCCATCCGCCGCGCCATTCACTTTGAAATTGAGCGCCAGGGTGAGGACCTCTCGCAGGGCCGTGCGCAGGTCCAATCGACCCGCCGCTGGGATGACGAGCGCGGCGAGACTCAGCTCATGCGCACCAAGGAGGATGCGCACGACTACCGATATTTTGCCTGCCCCGATTTGCTGCCGATCCGCACGGCTCCATTGTTGGAAAAAGTCCGTCCGCGGCTGCCTGAGTTGCCTCACGAATTGGCACTTCGCTTCAAACGCGACCTCGGCGTCACCGACTACGATGCCGCCGTGCTCTCATCAAATGGCAAACTTGCTTCCTTGTTCGATAGCCTGGCCAAAACCTCCAGCCATCCCAAGAAAATCGCCAATTTCATCATCAATACCTATCTCGGCACGCTCAATCAGCGGGGATTGACAATCGAAAACTCGCCCATCCCGAATGACGAGATTCAGAAGATTGCTAACAGCACGCTTTCTGATGCGCTTTCCTCAAGCCAGGCCAGGGAAATTGTATTCGATTTGATAGACACACCCGGAATGACGTTTGAGGCCGTCGTGGCGAGCCGAGGATATGGTTCGGGTGCCGCAGGTGAATTGGAGGCTCTCGTCGATCAAGTCATCGCAGAGAACCCCACCGAGGTCGGATTGATTAAAGCAGGCAACCTGAAGTTGCTTAACTTTCTAACCGGCAAGGTCATGAAGGCGGCCACCTCAAAACCCAATCCGAAGCAAGTGACCGATTTGCTCAGCGCCCGTTTGTCAGGCTGAGGATGACTCAGAACGCATCCCTAACACGGTTGACCCGTGGCAACTTGCCCTCGGCGACGTATATCTCGATCACGTCAAAGCGCCACGGCAATTGGCGCGTGCCGAGGCGCCGCAGCCAGTCGTTGGCACCGCGCTCGATGAGTTCCTGCTTGGCCTTGTCCACCGCATCCAAGGGCCGAATCTTGCTGGACTCATGGCGGGTCTTGACCTCGACGAATAACAACAGCCGGTTCTCACGGGCAATGATATCAACTTCCCCAGTGCGCCGCCCCCGCCGCTCATTGCGGTAGTTTCTAGCTAAAATCTTGCACTGATGGGCACGCAACCACGCAGTGGCCACGTCTTCCCCGTAGCGGCCGAGCCACTGCCGGTCTCGCTCCTCACCATCAGGCCCGGTCAAATGGCAAGGTGAGTTGAGCCACGGGCTCAAACGAGCGACGATGGTGGCGACAAGGGCCGTGAATCCGAAGCGCTTCAAGATGCCTCTTTGTGCCATATCCTTGATGCTTCGCAAAGCCGTAAAGTGGAAATTCCGCATCAATCTCAGCCAGCAACCGGTCGCGCGTCACCTTGGCGAGGATGCTCGCCGCCGCAATCGAGCACGAGAGCGAGTCGCCTTTCACAATGCCATCGTGCGGCCACGGAAAGTCCCGCAGCGGCAGGCCGTCGATGAGGCAATGGTCCGGCGTCACTCCCAGCGCCGCCACGGCCCGCCGCATTGCCAGATGAGTCGCCCGCAAGATGTTCAGCGCGTCAATCTCCTCTGCGGACGCAAGCGCAACTGCCCAACGCAGGGTTGGATCTCCGGTTAGAATCTGATAGAGCAACTCGCGTTTCTTAGCGCTGAGTTTCTTCGAGTCGTTCAGTCCCGGGTCGATGAATCCGGCAGGCAAGATCACTGCTGCTGCTGCCACTGGCCCAGCCAGCGGCCCGCGTCCCGCCTCGTCCACCCCGGCCACGCAGGTCAATCCGCGGGCATGCAGGGCGTATTCAAGAGAAAAATCGGGCATTACGGACCGAAGATTGAGGGAAGTAGCTCCTCGTGTCGAGCGCCGCCGACAAGCAGAATGCGAGAAGGCAATCCACGAGAACGTCTTAGGTTGAATCAGGCCGGGTTAGCAGGTGCGCTTGTCTGAGCATCAGCGTTGGGACGCGGCGGCGTCCTTGACCTTCTTCCCGAAGGCACTCAAGTCCGCCTTGTCCATGCCCGGCTTCATTTCGGCCACGACCGTCTCGCAGGCCGCATCGGTCACGACCACTCGCGGGGTCGGGCCGTCCATGCTGACCACAGGCGGAAGGATCGCCCTAACATCCTTTTCCTTGCCGACCACTTCAATGACCACCGTGTCCTGGCGTGGCACTACCTTTTTTACGGCTGCATTGTTGGCGTTCACCGTGGCGACGCACTTCGGACAATTCGGGTCCCAGTAAGCTTGGTAAAAGACAAAGGAAATCAGCTTGCCAGATTTGGCGGCCGATTCCTTGGCACTCTCAACTTTTTTTTCGTTGATAGCGGGAAAGACAGTCCCAATCCCCAACACGGCTACCAAGGCGACTAACCATACAGCTTTCATACACCGGTGTGACTATTCCCCTGGGGCGGTCTTGTCAATGACGTTTCGGTGCCGAGATGAAATTTCATCGCAGCAAAGTCTCCCGGCCCAGCCAAAGGGGCGTGGTCGGCTCAGCCCCTTGCAAATGCACAAAAAACGGGCACCGCGAGGTGCCCGTTTGGTTTCCGACCTGGGGAACAGGTAAAATTAATCGGCGAGTTCGACTTTTTCGGTGTTGTGGGCGGAACCGGTGCCGGACGTGTAGCGCCAGCGGATCTTGTTGCGCTTGGATGCGGTGCGGAGTTTGCGCTGTCTGCGCTCGGTGGGCGTTTCAAATGAGCGCCGACGCCGGATTTCTTCCAGCACTCCTTCGGTATCGAGTTTTGTCTTGAGGCGCTTGAGAGCCCGATCGACAGGCTCGCCTTTCTTCATGATCACTCCACGCATGCGATTCGTTGTGTTTTGGTTGGTTGGTTCCGCAGATTGTCGGGACGCGGGATATGAAGGAATCCCAGCAACTTGTCAATAATGATCCCACAAAGAAATTTTTTTATTCTGGGGGGCGGAGGGGGCACCTCAGGTATCGAGCAATAGGCGGATGGGCGCTTCGAGGCTGGCCTTGACGTGGTTGAGAAAGGTGACGGCCTCGCGTCCGTCGATGAGGCGGTGGTCGTAGCTGAGGGCCAGGTACATCATGGGACGGATGATGATTTGACCGTTGCGAGCGACCGGGCGGTCTTGGATCGAGTGCATCCCGAGGATGCCGCTTTGAGGAGGATTGAGGATGGGGGTGCTGAGCAGGGAGCCATACACGCCGCCATTGGAGATGGTGAAAACGCCGCCCTGCAAGTCTGCTAGGGCAATTTTTCCAGCCCGTACTTTTTCGGCATAGCCAACGAGGTCTTGCTCGATGCCTGCCAGAGACTGGCTGTCGCATGCCCGCAGCACGGGCACCACCAGACCTTTGTCGCTGCTTATCGCCACTCCGATGTCGTAATAATGATGCTCCACAATCTCGTCTCCATCCACCCGGACGTTGAGCGCGGGCACCTGCTTGAGCGCTAGCACCACCGCTTTGACGAAGAATCCCATGTAGCCGAGTTTTACGCCGTGCCGACTGAGGAACCTTTCCTGAGCTTGCCGCCGCATCTCCATGATCGCACTCATGTCCACTTCGTTGAAAGTCGTTAGAATGGCCGCCGTTTGCTGGGCATTGACGAGTTGTGTGGCAATCTTGCGGCGCAACATCGACATCGGGCGACGCGTGCTGCGCTCGTCGGCGGGCACAGCAGGCTTCGGCGCGTCGGGTGATTCTATCGGGGTTGCCGGGGTTGGCGGGGTTGCAGTGCCGGCCGTGTCCAATCGGCCGATTGCGGTGCCGATAGCTACTTCTTGGCCATTGGCGATGAGGATTTCAAGGCGACCATCGCTGGTGGCTTCAAGTTCATTGGAAACCTTGTCGGTATCCAGGGTGACGAGTCGCTCGCCTTGACGGACGAATTCGCCAGAGGACTTGTGCCAACAGGCAATGTTAGCGGAACTGATGGATTCGCCCACTGCGGGAACCGTGACGTCGATGAGCATGAAAGGGGAGGGGAGGTGTTAGATTGTGAGTGCCTGGCTGAGCAGTGTGTGCTGCTCGCGGATGTGATTGGCCTTGGAGCCGGATGCAGGACTAGCGGCGGCGATGCGCCCGGCATAGAGGACTTTGCTGCCAACCACAGCTTCGAGCAAGGGGGCGACGTAGGTCCAAGCCCCCATGTTTGCAGGTTCCTCCTGGCACCATACGAAGCGGTTGGCATTGGAGTACTGGCCTAGCAAAGTTTCGAGCAAGTCCCTATGGAATGGATAGAGTTGCTCCAAGCGGAGGATCGCCGTGCTGGTGCAAGCCGCCTGTTTGCGCTGGAAACACAAGTCGTAATACACCTTGCCGCTGCAGAAAATGACCCGCTCAACGGCAGCCGGATCGATCTGTCGGTCAGGATCTGGCAGGATTTCCTGGAAGCAAGTGCCAGCGAGAAAGTCGGCCTCCTTGGAGACGGCTTCCTGGCGGGCCAGCAGGCTTTTGGGCGTCATGACGATGAGCGGTTTCCGGCAGGGGCTTAGTTTTTGGCGGCGAAGGGCATGGAAAAATTGGGCGGGAGTGGTGAAGTTGCCGACGACGAGATTGTCTCCGGCGCAGAGTTGGAGGAAGCGCTCGAGGCGGGCGCTGGAGTGCTCCGGCCCCATCCCATCGTAGCCATGCGGCAAGAGCAGCACGATGTCACTGGGCGTTTGCCATTTGGATTCCGCGCTGGCAATGAATTGGTCGATGACCACTTGCGCGCCGTTGGCAAAATCGCCAAACTGCGCCTCCCACAGCGTCAGCATCGCCGGATAGCCGAGGGAGTACCCGTAGTCGAAGCCTAACACGGCAAACTCGGACAGCGACGAATTGTACACGCAAAATCGGGCTTGCCCGGGGGCGATCTGCTCCAACGGGATGTGGCGCTCGTGGGATTGGGAATCGTAAAATACCGAGTGGCGCTGCGAGAACGTGCCGCGCTGGCTGTCCTGCCCGGACAAGCGCACGGGTGTTTGTTCCATGAGCAACGAGCCGATGGCCAACGCTTCAGCGAACGCCCAATCGAAGGGACCTCCGTTGTGGAGCGCATGGATGCGACGGGGGATGAAGCGTTTGGCAAGGGTGGGGTTGAGGTGGAAGCCGTCTGGCAGGGTGGTCAGGGCCCGTCCGAGTTGCTGGAGTTGCTCGCGGCTGATGCCGCTGGCCACTGGCGCGTGGGAATACGGCGGCTGGATGATGGCCGTGGATCCACTGAAGGCCGTGCGCTCGCCGCTAGCGCTGAGTTCCATCATTTTGTTATAGCCGGCTTCCAACTTCTCCCAGATCGTTTGCTCAATGGCATCAGCCTCCTCCTGGCTGAGAATATCCCGGGCAACGAGTTGCTGCTTGTAAATTTGGCCAAACGTCTCACGGGCGGCAATCTTCCTAGCCACCAGCGGCTGCGTGAAGGCCGCTTGGTCCGCCTCGTTGTGGCCTTGGCGGCGATAGCAAAGCATGTCGATGACCACATCGCGGCCAAATTGCTGACGAAATTCGAGGGCCAAGCGCGACGCCCAGAGCAGCGCCATCGGGTCCTCTCCATTCACGTGCAAGATCGGTGCCTCAATCATCTTTGCCACATCGGTGGCATAGGCCGATGATCGGGCGTCCGCCGGATCGGTGGTGAATCCAATCTGGTTGTTGATGATGAGATGGAGCGTGCCGCCGGTGCGGTAGCCGGGCAGTTGTGAGAGATTGAGCAACTCCGCCACCGACCCCTGGCCGGCAAACGCCGCGTCGCCGTGAATCAGCAGCGGCAGAACTCGCTTGCGGTTGGTGCCCGCCGCGTCATCACCTAGAATCCGTTGGCGGGCACGGGCCTTGCCCTCAACGATGGCATTGACGGCTTCAAGATGACTCGGATTGGCGGCGAGGTTGACGCGCACCTTGCCATCGGCCAACTCGCGGATATTTTCGTAACCGAGGTGGTATTTCACATCGCCATCACCGGCCACCACCTCGGGCACAAAGTTGGGGGTAAATTCCAACAAAATGGTGGTGAGCGTCTTGCGGAGGAAATTCGCCAGTACGTTGAGGCGCCCACGGTGTGACATCCCCATCTCAATCTCGGACACCCCGGCCGCCGGACTGCTCTCCAAGATCGCATTGAGCACTACCATCGCACCCTCTCCGCCTTCTAGCGAAAATCGCTTCTCACCCAAAAATTTTCGCCCTAAAAATTGCTCAAACGCCTCCGCTTCTAACAGCCATCGGAGGGCGTCGGCCATCCGCTCCGGTGACTCGGCGGCCTCCGTGGCGCGGCTCTCGATGCGCTCTCTGAGCCACTCCCGCACCGCGCTATCGCCAATGTGCATGAACTCGAAACCCATGCTGCCTGAATAAATCGCATCCAGCGATTCGAGCAATTTGCCCAATTTCATCGACTCTCCGCGGCAAAACGACGGGTGGGACACCGGCCGCGTCAAGTCCGCCTGACTCACGTCCAATCGGCCACTCTCAAGCTGCGGGTTTCGCGCTGGCGGACCCTCTTCGAGCGGGTTGATCCACGCCTGTGTGTGACCCAGCACTCGGTAGTTCTCGATCAATCCGCCGACCTTTACCGCGAATGCCCACTCATCACCAACCACGGAACGCCCGCCCATGGACCCAGCTGTCGGTTGCAGCTGCGCCATCCCGAGCTCGAATCCCTCGAAAAATGCCGACCAATCGGGCGTCACCAAGCGCGCGTCCTCACGCCACAGGGCGTAATTTTTTTCGAGCAAATCCGCGTTGGCGCGCGTCGGAACCGTGGCGTTCATGGGCAGTGATGGCAAAACCTGCGCGCGGCTGGCCTCGTTGGGCACCTCGCATGCCCGATACATAAGGGACCTCAGCCGCTGCGTCAAACGAACTTGCTCAGCTGTTCAGGGAGTAAAGCGGGCGGGCCCCGTGGTCCCTTGAGCTTGAACGCTGATTTCTCAGGCTGGAGAGCCACCAGTTACAACTTGTGACAATATATGTAATGCGGAATCGAATACGGAATTTCCCCAGGGGTAGGCTGGGCTTCGACTGGTGGCATTAAGGCTGATTGAAGCGAAGCGGAATGCTGCGAATGGGTCTGGGTTCACCGTCGATGCCAAACTCGATGGGCAGAATGGCTGGGCGCTCTTTGAACGGAGCATCGCCATCGTTGCCGAAGAACGTGCTCCACCATTGTTGCTTGGCGTCGTGGAAGAACAAGTTGTGGCCACCATGAGGCACCGCGAGGAAACGCGGGCCGTACGGGCCGGCGAGCGAGTCGGAGCTGGCGACGAAGCAATGATAGCGACCGTCAATAAAGTCGGCACAGGACAAAAAGTAGCGCCCGTGGGCTTTGAATACAAACGCGCCCTCAAAGCCGACCTGATCCGCATTGGAGGGCTTGAGCAATTTTGGAGCCTCGGCCAAGCCGCTCATGTCGTCCTTCATGCGGGCAATTTTGCCGTTTTGAAACACGAAATACACGCTCCCGTCGTCGTCACAAAACAACGAGCTATCGATCTCATTGGTTAGCGGGCCGTCGGGTTTGATGTCCACATAGGGACCCTCGGCCTTGCCCGAAGTGCTTTTGAGGATACCGGTACCGCCTTGCGGATAATTGATGCAGTAAGCAATCCAGAAGGTATTTTTGAAGTAATGCAACTCGGGTGCCCAGACGGCCTGGTGATCGCCGACCTTTTTTTGCCAGGTCAGGTTTTTCTCGAATGACCAGACGAGGCCGAGGGGTTCCCACGATTGGAGGTCTTTGGATTTCCAGATGCGGACGCCCTCGTTGGTGTTCCACCAGACTGGTGCGCCGGTGGTGCCGGTGAGGTAATACGTTTGGTCCGGGCCGAGGCATACACAGGTGTCGCGCACCGGGAAATCCAGCAATGGCTTGAGGCGTTGGACGCCGGGTGCGTTGGTGAATTTGCGGATGAAGGCGACTTCGTCCGGGTTTTTGGGTGAGCCGTCGCGGCGCAGCAGGTCGTGGAACCAGACGCTTGGCTCAGGCGCGTCTTTCGGCGAGCCCCAGGGGTACTGGCATTGGGTGCGGCCGTTGACCAGGCCCCAATTGAAGCACCCGACCTGCTCGCTCTTGAAAAGCGGCAACTCGGACTCGTACTTGGCCCCCAAGGTGCGCGCCATCCATTCGGTGCAAACCACTGGCCGCCCCCGCTTTTTGCACTCGGCGATCCGCGCCTGCATCCCAGCTTTGTCGCCATAAAAATGAAAACTAACCACGTCGGAAAGCTCGATTTGTTTGTCGCTGAGTTCCTTGGTGCCGCCCCACACACCGATCGTCAGCGGTTGCTCCGCCGCAGCCTGTCGCGCCCAGTCGAACGCCGCCTCGACCAATGGCAGGCTCTTGTTGCCCATGCCGGAATTGCCCGGCTCGTTGTACAAATCCCACAGCACAATCCGTGCGTCATGCCCGAAACTGCCTACCAGATCCTTCACATACTTTTCCAACTCCGGCCACCCCGCGCGGTCCGTCACTCGCTTCAAGCCGGGACTCGGCACCCAACGGGCGTTTGAGGTGCCCGGCAGCGGATCGTCCTGTTTGCCGAGGTACGGGTCGCGATTCGCATCAAATGCGCAGTCGTCAAAAAGCACTGGCATCACCCGCAAGCCGTGACTCGCAGCCAGCGCCAAAAATTGCTCGAAGCGTCGATTGAACCCCGCTGGATCCTGCTGCCAAACGATGAATTGCACAAATACCCGGCACGAGTTGTAGCCAAGCCCCTCGGCCCACGCCAGTTCGCGGTCCATCGTCTTCACGTCGAAACTCTCCGCCTGCCACATCTCCGTGTCGTTCACCGCCGTGCTCGGCACAAAATTAAAACCAAACAACCACGGCTGCTTCCCCTGCCACTCGTTCGCCTGCGCCTCGCTCCAGCGACCCGCTGCCATGCCGTGTCCGGCTGATGCCAACAGAAAAAACACGCCCGTACAGGCCCCGGCAATGCATTTTTGAATCCATATTCCCTTGCTCATGGCCGTTGCCTACGCCGTCGCCCCAGCCATCCTTGCAGAAAAAAATTTCCTGTAAAAAACGTCTTGCCACAAACCCCAGCTGCCCCTACGTCAGAAGCGTTTTCCAGCCGACTCTCCGCATTCCCCCACCCCACCCAAGTCCCCCACCCCAGCCGATCATGATCAAACCGAAAAAAGTCGCTATTCTAACCGCTGGGGGGCTCGCCCCCTGTTTGTCCAGTGCTATTGGAGCACTCATCGAGCGTTATACCGAGATTGATCCGAGCATTGAGATCATTTGTTACCGCGGCGGCTACAAGGGCCTTCTTCTGGGCGATAGCATCACGGTCACCCAAGCCATCCGCGACAACGCCGGCATCCTCCATCGCTACGGCGGCAGCCCGATTGGCAATAGCCGCGTCAAGCTCACCAACGTCAAGGATTGCGTCAAGCGCGGCCTCGTCAAGGAGGGCCAGGACCCGCAAAAGGTCGCCACCGAGCAATTGGTCAAGGATGGCGTGGATGTGCTCCACACCATCGGTGGCGATGACACCAACACTACCGCTGCGGAGTTGGCCAAGTTCCTCGAAACCAATAAGTATAATCTAACTGTTATCGGGTTGCCGAAAACCATCGACAACGATGTCTATCCGATCCGCCAGAGCCTCGGAGCCTGGACGGCCGCCGAACATGGATCTAACAACTTCTCCAATGTTGTGGCCGAGCACAACGCCAATCCGCGCATGCTCATTGTCCACGAGGTGATGGGGCGCAACTGTGGTTGGCTAACAGCGGCCACTGCCCGCCACTACCAGGAGTCCTTGGATCGCCAGGATTGGTTGCCTGAACTCGGATTGACCAAGGAGCGCTTCTCAGTGCATGCGGTGTACGTCCCGGAGATGGCCATTGACTTTGATGCGGAAGCCAAGCGCCTGGGCAAATTGATGGATGAGATCGACAACGTGAATATCTTCATCTCCGAAGGTGCCGGTGTGGATGACATCGTGCGGGCCATGGAAGCGGCCGGCCAGACGGTGCCTCGCGATGCTTTCGGCCACATCAAACTCGATGCGATCAACCCCGGTGCCTACTTCGGCAAGGAATTTGCCGCCAAACTAGGCGCCGAGAAAAACTTGATCCAAAAGAGCGGATATTACAGCCGCGCGGCGGCAGCAAATCTAGCCGATCAGCGGCTGATCAAGGGATGCGTGGATCTCGCCGTGGAATGCGCCATGCGCCGCGAAGGCGGAGTTATCGGCCATGACGAGGACCGCAACAACGTGCTGCGGGCGATCGAATTCGATCGCATCAAAGGCGGCAAACCCTTTGACATCGACACCCCTTGGTTCGAAAATCTGCTGGCCAAAATCGGCCAGTCCAAGGGAGCCAAGGTGCCCGTCAAACATTGAACTGAAAGGTTCAACTGAAAGGCTTGCAGGTGGGCTGAAAATCGCTTAAGAAATGCGAAACATTCATCCCACCCATGGCAGCGGACTACACAGAAGCGGACATCAAGTCCTTGGATTGGCGCGAGCACATTCGCATGCGTCCCGGCATGTACATTGGCAAACTCGGCGACGGCTCGTCGCCTGACGACGGCCTCTACATCCTGCTCAAGGAGGCCATCGACAACTCGATTGACGAGCACATCATGGGCTACGGCAAGGAGATTCAGGTGGATATTGATGACCAAGGACGGGTGGAGGTGCGCGATTTTGGCCGCGGGATTCCCTTAGGCAAACTCTTCGATTGCGCCGCGCAAATCAACACCGGTGCCAAATACGATAGCGAGGCATTCAAGAAATCCGTCGGCCTCAATGGCGTTGGCATCAAGGCAGTCAACGCTCTATCGACGTTTTTTGAAATCCAGGCCTGGCGCGATGGGCAGACCAAGGCGCTGGAGTTTTCCAAGGGGCTGCTGACGGTGGACATGAAGAACCCGCGGCGCGACGAAGGAATCAACGGCACTCGTTTGGCGTTTGAGTTAGACCGCGGGGTATTTCCGCCCAAGGCGAAGTATCGCGAGGCGTTTGTGGAGAAGATGTGTCGCTACTACTCGTACCTGAATCCGGCGCTAACGACGATCTTCAACGGGAAGAAGTTCCGGGCCAAGGACGGCTTGTTGGACCTACTGCGAGCGGAAATGGAGAACGAGCCGTTGTATGCCCCGATCCATTTGGTGGGCAAGGATATTGAGATCGCCTTCACCCACAGCGCAGAGAGCGGCGAAGAATATTATACTTTCGTCAACGGCCAAAACACGTCCCAGGGCGGCACTCATCTGGCCGCCTTTCGCGAGCAAATCGTGCAGGTGATCCGCGGGTTTTACAAAAAGCAATACGAAGCGGCTGACATCCGCGCCGGCATCGAGGCGGCGGTGAGCGTGCGCATCATCGAGCCGGTGTTTGAGAGCCAGGTGAAAACCAAGCTCGGCTCCAGCACGATCAGCCCCGATGGCGAATCATTGCGCACCTTCATCGGCAATTTCCTCAAGACCAACCTCGACAACTACCTGCACAAGAACCCTCAAGTGGCCGAGGCGATCCAAAAGCGCATCCAATCCGCCGAGCGCGAACGCAAGGACCTGAAAGGCATCCAAAAAATCGCCCGCGAACGCTCAAAACAGGCCAAGGTCCATAACAAAAAGTTGCGGGATTGCCGCGTCCGCTACGATAGCAAGCACAAGCGCCGCGACGAGAGCACGCTCTTTCTAACAGAGGGTGACTCCGCCTCCGGGTCCATCACCAAGAGCCGCGATGTGGAGACCCAGGCGGTGTTTTCCTTGCGTGGAAAGCCGCTCAACACCTTTGCCCTGCCGCGCAAAATCGTCTATGAAAACGAGGAGTTTGCGTTGCTCCAGGCCGCTCTCAACATCGAGGATGGCGTCGATGCCTTGCGCTATAACAAAGTGGTCATTGCCACCGACGCCGACGTGGACGG
>CAIKHZ010000178.1 GCA_903827375.1 Akkermansiaceae bacterium
GGATGGGGTGGAGGGGGGAGGATTTTGGATTTTGGATTTTGGATTTTGGATGGTGGAGGGGGGAGGATTTTGGATTTTGGATTTTGGATTTTGGATGGTGGATGAAGAGGGATTTTGGATGGTGGGGGAAGGGGTGGATTTGGCTGCTGTCAGGACTTGGAGGTCGATGGGGATGAGTTTGCCATCGTCGGATTTGATAAGGTTGCCGATGTGGGCGTCGGCAATCTCGGTGCCGGTGGCGGCGTTTTTCCAGCGGTTGTGGCCGGTGGAGTGATAGCCATTAGACTCGAACCAAGTGGCGACTTCGGCCGCAGTGGGGACTGTGCCTGCGATGTTGGGTTGGGATGAGACCAGAGACGGGCCGGTTGCGGTTTCCAAGACCCCATGGAAATGGATGTCGTCGCCAAAGAGGGGGTTGACAGCTTCCAAAGTGAGCGGGATGGAACGGATGGTGCGCACGTTGTGGGTGACGTCGTCGCCGGTCTGGCCGTCGCCGCGGGTGAGGGCGTGGACGAGGTTGCCATTTTCGTAGCGCAGCGAGACGGCGACGCCGTCGATCTTGGGTTCGACGGTGACGGTGATGTGATCGCGGCCGAGGTTTTTGCGGAGGCGTTGATAGAACTCGATGAGTTCGTGTTCGGGACGGGTGGCTGCGGATTTTTCCAAGGCATCGGGGCTCAGCTCGAAGACATCGTCGATGCTTAGCATGGGCACGGCATGGCGGACTTGTTGGAAGCCGGCGATGGGTGCGCCGCCGACGCGCAGGGTGGGGGAGTTGGGGTCGTGGGCTTGGGGGTGGAGTTTTTCTAACTCCTCGAGTTCTCGGAACAGCCGGTCGTAGTCAGGGTCGGAAATTTCCGGGGCGGCTTTGGAATAGTAGAGGTGGTTATGGCGTGCGAGTTCGGCCCGCAATTCCCGGATGCGGATGAGCGGGGAAGGGGGCAGCGAGAATAGATCAAGCATGGGAAGAAGACTCGTCTCTTCTGTCTTTACAGTGGCCTGATGTCGATCATGGCGCGCTTGCGGCGGGATATGATCCAGCGTTCGTATTGGGCCGAGGTTTTTTTGCGGCGGACGCGTTCTTGGATCATCTCGCTGACTTTGCCTTCGAGCGCGGGCACCGGGCCGTAGTCGATTTTGGTGGGGATGACGAGGGTGAAGCCGTTAGGATCGGCCAAGGGGCCGAGGAGTTGGCCGGGTTTGGCGTCGAAGATGCTGGCGGCGAATTCCGGAGATAAATCGGTACGGGGGACGTTTAGCTGGGCACCACCTTCGGCGGCGAAGGCGTCGCGCGAGTGGACTTTAGCGAGGGCTGCAAAGTCTCCGCCTTGGCTGAGTTGTTTAGCCAATCCCTCGGCGAGGGTCAGTTGGGAGTCGGGGGTGGCGCTTGCGTTTTGGGGATCCATCCGGGGGAGGAAGATTTTTTTGAACGAGATGCGGTCTTTGGTGGTATCGCGGAGTGTGAGTTTGATGGAATCGTACTCCTCGCGGATTTCGTTAGGCAGGGGTGGTGGTGCATCGGCGAACTGGTTGGCGCGCATGGCCTGGACGATCATCTTGTCTTTGGTCATTTTACGATAGCCATCCATGGTGAGGTGGCTGCGCTTGAGTTCGAGTTGGAATTTAGCTTCGTCGCCATTGAAGAGTTCGCGGATTTGGCGTTTGACTTCCTCATCGACGATCTGGTCCTTGATACCAGCTCCTTTGTCCTTTTGAATTAGAGCGAATTCACTGAGAATAATCTGCCGGTCCACCAACTCCTGCACAATGTTGTCACGTGCCTGCTTCACCTGCCGCTCAAATTCACTGCCACGGCGCGGAAATTGTGAGACAAGTTGGCTATACACGGGTGCCAGCATGAAGGAAATCTCATTTTTGGTGATCACCTTGCCGTTGACTTTGGCGGCGATGCCGTTGACCTCAATGGGGCCCTTGGGCATCGGTGGCCGCTGGGGTTGGCGCGGCTGCACCGGGGCTTCCTGCGCTGGGACGTCCGAATCCTGAGCTGCTGCCTCTTGGGCATGGATGAGGCCGGCTTGTGCCAGGATGGCGACAAGTCCGAGGCTGAGCGGGAACGGCGAATTCATGGGCAAAGGTGCGATTAGAAATTTTTGAGGAGGCTGATGGCTTCGGCGAGTTTCTCTTTGGTTGTCGCTGATTGCAAGCGTGGAAAGCGTCGGCCCTCCAATAAGATGTACTCGCCGTTGCGGTGCAGCATCAACCGCTGGCCTTGGATCTCTACCGAGGCAATGCCCAGTGAGGCGGCCAGCGCCTTGATGTGGGCGATTTCCAAAAGGCGTCCGGCGGGCTCCGGCAGCCGCCCGAAGCGGTCGCGCCAAGCGGTTTCCAAACGATCGACAGCCGGAGGGTTGGTGGCGTCCGCCAAGTCTCGATAGGCGGATATGCGCAGTGATGTATCGCTCAGCCAGGCAGCGGGGATGAAGGCTGGGAGGGCGGCGGGTGGGGGAATGTGAACGGCCGATGACGAAAAAAGCGAGGCTGCGGGGTCGGCGGAGGGTTTGGATTTCTTCGTTGGCAGAAGACTGGCCGGCTGGCTGGCACTTG
Organism: Akkermansiaceae bacterium; assembly: GCA_903827375.1. GTDB lineage: Bacteria > Verrucomicrobiota > Verrucomicrobiia > Verrucomicrobiales > Akkermansiaceae > Luteolibacter. Next base: position 2,566 of record CAIKHZ010000178.1, read on the forward strand.
CATGCCAGACGGCTTCGGAAGTGACGATGAAATCCGCCTTGAACGTGGTGGCGACTTGGCTGGGCGCGTCCTTGCGGGATTTGAGGCGCTCCACAGATTGGCGCAGCAGCTGGCAGTAAAGGTCAAAGCCGATTTGGGCGATATGGCCGGATTGCTTGGTCCCTAAGAGATTTCCAGCACCGCGGATTTCAAGGTCGCGCATGGCAATTTTGAACCCGGATCCCAGCGCGGTGTACTGTTTGATGGCGTGGATGCGCTTGCGGGCATCGCCGACGGTCATCATGTCGCGCGGCAAGAGCAGGATGGCGTAAGCCTGTTCACCAGCCCGACCGACACGGCCGCGGAGTTGATAGAGGTCGGCTAGGCCGAAGCGGTCGGCGCGGTCGATGAGAATGGTGTTGGCGTTGGGAATGTCGATGCCGGTTTCGATGATGGTGGTGGCTAACAGGACATCTGCCTGGCCTTTGACGAAGGTGTGCATGACCCGCTCGAGGTCGTCCTTGTCCATTTGTCCGTGGCCGACGAGGATGCGCGCCTCGGGAACGAGTTGGGCGAGGCGGGAACGCATGTGGTCGATGGACTTAACTCGGTTGTGGAGGAAAAACACCTGGCCGCCGCGCTTCATTTCGCGGCGGATGGCGTCGCGGATCACCCGTTCGTCGTAGGCGCAAACGGTGGTGGCGACGGGGACGCGGTTAGGTGGCGGGGTTTCTATGGTGGACATGTCCCGAGCCCCCATCAGCGCCATGTAGAGGGTGCGCGGGATCGGGGTGGCGGAGAGTGTTAGGACATCGACCTGGCGGAAAATCTCCTTGAAGCGTTCTTTGTGAGCGACGCCGAAGCGTTGTTCCTCATCGACGACGGCGAGGCCGAGGTTTTTGAAGGTGACGTCGCCGGAGAGCAGGCGGTGGGTGCCGATGACCAGATCGACGGAGCCGTTGGCGAGGCCGGTGAGGGTGTCGCGGATCTCGGCTGGGGAGCGGAAGCGGTTGAGAAGGTCGATGCGGACCGGGTAGTCGGACATGCGTTCGCGGAAGGTGTGCCAGTGTTGTTCGGCGAGCACGGTGGTGGGCACCAGAATGGCCACTTGTTTGTCGGCGGTGATGGCTTTGAAGGCGGCGCGAATGGCCACCTCGGTCTTGCCGAATCCCACGTCGCCGCAGATCAGCCGGTCCATCGGACGCGGCGCTTCCAAGTCCATCTTGGTTTCCTCGATGGCACGGCGCTGGTCGGGCGTCTCCGTGTAGTGGAACGAGCGCTCGAATTCCCACATCCAACGGGTGTCTGGCGGATGGGCGAATCCCGCCTCGGTTTGGCGTTCGGCTTGGATGCGCAGGAGTTGGGCGGCGTAATCGAGGATGGAATTTTCTGCGGCCTTGCGGGCGGTTTTCCAGCCGGAGCCGCCGAGTTTATTGAGGTCGGGGGTTTTGCCGCCGAGGCCGACGTATTTGCCGACGAGGTGGGCTTGTTCGAGTGGCACGCAAAGGTGTGCGCCGTCGCGGTATTCGAGGATGAGTTCGTCGCCACCATCCCCGGCTTGGATGCCCAGAAACCTTCCGATGCCGTATTCGTAGTGAACGACCAGATCGCCCTCCTCCATTTCTTCGACGCTGGCACGGGCTCGGGCGGCACGGGCTTTTTCGAGGGTGGTTCGGCGGGCCATGCCAGGCGCGCGGTAGCGGCCGAATAATTCGGACGACGATAGCACTGCGAGCTTGAGAATGGGCACGGTGAACCCGGCTAACAACTCACCACGAATCGGGATAATGCCCAGGTCGCGTTCCAGTTGTTTGCCGGCGAGTTCGGCGAATCGCTCTTCTTCGCCCTTGTTTCCGAAAACCATCGCCACCTCCCAGCCCTCGCGTTGCCACTCGTTGAGTTGGCGGAAGAACCGCTCGCGGCGGGCTTCTTCCAAGATAAAATCACCGGCCTCGAAGGTGCCAAACGGACTGCCGAAGCACGCCAGCGAGAAGTCTTCCTCACGGTTGAATTCGGCCGCAGCCTCCAATATCCTCACGTCCGGCCGCTCCATCTCCGCCGCAAACGAAATCATCAGATCGCCCGCCCGACGATAGTCACCCACCGTCGCTTCAACCGATGGCTCGGCTAACAATAAATCAGCCTCCGCCAATTTCGTGGTGGACGCCTGCGAATCGAGGTCAAACTCGCGGATAGATTCCAGTTCGGTGTCGAAAAATTCCAGGCGCAACGGTTTGGGTGCCTGCCAAGCGAACAAATCGACAATGCCGCCGCGCACTGCGAATTGGCCTCGTGCCGCCACGCTGGGGACCCGCTCGTACCCATGATTCATCAGGATGCGGGCCAGTTCAGCCGGATCGAGCTGCGACCCGGCAATCAGCGGTGTGCGGCTGGCACGCAGGGCAGCTGGGGAGGGGGCTTTGCCGACGAACGCCTCGCTGCCGCAGATGACGGAGCAATGCTCGGCGCGGGCCAGAATCTCGAGCACTGAAAACCATTCGGCTGCGGATTCCGGATCGGCAATGGCCCCTTCGGTGGCGGCGACGGGTCCTTCGGGCAGCACCAGCGCCGAGACGCCCCAGAGTTCGAGTTCGGCGGCAAGGCGTTCGCGGTGGCGCGGCAAGTCGCAGACCAACCACAGCCGCGTCTTCTTGCTCGCCTTAGCCGCCATCACCACCAGCGCCGCTAGAAACCCGTGGGACGCTTCTGCCGCATGATCAAGCACGGCCTCCCCCGCGCCAGTTGCCAGCGGGGCTAGGCGCGCGGTGATTTCCGGTTGGTTGACGGCGCGGCACAGCCAGCCGTGGATACGGGGGTCCGATTGGGCCACGCCCGAAATCTCTACTATTTATCAGTCACCTTGCAACGCTGATTTGAGAATTGACTCGGCTTGGGGCCGAAATTCGGCTGCCCTTGTCGCCCGACCGACGCTTTGAAAACCACCGATAATGATAATCGGTGATTTCCACTTCATAGGCATCGCCATCCTTCCAGCGAAAGCAGATGCGCCATGGTTGGTTGATGCGAATACTGCATGGTCCGCTGCGGTCGCCTTTGAGGGCTTCCAAACGGTTCGCTGGCGGAATCTTCAAATCATTCAAATCGGCGGCCTGACTCATCATCGCGAGCTTGTTCAGGGCTCGCTGTTGAATCGTGATGGGCAAACGTTTTGAGTGTTGTCCGTTCCAAATCCTCTCACAAGGCGGTCGGCATCGACCGCAACGATGCCGCCAAACCGACCCAAAAGGCCGGGGAGGCGGCGGCGCATGTCCAGGCCGTCTCTCCGGGGACGGCTAAAGGCCAACGCGGTCGTCCTTGTGCGACTTCTTAGCTCCCGGACCACTAGGGAAGGACAATTCCCGTCCTTCCTGCCATAAACCCATCCACAGTTTCCCAGCTTCAGAGCCGTCCGCTTGTGAATGGCCGTCCAAATGATTCGGGGGCGTCTCCTTCGATTTTCGTCCGAGCGCCCATCCGCGCTTTTGGGTTAAACGTTTTTCTTATCTCTTGACATAGTAACACGCCGCGTTACTACTGAGCTCTTGCCATGATCTGTTCTTTCGCCTGCCGAGACACTGCGCTCTTCTTTGAGAGCCGCAAAAGTCGTGCTTTCCCGGCGGATATCCAACGGGTCGCTCTGCGAAAACTCGCCCAACTTCACGCCGTCACCGAACTCCCGCACCTATCCATCCCGCCCGGCAATCGTCTGGAAGCCCTCAAGGGCAACCGCAAAGGCCACCACTCCATCCGCATCAATGACCAATGGCGCGTCTGCTTCCGCTGGCAGCATGACGGCCCGCATGAAGTTGAAATCATCGATTACCTCTGAATCATCCACCATGAAAGCACATCCCCCCATTCATCCCGGCGAAGTCCTACGCGAGGACTTCCTGCATCCTCTCGGCCTCTCGGAATACCGCGTGGCCAAGGATCTAGGGGTGCCCCCTCGCCGCATCAATCAAATCGTCAAGGGCCAGCGGGCGGTCACCGTCGATACCGCCCTGCGTCTCGAACGCTACTTCGGCTGGCCTGCCACAGTCTGGCTCAATCTCCAATCGCACCACGACCAGCAACTCGCCAAGGAATCCATGGTGACCACCCTGGCGAAAATCCATCCCTGCCCGGCGCTCTGAACACGCGACTCCAAATGCCGCCCCTCTTCGCCCTCCGACCGCCCCCGCACCCAAGAAAATGCGAACGCCGAACATTGAACACCTCACGCCTAAAGAATAAATACGAACATTGAACATCGAACGCCCAACGTCGAACAGAAGAGGCGAAAATAACAGCCTGAGCGGCCCATCTTTCTCTCCTCTTCTCTTCGGTTCGACGGTGGATGTTCGGCGTTGGATGTTCGATGTTCGCGTTTCCAGCGGACCGCGCGCAGCTCTCTTCCAATCCAAAATTTAAAATTGCCTCCGGCCATGCCAGTTTGGCCTGCGCCGGTTTTCTCCAAGCTCGCTAGCGCTCACTCCACATCCACATCCAAAATCCAACATCCAAAATCCAAAATCCAAAATCCAAAATTTATTCTTGCCCCCCGGCCGCCAAATCGCGTGCCCCACCTGTCCGCTCAGGCGCTCTTTGAGGCGGCGATTCTGGCGTGGCACATCTGCGCTCCGACGGTTATGGTCGCGCGATGACACTTACCGTGAATATTCCCGACGATCTCGCGTACGCCTTGGGTGAGGGTTACGAGGCCTTAGGCTGTGCCGCTCTGGAGGCGCTGGCCGCCGAGGCGTATTCCATGGACCTGCTCTCCTTGGAACAAGTACAGCGCTAGCTCGGACTGGAATCGCGGTGGCAGGCGCAGGATGTATTGTGTCGCCACGGTGTGTGGTCCGGCCAGTCTGCGGTGGATATTCTAAAGGATGCGGAAGATTCTGCCGGTTTCCGGGCCGCCCGGCCGTGATAGCGGTCAGCGATACTTCTGTCCTTTCCTGCCTGGCTGAGCTGGGAGAACTGAGCCTCTTGCACCGGCTCTACGGCGTCATTACGGTGAACGTCTGGATGGAGGAGAGACCTCTTCCGAGTTGCTCCAACTCGGAAATGCGCTGCTGGGCAGCGCCAGCCTTGTCGTAGGTGGTGGTGGTGCGGGACAAGAGACCGGCACGGTTGTTGCCAGCCTTGCCGGAGGACGCAGTGGAGGCGGGGCGGCCGTCGGCCCCGAGGATCGAGGCTGGAAGGTCGGCAAAGGCCC
>CAIKHZ010000179.1 GCA_903827375.1 Akkermansiaceae bacterium
CACAGCCAAAGATCGCGAAGCTGAGGGTTGGTGATGGGTGCCGAACTGACTTGGATGGCGGGTTGATCCCCGGAGGCAGGCACGGTGATCCAGTGAGTGCCCAGCAGGCTGCGGCTGTCCTTGGCGAGTATCTCGAATTCAAACGTCGCATAGTCGATCGCCCAGTCGGCCGGCATGTTCCAGACCACATGCCGGGTGACTCCCGTGGGCTGATCGGCACCAATGTTGGCCGCCGTGCCTTCGACGAAGGTGCGTGCGGGCACCGAGTAGCCGGTCCGGTTCTTGGTGTCGCCGTCGCGCACGGCCAGCAGCGCGGCGGTGACGGTGGCGCTGTCGGCATCCTTTACCTGATAGTCGATGTCCACCAGATTGGTGCCGGCTCGTTGGCTGGCCGAGAGGATCATGGGTTGAGGAATGGCCGGAGCAGCGGGGAAATTCGAGGCGTTGGAGTATTCGCGCATGGCGATGGAAACCCGGTTGCCAGTCACGGAATAGAAGTCCCCACGTTTGGAAAAGGCACCGCCGAAGTTGAACTTGATCGCCGATAGACCGCCGATATTGACGTAGTTCTCACCCGGATCGAGCAAGAGGTTGCCCATGTACGGAGGGTAGTCGATCGAGTTTTGATAGGCATGGTTTATCGCCACCAACCCATCGTTGGTAATGGCTAAGCCATAAACGTTGACGTTTGCCCATGACAGACCCGCACCCTTGAGGTAGGTTCCATTCGCGTCAAAGACCTTGATCCCCGGATCGGATGCGCCGTTGGAATTCGCCAGAATCACGTTGCCATTGTCCGAAGCCACGATGGCGGAAGGGCTGCCAGCCTGGAACTGCCCCGGCAGGCTGCCCGCCTGCCCCCATTTGCGCAGGAAAGTGCCGGTGGTGGTGAACACCTGGATGCGGGAGTTGCCGGGATCACAGACAAACACTTCGTTTGTCTTGCTGTTCAAAGCTATCATGGCGTTGCCGGTGGCTAACTCCAAATCAAACTGCCCGTCCGCCCGTCCCCACGCGCCCCATTCGCGGATGAAGGTGCCGTTGGCATCGAAGACCCTGACGCGAGTGAGCCCCCGGCACAAGACATAGACATTGCCCGCCGAATCGGTGGCAATGCCGTGGATGAAGCCAAAGTCCGAGGTGAAGCGCCGCACATACGCCCCGGCCTCGGTGAACTGGAGGATCTGGGTCGGGTTGTTGCCATTGACCTCGCCCACATACACGCCCCCGCTGCCAGTGGCGATGGAGCGCAGGGTGTTGTCGGCGGGGCTGCCGAACTGGGTTCCGCTCACGCGCCAATTGTCGTGAGGCATCAACTGGGCGGAAGCCGTGAGGGTGAATAGCAAGCCTAAGGCGGCGTTGAGAAGCAAATGGCGGATGTTCATTGGAGGGATGACGTTGGGACTTTCGTTGATTGGTGTTGGCAGTTGGCTTGGGAAGGGCAGCGGACTTGGGAGGAGGAGTAGGATTGGGGGGATGGTCCAAATGCCGCGTGCAATCGCGCTAGATTGCCTGCTTAAAGGAAACTGTATGATCTCCGGATGTCTGGCTACGCATAATAGACTAATAGTTGCGCCGATCCTCCCATGGCTATTTCTCCGTCCCCAGATATAGGTGTTGCTGATCAACGGGCAAGTTCCGGACGGGCAGCCGACGAATTGGCAGATGATCAAGCAACAGATGAGAATAGATTCCGTCCAATCAGCGCGACACCCAGCAGCACCACGCACCACGCGAAGCCGCGACGCAAGAGCATCGCGGGCAGGCGGTTGGCGAGCGCCGTACCTACAAACATCCCGACGATGGACACCCCCAGGAAAACCAGCGTGATTGGCCAGTCAAAATTCACATATCGCAGTTGTCCGATCAGCCCCCCCAGGCAATTGAGCGCAATGACTGCGAGCGATGTGCCAATGGCCGACTTCATGTCCAAGCCCGCAAATAGCACAAGCGCAGGCAGGATCAGAAAGCCACCACCTACCCCGAGAAATCCGGTCAGGACTCCAACAGCGATGCCTGCGGCCAGACAACGCGACGGATGGCATGGATGGGATTGCACCGTTGCCTCCCCGCCGCAGAGCATGCGCGTTCCGACCACCAGCATCAAGGTGCCAAACAACAGAAGAAGAATGGGCGCGGATACCAGATGGGTGAACTTCGCCCCCACAAGCGCGCCTGCCATTCCACTCAACGAAAAAAATGTCGCCATCCGCAAATTGAAGGCTCCCTGCCGTATGTTTAGCAGACCTCCGACGGCGCTGGTGCCGCCCACGATGACCAGTGACATACCGACGGCTTGTTGCGCGGGAATCCCGGCAATATACACCAACACCGGTAGAGTGATCATCGAACCGCCACTGCCAAGAAGCCCGAGCGACAGTCCAATCAGCGCGGCCAGAGCCAATGCCAGACCCATTGTCATCACACTGAGAGTTGGGGACAAGGGGCTAGGATTTGAACAACCGCGCCACGACCCTGATGGAATCTGCCTTTGATCAACAACTCTCCCGCTTTGGCGTGTCCCACCAACTCGTCGTCTGCCGTTTCCTGGACCATGAAATCCGTCATGAAAATTGTCCGTCTAAACCATCACCCATGGGGCCACACCTTTCAGATGAACAAGTACAGGTGGGACGGGTCGGGCGGAGTCTTGCATGAAATTGCGATTGCTGCAATCAAAGTTGCCGCAGGGCTGAGGCGCGGCCTCATTGGAGTCCTTGAAAAACCAAAGTTACTGTCGTTAGGTCAAGTATTCTGCTCTTGGGCGTTCGGCGAGGGAGGTTTTTTTACCACCTCGAACATCATGTCAGCGCTTGAGAGGCACCACGGCCTCGGCTTCCTGGGGGAGTCGGTTGTGGCTGGCAGCGGGTTTGGCATACCAGTAAGTGGTGGCGGCATAATCGACAGTATTGTTAGAACTCCAATGCCAGATTTCCAAGTTGTACTGGATGCCGCTGCGGAACGGGATGCGGTCCAAGTTGCGGGTACGGGTGAGGCAGGTGTTGCCTAGGTGATCTGAATTGACTCGCACCTGATTGGCGAACGGGGATTGGAAGATCGCGGTGTCGCCCCAGGCATAACAATAGTAGTCCTCGGTGCCGGTGCCGAAATGCGAGGGAAACGAGTCGTTATCCACCCAGACTTTTTCATCGCCCTCGCCCCACCAGTCGCCCCCATTGCCCGGGGTGTTGAACACGCCGAGGGTGTCGCCAAGATAGACCCCCTGGCCTGCGACGGTGAGAAAGTTAAAGTCTTGGCGTGGCCAGGTGGGAATGAGGTGCTGGCTGTGCCAGTTGGAGTGGAAGTGCATGGACCTCTCGTCCCAATGCCACGCGCTGATCCCGGCCTCCAAGGTGACGGTGACGGCCTGCGAGCCGAGGTTATCGATCTTGAATTGGCCGGTGCTGGCGTAGGGCATGGTCCAACGGTTGGTCATCCAGCCATCGGCGGGAGTGATGCTGCGATACCAACTGCTCAATGCGTTGAGCCCCACCCCGGAGCCCGCGAAGTCTCCGATGGGACACCAGATGGTCTCGATGCCGTCAAAACTGCCTCTCAAGACCGTCGAGCGCAGTGCTTGGTCGCGGTTGGCTGCAGTGACGTTGATACGCATGCCCGTAACAGCGGCGGCACCGGCAGGTAAATCAAGCGTGATTTCGTGCCCGGCCGGAATGATCTGAGTGAGTGTTAGATTTTGCGCGGCACCACGGGCGGGTGGTGCCATGAGCTTGTTGCCGACGGTGGTGAGCAGTGCTGCCTTGGCGGCGGGTTCACCCGCAACGAAGGAACGCAGCATGGTTCCTGGCTGATAGGTGCGGTATTCGATGTTATACCAAAACAAGGTGGGGTTGGAGGTTTCCGCAGCGGTGCCAACATAGACGATCCTGCAACCATGGGCATAGGGGATGGGCAGAAACATATTGTGCCCGCGGGACAACTCGTTGGCGAATGGTGGCGGGACGGATCCGGTGCCATTGAGCAAGTCAAGCATCCGCTCGTCGATAACCGGGACCGGATTGCCGTCCAGATAGATACGCAAGTTTCCGGGACGCTGGGCCAGCGTGTCACTGCCGGCATACCAAAAACGGGTGACACATCCAGGTCCCACGGCCTCCATCATGACCCACTCGGTCTCGTTGCCTTTGACGTCGCCGCGCAGAAAGTTTTCATAGTCGTGATTGGCAAACCAATTGGCGTCGGTCGGCACGGTGGGATCGGTCGAGGCACGGTCATAGCTGCTGGCCTGGCCTGTGCTGTAGGCGGGAGCGGGCCAACTGGCGACACTGTCATAGTCGGTCATTTCCGCCAACAGGGACTCGAGAGTGACCGTGCTGCTATTGATGGAAGCGCGGAGAAACCCCTTGTCGGGCAGTCCTATCGAGGCGTCCAGGCGAAACGTGTGGTATTCCCAACCGGTGCCGGTTAGGTCTGGCAAACCGGTCTCGCCCGGCACGGTGTCCGACACCCCGAGATGGCTGACTCGGCTGTTAGGAAAGGCGAGGTCAAGCGAGCCTTCAATGATATAGGAGAAGCCCGACGCCGGCACGGGACCGGTCTGAGAGCCGTCTGCGGTTGCGCTGAAGCTGACTCCACGAAGGGTAGCCACAATGAGGGTGAGAGCCCTGGTGGCGGTATCACCGGCATTCTGTATGTATTGCGTCCATAGCCCTTTGACGGCCGCTTGTTCCGGATTGCCGCCGAAAGCGAACTCGAACTGGTTGCTGGCTCCATCACCATCCGGGTCGTCGTTCAAACCCGTCTGACCGGCGGGAATCGTGGTGTATTGGCTCATCCATTGTTGGAACGGTGTGAGGGTGCTAACAAGTGTTAGGTTGCCCGTTATCTCGGAAAAGGTCCAGGTTTGATCGCCGGAAGTCATGATCCAGGTGAGACCGTCTGGCTGGCGGCTGAAACCGGCCACGGCAAAGTTCGCTCCGAAAGATTTTGTTAGATCAATATCGATCAGGTTCCACGAATTGCCGCTGGTGACGTCGGCGGCGGCGGTGAGAATGGAAAAGGTGCCGTCAAAGGTGACGGTGCCAGAACCTGTTACTCTGTTAGATGTGCCATTGGCAACGGGCAGGAAGGTGAGGCGAGCGCCGGTGGCGAGGGTGAGTGTGCCGTGATTGACCAGAGTATCCCCGGTGTACGTGTTGATGCCGGCCAGGGTCAACATTGCGTCACCGGCATGGGAGAAAGAGCCGCTGCCGCTGATGCTGTTGGCGATGGTGACGGGGTCACTGCGGCGGATGACAAGCGATGAATAGTTAGAAACTCTTCCGCTCCCTAGGTTTCCGGAGCTGCCATGGTCGCCGATTTGCAGGGTGCCGCCGGTGATGGTGGTGGTTCCGCCATAGGTATTGGAACCGGTTAGAATCATGGTGCCATTCCCTGCTTTAGTTAACCCTGAGGGGCTGTTGCTCCAACCGTTGATCAGGGGGCCGGAAACACCCAACGTGGAAGCGGCGGCCACATCGAAGGTGGTGACTCGGGTTTCGACGTTGCTCAGATAGAATCCGCGACCGCCACTGGCGCTGAGGGTCGATGCGCCGGTCACACTGACGGTGCCATTCAACTGGTAGCCGTAGCTGGTGGTGAAACCGGTGGTGGCGGTAAGAAAACTGTTGTTGAGCGAGACCGGCCCCAAGGTGACGAGGTGGCCATCGGTGGTGACGGTGCCGCCGTTGATTTCGAGAAGAACCTGCGGCAGGGACGGCGCGTTGCCAAGCGAATCGTGGGCGGTGAAGGCAAGAGTGGTCCCGGTGGCGACGACGATTTTGCAGCCATTGGCTTGCGGGTTGCCAAGAGGGCCGGTGCTGCGGTTGAGGACGTCCGAGCCGGCATTGGCGATGACCGTGCCCTGGCTGATGGTGAAATCGCCGCTGAAGGTGTTGAGCGCGGAGAGTGTTAGATTGCCCGCGCCAACTTTGGTGAGACCCGCCGTGCCCGCGAGGATGCTGGAAATCGTGGCGTCCACAGTGCCGGTGATAGTCGGCGTGGTGCCGCCAAAATTCAGTGTGCCGCCGCTGAGCGTGTAGGTTCCGCTGCCGGGCGCGTTGAAGGTGAGCTTGTTCAGCGTCCGCGTGCCGGTGAGAGCGATGGTGCCAGCCGGGCCGCTGCCAGCGCCAATGATCGCCTCGTAGGCGGTCGTGTCCGGCCACACGACATCGCTGCTACCGTTCCACCAATTGGCGGTGCTGCCGTCCCATCCGGTGCCAGCGCCATCCTTCGCCCCGGCTTCGGCGGGGGCGGCATCGTAGGTGAGCGCCACTGAATTCGAGGCGTTCGCGGTGAATGTCACCGGGCTGCCAGTTAGACCACCCGAAGCAGCCGTCACCGTGTAAGTCCCGATCAGGTTCCCCAAAGTCAGGATGCTCGACGCCTGGCCGTTGCCGTTGGTCGTTGCGTTGGTGGTGCTCAGGGATTGTCCCATCGCACCGGGGGGCGTCGTAGTCACTGCGAAGGTCACGCCGACTCCCGGGACTGGAGTTCCACTGGCATCGGTCACTTTTACCACGAATGGACTCGCCAAGGCCGTCCCCAATCCCCCGGTCTGATAGTTGCCGGACGTCAGCGCGATGTTCACCGCCTCGGTTGGGATGACGATGGTGGGGATGACGATGGAGGCGCTGAACAACGAAGCATCGCCGTAGTAGGCACCGTTGGAATTCAGGACAAAGTCCACATTCTGACCGGCGGCGATCGCCAACCCGGTCAGCGCAAAGGTGTGGGTGCCGGCGTCGGTGGACGGGACCTGCAAATCGTATTGTTGCACGCCGTTCACATAGATCCAGAACTTCACCCCCGTGTTGTTGCTAGATGGAGCGCCATGCCGAAACGTGCCCGAAATGTTGATTGTGCCCGCCTCATGGCTGCCGGCGGTCCATCTGGCCACGGCTTCATGTGCGTCGTTGTTGTCGGGATGCCAGTACAATTCATTTGCTAGGGGCGCACAACTTGAAGCGTCACTCCAAATCTGGGTGCCGGCGATTACCGGCATGTTATTGTCGCCGGTCCCCGCGAAGCCATGCGTGCCTGCAAGCCAAACGCTGTTTTGTTGCCATGATAACCGGGCGAGGTTCTGAAGCGGTTCCGTGGAGCTCGTCGTCTGGTAGTAGTTCCAGTACCCGCAACCGGTCAACGACACGGTGCGGCCGTAGGTGTCAGGGATGCCCAAACTGCCACCCCAAGTGGCGGTGGTGTTAGTGTTGGCCGGGGTGACCGAGTTAAAATCGGCCCTCGCTTGTGCGAGAATCACGTCGGCGGCCATGGCTTGGGTTCCGACTGCTAGAAGTGCGCAGGACATCGCCACCAATCCCAAAACCCTTCGCCGCTGCAGAAATTTCTTTGTCATAGTCGATTTGCCCTAACGGACACGCTTTACCTGACGGGTTATCTTCATGGCTGCCTTGTCTTTTGTTGGAAAAAAATTGGGCGGAGTTTGGGAAAACGATCACCAAACACCGCCCTGGAATGGCTCCGTCCGGGGCAATTTGTCATGTTCCGGCGGTGTCAATCTTCCCGCCTGGAGATATGGGTATGATTCAATTGGCCCGAACCTGGATGAAGAACCTGGGGGCCGTCGGCAGAGTGCTGAGCGTGACGACCACGGCTTGGACGCCGTTCGGATCGGTCGGACCGGCGGACTGCTTCGCGTCCGGGTCCTCCGTCCAACTCGCGAGATTGGTGGACGTCCAGACGGTATAGTTGATGCTGGTCAGCGTGGGATCACGGCGGGTGTAGGTGAAGGTTCCGGCGCTCTTGTCTAACGGTACGGTGATCGGGTTGACCGAGGTGCCGCTGTTAGGAAGGAGGCCGAACGCGTATTCCGCGCGGTTGCTGACGCCGTCACCATCCGGATCGGCGGCATCGCCAATGACCAACGGATCGGTGACTCCGGGGAAGAACTGACCGATCCAACCGTCGTAGTCCGTGAGCGACGGCCCAGTGGTGACCGTGAGGGTGCCGACACCTGAAAAATGCGTGTTGTCGATATGGGTCGCGCCAGAACCTGTGGCACCCCAAGTGCCAGATGCCTTGGCGACGCCGCCGATTGTGAGGGTGGCTACGGTGTTGCTGACATCCCCAAGGGCTTCGTCGAAGTCCAAGGTCAACTTGCCTGCGGCGGCAATGACGATGTTGGACGCGGCCGCGAGATAGGGCTTTTGAATGGCAAGCGTGCCGTTGTTGATCGTGGTGTCGCCTGCATAGGTGTTCGTCCCGGTGAGCAACAGCAGGCCGTCACCGGTCTTGGTGATGCCGGCGGGAATGTTATCCCAGCTATTGATGATCGGGCTTGAAACCTGCAAGGTTGACCCGATAGCCACATCGAAGGTGGTGTTCCCGGTGATTCTGTTAAGATAGAAATTGGCACCACCCATGGTGTTAGTGGTGTTGCCGGTGCTACGGACCGTGCCGTTGAGATTATAGCCATAGCCGAAACCAGAACTGTTGTCGCCCGTCACACTGCCGCCATTGCTCAGCGTCAGCGAATTGAATGAATTCAAATGTCCATCAGTTGTCACCATCCCGCCGTTGATCACAACACTTGCCACCGGCGCAGTGGCTGCGTTGCCAAGCACGTCATGCGCCATGAACTTGAGCGTGCCGTAAGCACCGATCGCAATGGTGCGTGACACGGACGGATTGCCGAGCGGACTGGTGACCGGGTCGATACCGCCAGTGGCAGCACCGGCAACCAGTGTGCCATCGTTGACAGAGATGTCGCCAAGAAAACTGTTGGCACCGGTGAGCAACAGCAGACCGGTTCCTGTCTTGGTCAGGCTGCCGCTGCCGCCGATGGATGGAAGAACACGAACAAAGAAACCATTCGTATCGATCGTTCCTCCGCCTGCCATGAGGTTGACGGTCAAGGTACCGGCGTTATCCAAGAGGTTGATGTCGTCGGCGGCTTGCAGCACGCCGCCATTGAAGTTGAAATACGCCTCGCCTCCGCTGCCGTTGGCAATGGGCCGGGCGCTGCTCAGCGTGCCGCTGTTGAGGTTGATCGTGCTGCCGGTTCCGCCATACGGGTTGAGCCACACATGCGAGCAATCGCCATAGGTGCCGGTAGCGCTCCCGGCAGCCACGTTGAGAATACCGCCGTTGATCGTGAGCGTGCCCACGCCCTCTGCGCCGGTGTTGTTGATCTTGCCGCCGATATAGGTAGCTGTGACAATGCCACCGCTGCCGCCCGCGTTGACCACCGCTCCGCTGTTGATGACCATCGTGCTCGCCCTGCCGAAGGATGAACCGACGGCGAACACGCCATTCTCACCGATGGCCAGCGCGCCGCCATCGACGGTGGTGTCGCCGGTGTAGGCGTTCACAGCGTTAAGCGTCAGCGTGCCTGAGCCCGTCTTCGTCAAAGAATTTGGACCGTAGCGGGAATCTTGGAACGGTACGTTTACGGTCAGGCTGTCGGTGACATTCGGAGCGATAACAGTCAGCGTGGGGTTGCCATTGCCGCCGATGTTGACGAAATTGTTCTCGCCGGAACCGAGGTTGATGCTGTTGCTTCCCGTTGCTGTTAGCGTACCGGCCAGCTGAAATGCCGGGAACTGGGGATAAGCACCGCCATTGCACAGCAGGGTGCCGCCGTTCTGGTTAAGATTCCAGATTGTATTGAACCACCCGGCAGAGGCCAGCGTGCCGCCATTGAGGTTGATGGTGGCAGAAGTGGTCGTGCGGTCGATTCCGAAAGTGTCATGCTGGGCGAAGCTAACGGTGCCGCTAGGGATTGTGGCGATGTCGCTGGCGACCGGTGGGCCGCCATTCCAGCCGCTCGCACTGGTATCGCTCCAAAGGAGATTGCCGCCGCCCCAGGTGTATTCCGCAGCGTGGGTGGAGGAGATGGTGGCGCTCAACTTCGCCTCGTTGGCGCCGAAGGAGATCCCGCCGAGCACGAAATCCACATGCTGGCCAGCACTCACGGGCAGCGAAATACGGAACGCGGATGAGTCGCCGTTGAGAAGTGAAGGCACGGAAAATTGCAAAACCCCATTGACGAAAATGGTGAAACTATCTTCCCCATTACCGCCCTCGCCGGTCTTGTCGATAGCCCCTTTGATCTGGAGCAACCCGCCTTCAACGGCACCGGCGGTCCAGCGCAAGACGGCGTAAGGCTGCCCACCCAGATATGGATGCCAGGTCACTTGGTCCGCCGCCGGCTCGGCGCTATCACTGAAGATTTTGCTGGCTCCAACGGAGGGAAGCATGAACCCGGCAAATTCCGCAGTGCCGCCATAACCTGCATTTCCGGCGTTCCCGATCGATTGCCACGATAGCAATTCCGGAGTGCCAAACGTCGGGTTTGCATGGTCCGATTGATAGTAGTTCCAGTGCCCGCAGCCAGTCATCGAAACGCTTCGGCCGTATGTGTCGGGAATGCCCAAGCCGCTATCCCAGGTGGCGGTGGTGTTGTTATTGACCGCGCTGACCGAGGCAAAATCAGCCCTCGCTTGCGCGAAAACCACGTCGGCGGCCATCGCTCTAGGTCCTGTCCCAAGAAGACCCTGCGCCATCGCCACCAGCATCGCTCCCAAGACCATCCGTCCTCGCTGAGGTTTCTTTGGTAGGGTCGCTTTCCCTGGATGGATACAGTTGGTTTGATCGGTTGTCTTCATGGCTAGCTTGTCCTTTGTCGGTTATGTTAAATAGGGCTGATTGACGCAAGTTCCATCGGCAGCTTTCGAAACGGAAAGGCATGGCTTGCAATGGATTTCATACAAAAAAAATTTACGGTCTGTCTATGGGGTTTTTGGCAAAAAAATATCGGTTTTTTGGCAGAATGGCACTCGACAAGGGGTGCCGGTGATCGATCATTGGATCCCGCCGAGGTGGCGCTTGAGAATAGATGACGAAACAGGGGCTTAAACGGACGGTGGGATTCTGCGCGGCGGCATGGCAGGCAAGTGCCAGCCGCTGGGTGGACGGAGCGTTGCGCTATGTGACGGCCACGCCGGGACTGGCGTTCCGCGACTTCAGTTTTAAGCAGGACCTGCGCATGGACGAGTTGGCACCAGCACCGTCATGGCAGGGCAAGGCCGACGGGATGATCCTAGCCTTCGGGCTGCGCGAGGACGAACCCGCAGACGCCGCGATGCGGTGGATCGAGCGTGGAGGCGTCCCGGCGGTCAGCTTGGTGTGGGATTGGCAGCATCCGCAGCTGCCGGTGGTGACCACTGACTTTTTCGCGGTGATGTCGTGTGCAGCGGAATATTTTATCCAGCGCGGCTTCGAGCATTTTGCCTTCATCGGCACGGTGGCCGTCGATCCAACTGCCATGGCCGGGCATCATCAGGCGTTTAACCGGGTATTGGCGGCACATGACCGCCGCGCGGCGTTGGCTTACGACCTGAGCTTCCGCCCGGATGGCGTGCAGGAAGACCTCGAGCGGATCCGCGCCGAGGTAGGCTTGGCCCAACTGCTGCGCGAAGCACCCAAACCGCTCGCGGTGTTTGCCCTCAACGACTGCCAAGCTTGGGTCGTCTGCTGCATGTGCCAGGAACTCGGCCTTGACGTGCCGACAGAGGTGGCGGTGCTCGGCTCTGGGGATTGGCCGATCTCCCGCTGTCAAAACCCAACACTCTCGAGCGTGCGCACCGCCGCCGAGACGGTTGGCTTCGAGGCGATGAAACTGTTGCATCGGTTGATGGACGGCGCGCCAGTACCCGACCATCCGTTGCTCATCGGGCCGGAAAGAGTGGTCGAACGGGAATCGACATGCGCCGAATACCGCGGGGGGGGCGACGTCCGTCGCGCGGTGGAATTCATCCGCCTACATGCCTGCGAGGGCATCAAGGTAGCCGACGTGGTGCGCCATCTGCGCATCGCACGCCGGACCTTGGACCAGCATTTCGCCGACCGGCTCGGCCACTCCCCCGCCGAGGAGATCCGACTGGTCCGCTTGGATAGAGCCAGAAAACTGCTGGCAGAAACCGGACTATCGGTCGGCAGGGTGGCGGAGCTATCCGGCTTTAGGGACCTGGCGCTGTTCAACGCCAGGTTCCGCCAGCGTACTGGACTGGTTCCCTCCGAGTTTCGCCGCCGCGAGCAGAAGTAAAGGGCTTTCCGCTAGATAAGCCCGTCCCTAACCAGCCATTATTTGCCGACCTTGCGGAAATGATCTTCACTGAGCGGCCCGACCTGCTTGCCGACACCGTTAAACAGGGCCGCCCTCACAAAACCGGCTTGCTCGACGGTGATGGGTGCCTTGTACTCGGGCGATTCGGCCGTCGGCGGCTTGCCATCAAGCGTATAGCGGATCGTGCCGGTCTCGGCGGCGGCCATCGTCAGGGTGAATGACTTTTCGAACATCCGTTCCTCGGCGTTAGACAGGCCCTGGTATGTCCAGTGCACGGTGCGCGCCAGGTTTTCCAGCATGGCGTCGGTGACGACCAGGCGTTCTTCAAAATCCGGCCAGGTCTTGCCTGCAGCGCCGTTCCAGACGCGCTCGCTCATCGCTGCCAGCGGCCGGCGGAGGTTGCCGAGTTCCATGGCTTGGGGTTGTTCCCATGAGCAAACCTGCGTGCCGCTCATACTCGCGGAGGAGTCCAATTGGCGCCATGTGGTGGCCGCATAATCCTTGGTGTATGCACCAAACCGATAGATATTCCACTCGAATATCTTCTGCGTGTAATCCGTCAGATTGCGCAACACATACAACGGCGTCCACGAGGCGTTGATCACCGTGTAGCCGTCCGCCAGCAGGTCGTTCGGCTGATAGAAACGGTTCTCGTACACCATCACGATCACATCCTTGGGCATCGGAAATTTGCTATTAGGCTCACGACCGAAACCCTCCCACACGATCGTGCGCTTGCCGTTCTTTTTGACCGCGGCATCCATCAGTCCGAGGAAGCGCCGGTACATTTCATGCTGGTCCTTGGCACCCAGCCCGAGTTTCTTGAACGCCTCCTGGAAGTGGACGTTTTGGTCGGCGAAGACGTAATCGGCCTCGTCGCCCCCGATGTGAAAGTAGGGCGAGCTTTTGAACACCTCGCACATTTCCCCGATGAGGGTGATGCAGGCTTGGATGACCTCGTCGCGGGCGAAGTTGATGCTGGCGTGATGCTCATAGGGCTTCGTGCCACGGATCATCCAAAAATCCGGGTCAGAGCGATTGAGTGAGGCGCTGTGGCCAGGGATGTCGAACTCAGGAATGAGCGTCACATTGCGCGCATCGGCATAGGCGACCAAGTCGGCGAGTTCCTCCAGCGAATACGGCTGGCCACCATTTTGGTTTTGGGCGAATGCCTTGGGAAACGCCTGGGTCGGAAACATGAACCCCTGGTCATCAGTCAGGTGCAACTGCACATAACGGATCTTATAGAGCCGGCACATTTCCACAATTTGCTTGAGATTGTCGATCGTGTGATATTGGCGCGCCACGTCGATCATCACCCCTCGGTAGCCCTTGTCGGGGTTATCATCAAGCCGCACCCGCGAGACCGCCGCAACATCTCCCTGGCCGCTGATCGCCTGTAGCAGACTGACCGTGCCCATGGCGACCGCACCGTAGTTGCCGCCGGAAACGACTGCCTGAGTGCCCACACGGAGTCGGTAGCCCTCGTCCTTCAGGCTGGTGTCGAGTGTTAGCACAATGTCGCCGGGCTCGCCTAGGCCGGTGCCCGTCGCCAGCTTCAGGCGGGTGGTGGCGGCGATTTCCTCGCACAACACCTTGGCCAGTGGCAGCAAGGCCGGCGCGCTGGCCACAATCCGCGCAGACGTCAATCGCAATTGGCCTGGCTCGACTTCGACTTTTTTCGGCCACGGGATGAAGCTGGCACGCGCGTCGGCGGCTGGCGACTCGGCGCTAGCCGAAGCGGCTGCGAGACATGCTAACAGAAGTATGAATGGACGGTGGTGGTTCATGATGGATCGATTATGTTGGGGGGGCTCTCATTTCGAGTCTTGCCAGGCGGGGATCACGGTGGCCGCCACTTCCTTCACGCTGAGGTCGGCCTTGCTCCACTCGATTTTTGTTAGTGCAGTGCGGGTGTCTTGGGTGATCGGCAGGTGCCAGTCGCCGACAAACACCGGGCTCAGGTCCTTGTGGGCCGCCACACTTGCGCATAACAGCCAGTACCAGCCTTGGCTGAGAGCGCCGGTTTTGGTGTTGGCTTTGGATTGCGGGCAGGTGGCCAGTTCGTGGAAGAATCGTTGCACCCATGGTTCGCCTCCGCAATCGCGGCGCAGGCGCAACATGGCTGAGGCATAGCGCACCGGTTGGTCGGACGGATCGATCACCTTGCCGTTTTTGTCCTTGATGAGGCTGACCTTTTCACCGATGCCAAAGCTGGTAGTGAACAAGTCCAAAAAGCTCATGCCGCTGGCGGCCATTAGCGGTTCCACACTCTCGATCGTCCGTCGTGTCGCTGCATCCGTGTCCTCGTAGTGCAGGACGTCCATGCATACGTAGCGCATGAACACCGCAAAGCCGGTGATGAAGCACGAATGCCGGTCACCAAATGTGTAAAAATTGCGCCCCATCTCGTAAAATACATAGTGTGGCATCGCCTTGGGGTGAGTCTTGAGCTCGGGATAATTGCCGTCGTAGAACATCGCCAGCTCAATCCCTGTGGACCCCACAAAACCGCAGCCAGCCCCGCATGTTAGATCGGCGCCCGGCACCGCCGCGATCGTGACCTTGCCCCCGATCTGCTTGAACGGCTCGGGTTTTTGGCCTGTTAGATCGGCGTACAATTGCCAACCGGCGTCAAGCCGTGATACCCAGAGGCCCATCAGGCTTGGATCCAGCGTGTCATCGATGCTCAGGAAGATCACCTGTTTGCCGGTCCATGGGGTCAGTTGCAGGCTGAGTTCGCGCTTGGCCCAGGCCTTCGGCTCAAAGGCGAATTTGGAATAATCCAAGCGTGGGCCGGGCTGCAATGGGCCGGGTTCGGCCGCCGGAATTCTAGCGCTGAACAAGAATGGCAGGAGAGGCAAGAGCAGGAAGTAGCGAAATCGTTGCATGTGGGAGGTTGGAGACGTTGGGTTTAGGTCCAATGTTTCAAGCAGCAGAGCTAAATGGTGGTTCCAGATTCAACCTAGAATCCACAGTTGAGATTAGCCTGGCACGTCTCCCGATCGGGTACTTGAGACGTTTTCAAGGGCTCGGCACTGCGAGGCCGTGGCGGGCGAGAAATTCCTCGGCCAGTGCCCGGTAGGCTTGGCTGCCGATGCCTGAGGGATCGTGCTCGAAGATGGTTTTGCCATGGCTCGGGCTTTCGCCGATGCGAATCGTGCGGGGAATGATCGTGCGGTAGATCTGGCCGGGGAAAAATTTGCTAACCTCTTCGACGACTTGGCGGGACAGCAGGGTGCGGCCGTCGTACATGGTCATGACGATGCCCTCGAGGCGGATGTCCACGTTGGCATTTGAGCCGCGGATTTGATCGATGATGTGGACGATTTTAGCCAGGCCTTCGAGGCCGAACCACTCGCATTGGAGAGGGATGAGGATTTCATCGGCGGCGGCCAGGGCGGAGGTCATGAGCACGCCTAGCGACGGCGGAGTGTCCAGGATGCAGAAATCGAACAGGCCGTTGGGTTTAAGGGCTTGAAGGATGCCGCGCAAGCGAGTGAGGTGGTCATCGCTGCGGGCGAGTTCGATCTCGACTCCTGCGAGGTCCATTTCCGAGGGGACGAGGGATAGATTGGGGCGGCCGCTGGCGAGGATTTGGTGGGCGACGGTGGTGTCGCCGATGAGCACGGGATACATGCTGCAACCATCGGGTGGTTCGATGCCTAGGCCGCTGGTGCAATTGGCTTGGGGGTCCAAATCGAGCAGCAGGACGCGTTGGCCACGCAGCGCGAGGGCGGCGGAGAGGTTGATGGCGGTGGTGGTTTTCCCGACGCCGCCTTTTTGATTGGCGATGGCTACGACTTGCATGGATGCGACGTGAGTGTTCAGGCAACGGGATGGGAAAGCAATGAAAACCGTACGAGTGAGAGCAAGCCGCAGGAGATGTCTGCAGATGGAGGGGGTTTCCCTCGGCTTTCTTTTCAAGGTGAGGTCCCCAACCCGGCTCAGCGAGCGGCTTTGGGGGATTTGAGGAATGTTTCCACCTCGGCGCGGGAGCGGGTATTGAGGATATCCTCGCGGCGCAGCCAGCCTTTGCGGGCAAGGCGCACACCCAGACCGATGTGGTGGAGCCGGGCGACGGAATGGGCGTCTGGGTTGATCGAGCACAGCACGCCTAGGTCGCGGGCTCGCCTCCACCAACGCCAGTCCATATCGAGGCGCAGCGGGCTGCAATTCAGCTCAATGATGGTCCGGGTGGCGGCCGCGCAATCGATGATTTTCGCGTGATTGACCGGATAGCCCTCGCGCTTGAGGAGCAGGCGACCGGTGACGTGGCCGAGCATGGTGACGTGTTCGTTTTCCATGGCGAGGCAGATTCGGCGGGTCATTTCCTCCTCAGTTAGATTGAAGATGTTGTGCACTGAGGCGACGCAATAGTCGAGCTGGGAGAGGATTGAGTCGTCGAAGTCGAGGGTGCCGTCGCGCAGGATATCGACCTCCGAGCCGGCGAAAATGCGGAACTCGGGGTGGGCGGCATTGAGTTTGGCGATAGTGGCGAGTTGATCTAGCAGCTGGGTCTCATCCAAGCCGTTGCCGATGAACGTGGACTTCGAGTGATCGGCGATGCCGAGGTACTGGAGGCCCATTTCGATGGCTTCGGCGACCATTTCATCCAGCGAATTGAGGCCGTCGGAGGCGGTCGTGTGGTTGTGAAAGGTGCCTCGAAGGTTGGCGAGCTCAATGAGTCGAGGCAGACTGTGCGCGGCGGCGGCTTCGATTTCCCCCTGGTTTTCGCGCAATTCCGGTTCGATGAAATCGAGCCCGAGGGCGTGATAGATATCGGGCTCCTCGTGGATGGAGGCAGGCACATCGGGGGCGTCCTTGGCGGTGGCTGTGAAGCCGTACTCGTTGAGCGACCAGCCATGTTTGAGGGCCAGGGAGCGCAGAGCGACGTTGTGTTCCTTGGAGCCGGTGAAGTATTGCAGAGCGAATGGGAATTGACTGTTAGAAACAGCGCGGAGGTCGCACTGCAGGCCGTTGTGAAGGCGAACCGATGCCTTGGTCTCGCCGCAAGCGATGATGGAGGCCACCTGCGGCAAGGTGGTGAAATCCTCGCAGACGAGAGCGGGGGATTGGGTGGCGACGAGGAAGTCCAGGTCGTGCACGGTTTCTTTGGCGCGGCGGAACGACCCTGCGACGGCGGCGCGCGAGATTTCCGGATGGAGGCGCAGAGTATCCAACATTTCATCGACGATTGGGCTGATGGTGCCGAGGACAAAGGCGTCGGCGAACTTGTCGCGCAGGGCGATGGCGGCGAGGATGTTCGTCTGGGTCTTGGCACCGAAGCCTGGCAGCGCGGCGACTTTGCCGGCCTCGCAGGCGAGCTTGAGCTCGGCGATTGAGCTGACAGCGAGAGTTTCAAAGAGCGCTTTGACTTTCTTAGGGCCGAGGCCCTGGAGGTCTAGCAGGTCGAACAACCCTGGGGGAAATTCGGCGCGGAGGTGTTGATGGAATGGGAGGGAGCCGGAGCTGGCGAGGATGTGGAGTTTGTCGCGCAGCGCCTCGCCGATCCCCTTGATACCGGTGAGTTGGTTGGTGGCCGCGAGTTGAACGATGTCCCCGTCAAAACCGCGCACCGCGTCTGCCCCCTGACGGTAGGCACGCACCTTGAACGGGTTTTCGTTTTTGAGGTCAAGCAGCAGGGCAATTTCCTCAAGAACGCTGGCAAGAATTTCTCGAGTCACATTCCCGGGATATTGAGGCCGCCGGTGAGTTTTTTCATTTCGGCGGCGGCTTGGTTTTTGCCCTTGGCGAGGGCTTCCTGAACGCCTTTGAGAACGAGTTCTTCAAGAAACTCGGCGTCAGCGGGATCGATGACCGAGGGATCAATCTTGATGGATACGACGTCTCCGGCGCAGGTGGCAATCACCTTGACTTTGCCGCCGCCAACTGAGGCATCAACGACTTGAATGGCGAGTTCTTCCTGCTTGGCGGCGAGCCCGGCTTGCATTTGCTGGGCTTGTTTCATCAGTTTGGCAATATTCATAGGGCGGGATCAATTGAGGATTTTGCCCTCAAATTTTTGAAGGGCGGCTTGGATGAGAGGGTCGTCGTAAAATGGATCTTGCGCAGGTGGCTGAGGGGTGGGCGCGGGTGGTGCAGGAGCCGGGGGTGCCTGCCAAGGAGGCGCGGCGGGTGCGGGTGGCGGCTCGCTAACTTCTTCGGGAGCTGCGGCTATGAGTGAGTCGAGGCTGAACAGCCCGGAAGGCTCGGGTTTGGGCTTGGCTGGAGCTGGAGCTGGCGTTTCCTCGACGAGGCTGCTGAATTCGGGGTCGGTTTCGACTGGCTGCGGTGGCGGAGGAGCCGGTGGTTCTGGGGAAGGCGAGGGAGCTGGAGGTTGATAAGTGGGGGAAGGCTGGGGAGGAGGGGCGGCGATCTGGGGAACGGCTTGGGCTGAGGAGTCGGCTGGCGGGATATCACCTTGGGGACTGGCGGGTAGCAAGTCGGCACCACGGGTGAGGACGGAGATCACGTCGGTGAGGCGCATTTCGCCGACGGTTTGAATCGCCTTGATGACGCCCAGTTCGAAGTGCAGGCGCTTGTTGGTCGCCCATTTCATCCGGCCTTCGGTATCGGCAAACACGTCAATGACCGCCAGGATGCGGTCGGGCTGGTACTTGCTGGCGGCAGCCGTCAATGCGTGCCAGAGGGGGGCTGGGATGCCTTCGCCATCGGCGGAGGGGTCGAGCTTGGCGACTAGCAGGGCGCGCAGGCAGCCGATGAGCTCGCCGAGCAGTTGGGAGAGGTCGCGGCCGGTTTCTGCTTCCTTTTGCACCAACGACAAGGCGTTGGGTGTGTCGCGGGCGAGCAGCGCGGAGGTAAGGGCGGCGACTTTTTCGCGGGAGGTGAAGCCGAAGACGTCCAAGACGTTGGCCTCTTCGATCGTGTTGCCGCAAAAGGCGACGAGTTGGTCGAGCATCGATTGGGCGTCACGCATGCCGCCATCAGCACCCTTGGCGATGGCCCAGGCAGCGGCTGCCTCGAGGGTGATGCCTTCGAGCGAGGCGATGTGGAGGAGGTGCTGCGAGATGGTTTCTGTGGAGATTGGGCGCAGATCGAAGCGCTGGCAGCGCGACAGGATGGTCGGCAATATCTTGTTAGCCTCGGTGGTGGCGAAGATAAATTTCACGTGAGGAGGGGGTTCCTCGAGGGTTTTGAGCAAGGCGTTGAAGGCCGCGTTGCTGAGCATGTGAACCTCGTCAATGTAGTAAATTTTGAATTGGCCGCAGGCTGGGGCGAAGCGGACGGACTCGCGCAGGTCTCGCACCTGTTCGACCCCGTTGTTGGATGCACCGTCAATTTCCAGCACGTCCAGTGAGCGGCCCTCGGCGATTTCGATGCAGATCGGGTCGTCGGGATTGAAGTCGATTTTAGGGCCGCCGGGGCAATTGAGGGCCTTGGCGAGGATGCGGGCGGTGGAGGTTTTGCCGGTGCCCCTTGGGCCGACGAACAAGTAGGCGTGGGCGAGTCGCTTTTGGGCGATCGCGTTGCGAAGGGTCCTTACGACGTGGTCCTGGCCGAGGACATCGTCGAAGGTTTTCGGGCGGTATTTCCGGGCGAAGACCTGATAGCTCACAGGGGTGAGTGTAGGGATGCGGGCGGGTTTGTCATGACTGAGTTTGCAAGAAACGCAAATTTCTTTGCGCAGGGGGCTTGGCACCCAGCTCCAGTGGGTGTACTTCCCGCCTGTGAACAACCAAACGAGGGTCCCAACTGCGGAAGAAAAGCGCAGGCTTTATGCACAGGCTAGGCAGCGGGTCGCCACCTTGGTGGGCACCGAACCGGATCGTGTTGCACGCATGGCGGGCATCGTGGCGGTGCTCCACGGGCTGCTGCCGCACTATTTTTGGACTGGATTTTACCGGGTAAGTGGCGGCTCGTTGGTGATTGGGCCCTATCAGGGGACGCCGGGCTGTGGCCGCATCGGCTGGGGCCGAGGTGTCTGCGGCACGGCGTGGGCCACCGGTCAATCCCAGGTGGTGGCAGATGTGCATGCGTTTCCCGGCCACATCGCCTGCGATTCGCGTTCCGCCAGCGAGGTGGTGGTGCCGGCGTTCGACGCTGGTGGGCGGGTTGTGGCCGTGTTGGATGTGGATGGGTTGGTGGCGGGAGCGTTTGACGAGGTGGACCGCGAGGAATTGGAGGGGATTTTGGCGAACTGGGGCGAAGGTTGATGGGGAGCGGATGATGGGGGGAGCGTTTGACGAGGTGGACCACGAGGAATTGGAGGGGATTTTGGCGAACTGGGGCGAAGGTTGATGGGGGGCGGATGATGGGGGTTGATGAGCGGGAAGTTCCTGCTAAGGTCCAGCCCATGGGCGACTTGCGCGAATTGCTGCTGGGTGGAAACCGGGGATTTTCCAATCGCCAGAGGCGTGGCTTTCCGTGGTTCCGCCTGGGGGTCTTGCTGGTTGCTGGTGCCTTGATCGGGATTTTATTCACGACCATCCCGGGCAAGATTAAGCGCGGCCTGCGGGATCTCCGCGCGCCCAAAACAGTGCCTATCGCCGCAGATGAAGCCGACCTGCGGCGCCAGATCGAGTCGAGCCTGCGTGCCGAAATGGAGGAAAAACTCGAGATGGAGCTCGCCGCCATCAGCAAGGCTGCCGAAGCGGCGGCCAAAAAGGAGCCGGAAAAGGAAAGGGAAGACCCGGAGGATGAAACAACGCCGGTGATGCCCAGTGCGCCTGGAGCGGTGAGCGACGTTCGGCTGCTTCGCCATGGCATCCCGTTCAAGACCGAGATTAAGTTCGACAAAGGCGGCATCGCCTCCAGAGAACGCGTCGATGCCGCCAGCTATGTCGCGTTTTATCAACTCAGTTTGCGCCTGCCTGCCCCAGCCAAAACACTTGCCGAGCTCGAAACATCGAACGATCACCTATCAAAACTATTGCCGGGATTGCCCGGCTTGCTGGCCAAGGCGGAAGTTTCCGCTTGGTATGGCAAGTTGTACGATAACAAAATGGCGCGTGTCCGCAAGGATGCGACGCTGCTGAGCGAACTCATATCGAAGCACAATTTTTTCGACTGTGAGACGATGCTCAATCTGCGTGCAGAGAATGGCAGGCGGGTGTTTTACCTGCAGGCTGATATGGATGTGGTATCGGACGGTTCTGACGGCGACCGCTTGCCGACGATGCCCGAGGCGATTGTAAACTCGACGTACTATCAGCCATTCACGAGTTATGCATGGTCGAAGAAGGGCACGGTGCCCAATCCGATCATTGCCGGTTGGGAGCGCCGGATCAAGGATGCGGAAAAGGAATTGGCGGAGCGAGGCACTCCGGCGGAGCGCAAGAAATGGTTGCGCGAGCGTCTCGCCTATCTCAAACGGGGCGTTGCGGA
The DNA here is from genome assembly GCA_903827375.1 of Akkermansiaceae bacterium. GTDB lineage: Bacteria > Verrucomicrobiota > Verrucomicrobiia > Verrucomicrobiales > Akkermansiaceae > Luteolibacter. The sequence continues at coordinate 21,434 of CAIKHZ010000179.1, forward strand.
TTTGAAGTGTCGCAGTTTTCTCATTGCCGAGCATGATCCGTTCATTGTGCTTCCGGTGGCACTGCTTGCGGCGCACAATGACCCATTTGCGCCGAAGGCCGGCGACTTTGCTGTGGTCGTTTACGGCGACAAACTCTATCCGTCCATCGTGGGTGATGGAGGACCGAGCTACAAAGTGGGTGAGGCATCGTTGCGCATTGCACAACAAATCAATCCGCGCGCCCTTTCCAATAACAGGCCAGTGTCCGATTTGAAGGTCGGTTATGTGATTTTTCCAGGAAGTCGTGATTCCGAACGGGGCCCGCCGGACTATGCCAAGTGGCACCAACGCTGCAACGAACTGCTCAACGAAATCGGCGGAATCGGCGATGGCTATGCGTTGTTTGAATGGTCCGACACCTTGCCCAAGCCTACGCCGCCGGTTGTGCCGCCGGCAGTCGCTCCGCCGACAGCGGTGCCGTCCAGCACGGTTCCATCGGCACCCAAGGACGAGAAACCCGCAGCACCGGGATGCTAAATGGAAGAGGGAAGCCCCATAAGTCCTAACTTAACCAATTTAGCCTCGAAAGATAGACATCTAAAAACATGAGCTCCACAATTTGATTGATGAATGACGACAGATGATTGCTGATTTTTCATGTGTCAATGGGCTTTCGCTCCAGCCGTTTTTGTGCTGCTCACGAAAATCGCGATGAGTTCATCACACTCGGCAATGGCCGCTGGATTCTCGCTACCATGGCCAAGTTGCTTGCGGCCAATAATTTTGAGCCGGACCCAATCTGAGAATCACTCAAATGTGGAATGGCATCATATGCATAACACATGCATCATTCTTTGAATTCGGTGTTAGTCCTGCCTATCGCCGACCACCAACCGGCGCGTCTTTTCGGCAAACAGACAGCGAACGACTGCAACGAGCAAACCGATGCAGATCAGGGCGATGGCTGGTCCAAGCAGTGATGATGTTACCTGCGCATGGCTTCCCATCAGAACCGCCGGGAGTGCGGCGATATTCTCGATGCCGCGTGAGGCACCCAGCAGGGCGATGACGCCTGCGCCGATGATGCCATGCCAGCGGTTGCGAAGCGAGAACAAGCTGCAGATGATCAAGGCACCGCCGAGGGTCAGCGACTCGGTTAGAAAGCCGTAGGCTGCGGGTTTTTCCATGAGACGCAAGGCTTCCCCACCGAGTGCGAGAACCAGTAGGCCGGAGAGGAAAATTGTGAGGCGCATGGAATAATGGGCTGGGCAGTGGAGGATGAGGGGAGGGCTCAGGCGGCTCGGTAGATTCTGGGTTGGAAGTCTCTGGGAGTTTCCACATGAAAAATCTCGTCACCCACATGCACGAGGTACCAGCCCTCGGCCAAGGCGGCGTCGCGGGCCTCCTTCTGGCCATCCACGTAGGCGAGCATGCCCACGAATTCCTTGCCACGGTGCTCTGGCAACCATTCGAAAAGCTCTGAGTCATTCATGTCACGAGGCTAGGCTTGGGCGCTGGATGTGTCAAGTTCAGTGGAATTGGCGGGTGAGCGGTCATTTCAAGGCGGGCGGCGTTTTGGCCGCTTGCCTATGGGACCAGTGAGTTGGGGCAGCTAGCGGCCTTGAGGGAAGAAGGGGCCACTCCGGGATTTACAAGTGAGGTAAGCCCGATAGAATTGCCGCTGATGAGCCCATTGTGGTGCAACGGTGAATGGCTTGCGGCCCGGGATTTTCGCGCCGCACCACTGGACCGTGGCGCGATTCATGGCTTGGGCTTATTTGAAACTTTGTTAGGAATGGGCGGCAAGGTGGTGTTTCTTGAGCGTCACCTCGCTCGGTTGGCAGCGGGCTGTGCAAGGCTTGGATGGCTGGCCCCGCAGCATCAGTTTGCGGACTTGCCGGAGTCGATGGTGCGGCTGTTGGAGATGGCCGGGCTGACGAGCGGGCAGGCCCGGCTGCGTCTAACGGTGAGCGCGGGCACCGGTCCGCTCGCAAATCTGGCCAGCGGTACCGACCGCGTGGTGTGGATGACGGCCTCGCCATTGGCTGAACCCCCTGCTGCTTTGGCGGTCAATACTGCCCCGTGGCCCCGCAATGAACGCGGGGCGCTGGCCGGCTTGAAATGCGCCTCGTATGCCGAGAACCTGGTGGCTCTGGATCAGGCCCGGCGAGATGGTTTCGATGAAACTTTGTTCTTTAATACCGCAGACGAGTTGTGTGAGGCCGCCACTGGCAATGTCTTTGTCGTTAGGGATGGGGTGGTGATGACTCCGCACCTGGCATCCGGCTGCCTGGCGGGAATCACTCGCGGGGTGGTGTTGGAACTGGCTGCAGGCGGCGGGATTGCCTGCGGGGAGGGGGTGCTGGGACGGGCGGAGTTGGATGGGGCTGACGAGGTGTTTGTTACCTCGGCCACGCGCGGGCCGGTGGTGGTGGCGCGGGTTGGCGAGAGGCGTTTGGGTCCGTCTCGCCTTGGGCCGCGCATTCGCAGTTTGTGGGAGGCGCAAGTGCGGCGTAACATTCTTGCCTGAGACTGAGTTTTTTTCTTTAGTTCGGCACGCGGTTTTCATACAAGCTCGCCGAACCTAACCCCAACCCCCATTCGTTATGCCACGTCCAGTCACACTCTTCACCGGCCAGTGGGCCGACCTGCCACTCGAAAAGCTCGCCCCGCTCGCTTGTGAGATGGGATACGACGGTCTAGAACTCGCTTGTTGGGGCGACCACTTTGATGTGGACGCCGCCATTTCCAAAAATTCCTACGTCAAGGAGAAATGGGAGTTGCTGGCCGATCATGGGCTCACCTGTTTCGCTATTTCCAATCACTTGGTTGGGCAAGCGGTTTGCGATTTGATAGACGAGCGCCATCAGGCGATCCTCTCGCCCGAGATCTGGGGCGATGGCAGCCCGGAAGGCGTGCGCAAACGCGCTGCTGAACAGATGATCGCCACAGGCAAGGCGGCCCGCGCGTTCTTTAACGCCAAGCCAGGCCGCGGCGAAAAGGATGACTTTCCGGCTGTTGTCAACGGCTTCACCGGTTCGTCCATCTGGCATTCGATCTATGCATTTCCGCCGACCTCACAGGAGTACTACGACAAGGGGTTTGCGGATTTTGGCAAGCGCTGGCTGCCGATTCTTGATGCATTCGACAAGGCCGACGTGAACTTCGGCTTGGAAGTGCATCCCACGGAAATCGCCTTCGACATTGCCTCAGCCAAACGTGCGCTCGCTGCCGTTGGCAACCACAAGCGCTTCGGTTTCAATTACGATCCCTCGCATCTTGGCTATCAAGGTGTGGACTACGTGAAATTCATCCGCGAGTTTTCCGATCGCATCTTCCACGTTCACATGAAGGACGTGTGGTGGAGCCATGGTGATGGCACCGTCGGAGTCTTCGGTGGTCACACGAACTTCGGCGATGCCCGTCGTTTCTGGGACTTCCGGTCCTTGGGTCACGGTGATATCGAGTTCGAAGATATCATTGTTGCGCTCAACGACACCGGCTATCGCGGCCCGCTCTCGGTTGAGTGGGAAGACATCCGCATGGACCGTGTGCATGGTGCCACGGAAGCTTCGGCATTTGTTCGTAGCGTGGACTTCCCGTCGAGCAACATCGCCTTCGACGCCGCCTTCGACAAGGCCAAGCAGTAAGCGCGGGGTGGAGCGGGACTGGCCCAAGCCCCGCTTTTTTCGCTAGTGTGCCAGCCCTGCAGCGGCGGTCTGTGACCGTCGCTGCAGGGCTCTTTCGCGCTCGCGGCGTCACAGAGCGCCGCTCCAATTCGCCCTTGAACCGGCCTTGTAGCGGCGGTCTGTGACCGTCGAGTGCTTAATTTTACCAATTTTTAATGGTGGTGTTATTGACCGTAATCGGTCGGCCAGACATTGAAGCGGCATAAACGGACTCAACGCAAGCCACATTCAACCCGAAATCCGGCGAAAGAACATCCTCCATCTAACTGCTAGGTGTCACCACCAGGACAACGAGACCCTGTTCGCAAAACC
>CAIKHZ010000180.1 GCA_903827375.1 Akkermansiaceae bacterium
GGATTCCCTAACTGTCGGCTGTGGGCAGAAGCGCAATGCTTCAAAGAAATGTTACCATGCGACTGACCCCATCGGTGACCCCATCGGCCGATGGGGTCAGTCCTCGCATGGTAACATTTGAGCTTGCTCGACCCCGTGGTGCTTTTGAGGTCGAACAGTGAGTTCTGAGGATAGTTAGAGAGGCAATTCATGGGGATAGTCGGGTGCATCTAAGAAGGCAAAGTTTCAGGGCAGGTGTACGGCCAAACCCGGAAACCGGGCACAATAATGGCAGTTTCCACCGATGGAGACTGTGCGCCAAGGGGGCCGCCCATTGCACCAGTGGTGTCGGGCGGAGCAGCACGGTCTCGACTTTGCCAGATCATTGATCACAGTCTCCGACCTACTCAGTTCTCCGTGGCCCGCAGGCGGCTGAAAAGACGACCGGCAGGCGAGGCATGGCTGGTGGGAATCTTCACCGTTACATCGTCAGTCGCGTGACCCGGGACGTCCGTGACCACAATGTCGCCGAACGGGCCGGCGACCAGATCGACGGTGTGCCACGAATCGAGGGTGCCCAGATCGTTGCTGTATTCGAGGAAGAGCTTGGCCGGCCCCAGGTCACTCACGCGCAGGAAATGCAGCGTCAGGTCGCTGGCGTCCTTTACCGAGGTGGGCAGCAACGAGCATGCGTTGGTGGACACGTCCCCGGCTGTGAGCATCCAGGCGAGGCCGTTGGCGACACCGTCGGCGTTGGCGTCGGCGGTGAAACTCGCGCTGCCGGCCCACATTTGATAGGGAGACGAGGAACCGGTGCCGGAGGTGACGTTAAGCACGCCGGCACCTGAAAAATGCGCGTCATCTTTGTGTGCCGCGCCGGAAGTTCTGGAACCCCAGGTGCCGGACGTCACTTGTGCGCCGTTGATGTACAACTTGCCGACGGTGTCGTTGACAGAGGTGCCGAGTTCGAGCTTGGCACCGTCGGCGATGGAAACGGTGGAGGTCTCGTTGCTGGCGTTCGCGTTCGCAAGCGCCAGCGTGCCCTCACTGATGGTGGTGTCGCCAGTATAGGTGGGCGCCGTGAGCAACGTCAGCTTGCCGGCGCCGGACTTGACCAGGGCGGTGCCGCTGACAACACCCGTGAGCGTGGAATCGGTGCCGGTCGCCGTCAATGTCGCTGCCGAACCGGTGAGTGTTACTCCATTGGCGATGGTGGCCGCAGTGCCGTCAAAGAGCATCGAGCCGCTGTTGTCGCCGTCAACGGTGATGGCCCGAACGACCGAGGTGGTGCCGTTGATCATTTCCAGCCGGGTGTAATTGTTAGAACCCAAATTGCTAGCCAGAGTATAGCTGCTCGTGTCGCTCGCAAGAGTGCCGGAATTGTCCAGGCGCAGGGCATTGTTGCCCGCCCAGGTGAAATTGCCCACTGCCCAATTGCCATCCGGTCGGTTGGCGGTGGTCTTGCTTTCTTCCATGTTCACGTTGGCCCCTATGTTTTTATAGGCGAGCACGGCCCCCTCCATCTTGACGAGACTCCAGCGTGCGCCGCTGCTCCAGTTACCTGCATTGACAAAGCTTGATCCGCCATTAAATGGATCGTAAAACTGCAGGGTCCCGTTGTTGAAGATATGCCCCCAACCATTGGTGGTGTTTCCCGTGCCATCAATCCCGGTGGTACTCAGGGTTGCGCCGCCATTTGTGCCGTCAACATTGAACACATACTCCGTTGCGCTTGTTGACTGGATATTGGCAACACCTGTGCCGTAGGCATAGAAGAGCCCGCCGGCGTCGATGTTGATTTTGCTGGTGGTGGTGGTGTTGGCTTTGATGCCAAAACCGTCATTGTTATCCACGCTGAATCCCGCCGACGAGCCGGCACCCGTGATGTGGAGCACATTGCCCGTGCCGGAGGTCGCTGACATGTTGCACCATCCTTTGAAGCTGATTTTGGCACCGCCGCTGACCGTCACCGTGTTATGTGTGTTGGCACCACCCGCGATGTTGAAAGAATAGTTGGCAGTGCCGGCATGATCCCAGTTGACGCCACAATTGCCGGTCACCACGGTGGCGGGGCCATCAAAAGTGACCGTGCTGTTGGTGCCGCCCAAAAGCATGGCACCGATGGGGCTACTGGGGCTACCGCCAGGGGTGGAAGGTCCGACGAGCGAACCGCTGCTGATGAGCACATTGCCACTGGTGCCATTGCCCAAGAGCAGCCGGGTCGTGCTGCTGCTGTCCCAACCGAGGCCACTGGCATCCCCCGAGTAGGTTGGGTAGGAAAGATCGGCTGCCGGAGCGGCACCCGGCAGGGCTGCCAGCATTCCGGCGGCAATGGCACCTGCGAGACGCCGGTGGGAATGGGTTGGTTTAGTGAATGTTGGATTCATTTTTGGTTAGGTTTGATTGTTGGATTAAACTTGGATTCATGGGGTTTCTAATTTCTGTGTTTCTTCGAGGCATTACACCTCACCCACCAATGATTGTGGTAGTTTCCGCAAGCTGTCATGTCCCAAAAATAGGGGACAAACAGGTTCGTTTGAACAGTCGTCCTACACTTCATCCTTCGACAGCCAGCGGAAGGAGACGATTCTGAGGCGGCGGCCAAACATCCGGTTGATCGGATTGGAGTTGGGGGCATCATAGACATTCACCGAGGGGCGGTCCACGGGATTGAGGTATTCCGGGATGCGCTGCACAACGGCCTCGGCATAGGCGCGGGCCGTCACCTTGCCATTGGCATCGGTGGCTTCGCCACAGGTGCGGATCACAAAGGTATCTCCGCGGACGGTGGCTAGGGGCTCGATCAGATGCATGATGTCGCCTTGGCTGATCCAGCCAGGAGCGCCCTCGGCGGGGTTGCCGAGGGCGTTTTCAACAGTTTTGTAGCGGTAGATGGCTGGGTTACCCAGATCGGCGGCAGTCACCGGAATCTGCGAGGCAAACACCGCATCGTTGACCTTGGCCCGGTCGATGGCCGTCTGCAACGCGCCGCGGCGAGTCAATTCGGAATTCGCGCCGATTCGCCGGTTGACGAATTCCGAGAGCGACAGGAAGGGGCCGCGGGCTTTGACCTGAGCGACGATTTCCCTTGCGAGATCTTCCACTTGAGTTTCATACAATTCCCGGTAGCCATTCCACTGGTTAGCCCTGATGTTGTCGATGCGTTTGGTATCGACAACCTGGGCAGTGGCGCTGCCACCATTGACCAGTGACATCGAGAGGATGGGGGTGTCGGAGGGGTTGTCGGAGGTGATGATCGGATTCTTGGGCCAGAGGATGGGGATTTCAGACTTGTTGAGGGTGGAGAGCACGGCCTTCCATGCCTGCACGGAGGTGGAGTTGACGTTGAAGGGGCCCTTGACCATCATGTACTCGGCCGCCAGTTGAAACGCGTTGGCCGTGGGCTTGCCGTCCGCCACCAACTCGGCGCTCGCTTGGGCAGTGGTCCGGCCCCCTGGCAAGTACGCTTGGATGGACTGTGCCCTCAGCGGTGCCTTGTTGTCTAGAAAATCGTTCAACACGTTGCCAACTGCCTTGTCGTAAAGCGGGGCGATGGTGGAAAAGAAGAACCGGTCGTAAAGCGCGTGGTTAGCTAACACGCTATGGTCGAGGAGTTCGTAGTGGGTCAAGCCAACCTGGTACACCGAATCCGTACTCATGAGCGGGGACACCCGGGAATTGGCAACGGGCTGGGTGAAACTGGGCAGAAACGGCGTGGTCAGTGCGTTGGAACGGCGGAAATCCGCGATCGTCTGCATCGGCCCGAGAGGCAATTCCAGGTAGCTGCCCGACTTGATGCCGCGCGTGGTGGTATTACCCGTGAGTACATTGACGCGATTGTCCGCATCGATTTCAAGAATGTCATCCACATTCCCTGGCAGAGGGACGAGATTGAGTTCAAAGGGCTGCATGCCCGGCACCTCCTTCTGCATATCCATCTGGATCACGGTGCTGGCAGGGTTGTGATCGGCATAGGGTTTGCCGGCAAGGCGTCCGTCTCGAAGGGCGTTGAGCGCCCCTGGGAGGGTGGTTCGCTTGTTAGTTTCGTACACACCGCCGTTCGTGGTGCGGGCGTAGGCGGAGAAGAGGGCAAATGCCTTGGCATTGCCCAGTGCCTTGAGCGGGACTCGGTTGGAGTTATAGGCCATATCGGCAGCGAAGCCGCCTTCTTGCGGGAAGAAAAACGTCTTATTGAAGATTTTGGCGAGCGTGGCAGCGTCTCCATACACGAAATCCATGCCGCCATAACTGGTGGTCTTCCCGTCGCTCACCAAGCTCGCAGTCACCTGAAACCGGTCCTTCATGCCATAGGTCGGCTGCTTGATCCCGAACTCGATTCGCACCAGATCCTGGGGGTGCAGGCCCAGTACCCCGGCACTTTGATCGTTGGTGTTGAGCACCTGGTCCAGGGGCGTGAGCCAGTCAATGTCGAAGCCAACCGCCTTGCCGGCGAATCCCGGCTTGCCTTTGAGCATCGTCGTGACTTGGCCGGTGGCGCGATCCACACCCGTTTGAGTGTTGGTCCAGTCGTTCCAAGTGCCGTCCATTTGGTTATCGAAGCTGGCGTCTGGGTTCAAGTAAGGGCCGCTGACCATCGTTTGGCCGGGCTTGAGCACGATCGGTCCGGAGGTCGCACTGCTGGTCGAGGCGGTCCAGTTGCCGATATCCAGAGCGAACGATTTTTCGCCACGAGCGTCGGACCCCCTTCCGAGGCTCGTGTTGTTGATATACAATTCACTCATTGAGACCAGTCCGACGTTCTGTTGCTGGCCGTTGACGCTGAAATTGAAACCCACCGGGGGATTGCGAATCACCACCTGCATGCGGTCGAACGAAATGTTGATATTGTAGGGGTTATGGAGGGTGACCAGGGGGATGTAAATCAAGTGCCCCATGCGCGACATGCCTTGGCTGAGAATGCCGCCCCAATGGGCATCCCGGGTGAGGAAGCTGTATAAAATTTCCACCTTGGCGATGACCGGACCAGGGGAAAAACCCTCCGGCGCAAGCTGTGTGGCTGTTAGGTTGAGTGCACTGTCCGGCTGGCAGGCATAGACCGGCGAAATGTCAGGGGCGGTGATTTTCTTGTAACTATTGTAATAGCCGGCTAGCGCCGACCAATTGGGGTCGGAAATTCCGGTGATCTTATGGGTGGAAGCGTAGAGTTTTTGGCCGGCGTATTTGGCGGGCAGGTCGGCACTCTCAAAGATGGCGGTGAGATCTTCCTTGAGGCCACCCTCGCGCACGTTGGTCATCACGCCCATCGAGTAGGGCGTCAGTGCGTTGCGCAACCTGCCGATCTGAGGTCCCTCCGTCACCAACCCAAGTTGATTGAGGTCGAGCAGTTTCCCTGAGGCTGCAACGGCCTTGGTGTAGTTCGCCGGGGAGTCATCGGTGGGGAGTGCGCGTGGCTTCGTCGGATCGCTGAAAATCAGGGCGGCGGGATCCGGGCGATGGCCGGTGAGCAGGGCGCACTTTTTCGCCAGAGTTTCCTTTAGGCCGGGGTCGCGATAGGAATTGATCCGCGCTTTTGCCGCTTCATCGGTCACCTGCCAGGCCAGACCGCCGTCCTGCTGGCCGTTGCGAAAAAGCGCGACCCGGCCGGCTTTAACTTTCTGGGACTCATCGGCGTTCCCGCCGAGGGAGCCGGCTCCCACCAACTCGATGGCGTCCTGGGCTTGCGGTCGGCTGGGGTAGCCTGGATCGGAGGTAACGGTCGGGTCGTTGTCCGAGACCAGCCATGTCTTGAAGCGCCGGGTTTTTTCGCCGGTGTAGTCGAGTCCGGCCGCCTTGGGGTTGTAATTCCACGACTCCCAGACGCCGGTGAGATTGCGCTTGGAGGCGTAGCCCGACGAAGCCTCCGAATCCAGGATTTGCGAGCCCAGAATCTCAGAACTGGCGGAAACCCGCTTGTCAGGTCCCATCGATTTTTGCAACGCGCCCAGCGCTAACATCAAGGCCAGCCTCGCGTCGGCGCGGGCGGTGGCCATCGCGCGTTGGTTGGACGACTCACGCAGGCAGGAGGCGGAAAGCGACAGCAGGCCGACCACGAGCACTGTCAACAGCACCATCAGACTGAGGGTCATGACCAGAGCAAACCCCCGTTGCTTATTCTTCAAGTTATATCTCCGGATCATGGCGCTGAAGGGAATACTAAGAACCGTGCATGAGTCGCCGTGATGGCCACATTTCCTACGGTGCCCGCTTGCGCGGGAATCGCCAGCGCCACTGCTGCGGCGCTGGCATCGGCGAGCAACAGGGAGAATTCGGTGGTATTAATTGAGGTTGGTTTGATGAATGTTAGGTTTCACGGTGGTTGCTCATGCTTTTTGTGCTTCTTTCGATGCACTGAGCCGTAAGGGAATCCGTCTCTTGAGTGGTGTCTTCGCCCTGCTCAGTTCTCCGCAGCACGCAGACGGGCGTAGAGGCGGCCGGCAGCCGAGGCATGGCTGGTCGGAATCTTCACCGTTACATCGTCAGTCGCATGGCCTGCATTGACATCGACCACAATGTCGCCGAACGGACCGTCGATGAGATCGACGGCATGCCATGAATCGACGGTGCCCAGATCGTTGCTGTATTCGAGGAAGAGCTTCGCCGACCCCACGTCACTCACCAGCAGGAAATGCAGCGTCAGGTAGCTGGCGTCCCTTGCCGGGGTGGGCAGCAACGAGCACGCGTTGGTGGATACGTCCCCGGCTGTTAGCATCCAGGCGAGGCCGTTGGCGATACCGTCGCCATTGGCGTCCGCAGTGAAACTCGCGCTGCCGGCCCACATCTTATAGGGAGAGGAGGAACCGGTGCCGGAGGTGACGTTGAGCACACCGTCACCCGCAAAATGCGCGTCATCCTGGTGTGCCGCGCCGGAAGTGCTGGAACCCCAGGTGCCGGACGCCACCTGGACTCCGGCGAGGTATAACTTGTCCACGGTGTCGTTGACAAAGATGCCGAGTTCGAGCTTGGCACCGACGGCGATGGAAACGCTGGAGGTCTCGTTGCTGGCGTTCGCGTTCGTCAGCGCCAGCGTGCCCTCGCTGATGGTGGTGTCGCCGGTATAGGTGGGTGCCGTAAGCAAGGTCAGCTTGCCGGCACCAGACTTGACCAGGGAGGTGCCGCTGACAACACCCGTGAGCGTGGAATCCGCGCCGGTCGCCGTCAATGTCGCTGCCGATCCGGCGAGTGTCACTCCGTTGGTGATGGTGGCTGCAGTGCCCTCAAACAACATCGAACCGCTGTTATCGCCGTCAACGGTAATGGCCCGCGCGACCGACGTGGTGCCGTTGATCATTTCCAGGCTGGTGTAATTCTTCGAGCCCAGATTGTTGGCCAGCCTGTAGCTCCCGGTGTCGGTGGAGGCGGAGTTGTTCAAACGCATGGTGTTATTGCCGGCATAGCTGAAGCCGGAGGCGTTGCCCGCCGTGCTTTCATCCATTCTGGCAGCCGACGCATTCCGGTACGACAACACGCCGCCATCAATGAAGACTTGGGACGCATAAATGCTGTTTAAATTAAAGTGGTTGGAGTTGTTAGGACTAACCCGAGAGGGGCTGATCGACTCCAACGCCCCGCCGTTGAATATGTGGGCAATCCCGTTGCCTGCTGCCCCACAATACTGAATCGCTGCAACGCCTAAAACCGAACGCCCTCCGGCCCCATTCACATTGACCCCGTACTTTCCGGCTCCCACGTCCGATTTGACATTGCAAAGCCCCATTCCATAAACATACAAGGCCCCACCGCTGGTGATATTGACCCTGTTGGTTTTGGCTGCAGCGTTTCCACTGGAGTTGCCGAATCCATCATTGCCGTTGCCGCCATATATGCCACCGCTAAGACTCAAGGTAACGGTTGAACCTGCCCCGTCAATATTGAGCGTATTGCCCGTGCCATCGAGGCCCGACCAACCTGGATTGACGAACGTGGCACCAGCCAGCACGTTCATCGTGTTATTGGTTCCCTGCAAGTGAAACGAGCCATTGGTGGTGCCGCCAGCGGTGCCCCAATTCCTCTCGCTGGTGATGATCACTTGGGTCGAACTGCCAGTGAACGTCACCGTGTTGCCGGTGCCCAGGATATTCAATGAGATGATGCCCTTGTCCGGGGGGAGGTTGACCAACCCATCGGTCAGCGTGCCACTGTTCATGATGAACATTTGGCCTGAGACTGCCGGGCCGAACTGCAGTCGATTGTTATCGCCGAAGTTGCCGCCGCTGCCACCTGGGCCGCCGGAACCTTCGATGCCGCCGCTGCCAAAGCCACCAATGCCAACGATGTCCGTGGCGGATCCGGTGATACTGGTTGTTATATTGATGTCCGCCGCCATCGCGACGGTCGGAAAGGCCGCAAGTGAGGCGATGACAACGACCGTTCGTGCGACCGCTTGACTGCTCCGGGCACCCGTAAATGGATTAATCTTGGCTTTCATGATTCTTCGAGAAGTTACTCTAGAGGCCCACCAAGCTGGCGTCATTCCAGCCACCCATCATATCCCTTACATAAGGGGGATTGGCTAGACCCACCAGCCCCTCAGGCTAGGCGGAACGCCGACGGCGCAGCAGGCCGAGCAGACCCAAACCGCTCAACAAGGCCACGGTTGGCTCGGGCACCAGCGCACTCGTAAGAAGTTTGCCCGTGCCACTGAAAAACGTGTCGTTTTGGTTATCCGCTCCGGAGGCGCTGGATCCCCAGGTGCCGCCAAGCGTTTGCAGCACTCCATCCAAATACAGGGCGCCGATGGTGTCAGTGGCACCGCCGGTATTGAGATTGAGCTTGCCGCCGGTAAACAGGTTCACATGGGAATTATCCCCCAGAGTGGCGTTTTCCATCTTCAACACCCCCCCGGTGGCCGTCACCGTGGTGTCGCCCGTGTAGGTGTTTAATGCGGTGAGATCGAGCGTGCCCGTGCCTTCCTTCGTCAGACTGCCCGTGCCGGTGATCACCGTGCTGATACTGCTGCCGCTGAAGGCCGTGGAGATATTGGCCCCTCCTAGCAGATTGACCGTGCCCGCGCCGCTCACCAAGGCACCATCAGCATTGGCAATCAGCCGGCCGTTGTTGATGTTCAACTGAGCGCTGCTCGAGGTTAGCGTGACGGTCCCGGCCGTGGCTGTGCTGATTGCGTCTGCGCCGCCGCTGCCCAAATTGAACTGGTTGTTGCTGCCGTTCATGAGGACCGAGCCAACATTGCTCAGCGATCCACCGTTGGAAACATTCATCGCGTTGTCTGATGCTGTTGGGTCAACATGATTTCCCACCTGAAGGTTGCCTCCGTGCAAATTCCACGACGATCCGGGGCCGGTAACAGTCGCCGTCATGTTAGAGACACCTGCCTGATTGCTGATGTTGCCGCTACCGCTGTTGGCCACGCCACCGTTGCTGATCGTCAGCGTCGAGTAGGAGGCTCCATAACCGGCTCCTTGTGATGGATTTAAACTGATAGCAGCGTTCGTCGTCAACTGTGAACCGGCACCATCGATGGTAAGAGAATTAAGCTGGTTACCCCCAAAACGGCCAGCGATATAAATGCCCAGTTTGGGCGACGTGAACACGCCGCCGTTGCTGACAACGATCTGGGCGTTGGAGCCGGAAAGCCAGATGTTCGCCCCCCAGCTCGCACTGCCGTTGGTGAACGTCGAACCGCTGCCCGTCACCGTGAACGTACTAGGGGCCACGAGGGACGTCGATCCCAGATAAAGGGTTCCCGAGTTGGTGACGCCGCTCGCCGGCACGAGGGCCATTGTGCCGCCGCCTTGGACCGTAATGCTTTGGCCGCTTCCAGTGTCGAAATGGATGTTCTTGTTGCTATTGGCCACCATGGTCAGTGAACCGGTACCGTTGACGACCAAAGCCTCGTTGTTGACGCCGGCACTGATGGAGCCGGAGGTAATGCCCAGTGACCCGCCATTATCGACTGTCAGGGTGACATTGGAATTGGCGACGCCCACACTCACGCCATCAGTCGAAGTGACTGCGCTATTGAGGGTGGTATTTGCGTCGTAACCGATACCTGAGGCGGTATGGGCGATGCTGAGCGCGACGATGGATGAGGCAAGAAAACGGAAGGAATGGGTTGGCTTCACGGATCTAGGTTTGATGGATGGTTTTAATTTTCGTTTGGCTGATATGCGGAGTTATACGAACGATTTATCGATGCCTCAGCTAGGGTCTCGCACTTTCCGAAAACCGTCATGTCCCTTAAGTAAGGGACATGACAGGTGCATCAAGCCAACGCGGCAATGGCCGAAAACCGTCGATCCTTCGGGCAAATCGGACATCATAACCGACTGAGAAATAGCTGATAACTACTTCAATTTGCATGGAAAATCGTGATTGCGCTTCCAGTCCCCGCAGTGATTCATTAGATCATCCCTCCACCCGATGGCCATTGACCCAAGCCTTCAAAATACCGTCCAAGCAGCTTTCGACGTGCAGGATTACGTCCATGCGCGGGCATTGATCGAGCATGCACTAACTGCGGACAAGGGTGACAAGCAGCTCTTCGCCTGCCTTGCCACAGCCAATGCCCATGGCTCGCGGTTCACGACGGCACGAGGGCAAATCGCCCAACTCTTGGCGGAACTAACGCCTGCAAGCCGCCTCCATTGGAGCGGTGTCTTCGGCTTCGTGTGGAGCGAGCTTGGCCGCTATGATTTGACCGAACCGCTATTGCGCGAAGCCTTGCGCCAACCGGAGGCCGTGGCTCTCGTCCATGAGAAGCTGGCCGATGCGTTGGAGCATTTGCGCAGGCTTCCCGAAGCGCTTGAAACGACCCGCGCCGGGCTTGCGCGTTTCCCAATGCACCCTGGCATCATGGTGGTGCGAGCGCGGATATTGCGCCGGATGGACGACCCCGATCAGGCGCAAGCCGCGCTGCGCAAAGTCATCCATTCGCCCATCACCTCTGCCGCAGCGAAAACGGCGGCCTTCTATGAAATGGGGCATCTGCGCGAAGCGCAAGGACGTTACGCCGAGGCGTTTGCTGCCTTCACGCAGGCCAAGACTCTTCAAAAAAAAGCGGAGGCACGCTTCGTGAACCTTTGGCACCAGAGGCAAGCCACTGCCGAAAATGCCGACCTGCTGCCAACGCAGGAAGACTTCGCGCGCTTTGCAGAGGCGGCGCAACCGCTGCATAACCCGTCGCGCCGCATCGCCTTTCTGGTTGGCTGCCCGCGCTCAGGCACCACGCTGCTGGAGCGCGTGCTCGAGACGCACCCCGGATTGGTTGGAGCCTCCGAAACCGCGACCTTCGGCCACGAAGTGTGGGGCCCACTGGTGGCTTCCCTTCATGCCGAGCGAAAGGTCGAAGGCATGGCCGATGCCCTTCGCCGCGTGACCAGCGCCCTCTTGGAGAAAGCGCGCGACACGCATTGGGCACTGTTGCCAGACGCCTTGGAGCAAGCGGTTGACGGGCGCTTGGTGCTGGATAAAAACCCATCCTCGCTTGCGATTGTCTCAGCCATCAAGTGTCTTCATCCGGAAGCCCCGTTGCTGGTGGCCAGGCGCGATCCACGGGCGTTGCTATGGTCCTGCTATACCCAGCATTTCACGGTCAACGCTGAGAGTGCCGCATTTCTCGATCTGAACACCACCAGCGCGCACATCTCGACGCTGCTGCAAAATTGGGTGACATTGCGCCAACGCATCGCACAGCCGTGGCACGAGGTGTGGTACGAGAAGACGGTCAAGGATTTGCCAGGCCAGGCCCATGAGATTTTGAATTTTCTCGGACTGCCATGGCGAGAGGAAGTGCTTGCCTACCACGCAAGAAACGATTTGGTGCGCTCCCCATCCTACGCGCAGGCCTCGCAGCCTATATACGACACGTCGCTGGCCATGTGGCAAAATTACGCGGAATTTCTGACCCCCCACCTGCACCCACTCCTGCCCTATCTGGACGAGTGAATGAACCGTGGGAAAGAAGCACTCTGGATGCCGAGTAAGTACCGAGTCCTCATGAAATTGCCACCCCCTGCACCACATTCATTGAATTCATCCGTTAGGGATGCAATCACCGCACGATCAGGCCCACGGCATGGCACCCGCTGGCTGCTCACCGGCATCCTGATTTCCGCCATGGGCGGCTTGCCGCAAACCCTGGCGGAACCGCTGGTGCAGGTGGTTACAGACCCCATCCAAGTCATCCCGTTGCCGCGCGTGATCCGCCCGGCCACAGGCACGTTCACCCTGACGCCTCAAACACAGATCTTCGTGAAATCACCTGAATTAACGGATGTGGCTCGCTACCTATCAGATATGCTGGCTCCGGCCACGGGCATGCAACTGGCCGTTGGACCACTCCCGTCCACTGCCTCGCGCGGCATCGTGTTGGCGCTGGACAAAAACCGCAGCGACCTCGGGCAGGAGGGTTACGCTCTCAACTGCACGCCGGAGGCGCTGACGCTAACGGCCGCCATGCCGGCCGGCGTGTTCTATGGCGTGCAGACATTGCGGCAGTTGCTCCCAATCCAAATCGAGAGCCGGCAGCCAGTCGCTAACATCACTTGGACGGTGCCCTGCGTCACCATCGAGGATCAGCCGCGCTTCCAGTGGCGCGGCTATCTGCTCGACCCCGCGCGACACTTCCGGACCAAGCAAGATCTCAAGCACATGATCGACCTGCTGGCCATGCAGAAACTCAACGTCATGCAGCTCCACCTGACCGATGACCAGGGCTGGCGGATTGAAATCAAAAAGTATCCCAAGCTAACGGAAATCGGCGCGCGACTGGCGGATTGCAGCGGCAAGAAAGGCGACACCTGGTTTTACCGACAGGATGACATCAGGGAACTCGTGGCCTACGCGGCAAGCCGGTTTGTCACCTTGGTCCCGGAAATTGAGATGCCCGGCCACAGCGGCGCAGCCACCACGGCGTATCCCGAACTGGCGTGCGGCGGCACGCCCTCCTCCGCGCTTTGCGTGGCGCAAGAGCACACGTTCGAATTCGCCAGCGCTGTGCTCGACGAGGTGCTGGCGCTTTTCCCATCGCCCTATATTCATATCGGTGCCGATGAGGTAAGCCCGGCGCGCTGGCGGGCTTGCCCGCAGTGCAAGCCGCTGATGGACAAGTTGGCCCAAACCGCGTTGCCCGCTGACGTGACACCCTTCCGACTGCCGCCAAATGCCGCAGCCGGCGTGCCGTTTCAAGCGGATATCGCCCGCTTGCAGGGTGAGTTCATCCGACGCATCGACCATTATCTAACATCAAAGGGGCGGCGCATGATCGGCTGGGATGAAATCATGGAAGGCGGATTGCAGGCCGACAGTCGCGCGCTGGCCATGGCATGGCGGGGCGCTCGGGCGATCCTCGGTGCCGCCGGACAGAATCACGACGTGATCGTCGCCTTGCATCCAGATCTCTATCTGGACAACGCCACCAACCTTGAGCAGACCTACGCCTTCGAACCGGTGCCAACCGATATGCCACCCGGGCAGGAGACCCATGTGCTCGGCCTCCAAGGCAACATGTGGGGCGAAAACACGTCGTCGATCCAGCGCGTCGAGCAACAATCATTCCCGCGCCTCTGCGCCATCGCGGAAACCGCTTGGTCCTCCCGCTCCAACCGCAATTTCCCAAATTTTGTCAGTCGCCTCGTGCCATTCAAGGCACGCCTGATGTTGCTGGGCGTGAATGGCACCGCTACGGGGGCGCCATGGCCCGCCGCCACGCTGCAGGCGCTGCCGCAGAAGCCGGCCAAGCTCTCGCTCTGGGCAGGCCAGGCACCCATCGGTGACGGCACCTTTGAGGCGGCTGATGTTCCCATCACCGTTTATCTGGCGGATCCCGCCAAGGCCAATGGGGCGGCCATCGTGCTTTGCGCAGGCGGCGGATATGGCGGCTTGGTCATCGATGCGGAAGGCCACAACATCGCCAAGTGGCTTAACCAGCATGGCATCGCCGGCATCGTGCTGGAATACCGATTGCCGAAAGGAAGACCCATTATTCCATTGCTAGACGCGCAACGCGCCATCCGCACGCTGCGTGCCAACTCCAACAAGTGGAACATCAATCCCAACCGCATCGGCATCATGGGATTCTCCGCTGGTGGCCATCTGGCGGCCATGGCCGGCACCCGCTTTGACGCCGGCAATCCCGAGGCGACCGATCCATTGGAACGACTCAGTTGCCGGCCGGATTTTGTGATGCTGGTCTATCCGGTCATCACGATGGGGGAGAAAACCTCACCTGGAACCAGGGACAACCTGCTAGGACCCAACCCGACACCTGAAATGGTGGAGCGATTCTCCGCTGAAAAGCAGGTAACCGACAAGACGCCACCGATGTTCATCACCCATAGCAAGCTCGACTCCGGCGTGTCGGTGGAGAACAGCCGGATGCTGAGCGAGGCACTCAAGGCTCACCAAGTGCCGGCAGAGTATATGGAACTTGCCACCGGCAACCACACCCTCAACGCCCTCTGGGGTGCGCTGTGGGATTCTATCAGAACCAGGATGCTCGCATGGCTTGGCGCACAGAACATGATTCCTGAAACAGACGCCACCCGCCCGGTGCAGCCCAGCAAGTGAACCTATTCTCACTTGCCGATCACTGGCCGGCGGCCTCAAGCCTGCCGAAGAGTTTGCTGCCGTCCAAGGCTTTGGACTGGGGGATCTCGGCAATGATCGTGTCATAGTCGTCGCCATTATCGGTGACGGTGAACTTGACGTCATCGACGGAGTTAACTCCGTAGGCACTGGGCACGACGGCGGAATGCCACAAGTCGCTGGTACCGAGGTCGCTGCTGTATTGCACGCTCAGCGTGGTGCCCAGCCGCTTGCCCATCTTGAGGACTTTGAAGTTGAACAACTTCAAGTAGCCCGAGTCAAGGATGCCCTGCGGCAGCAACCCGCTGCTGTTGGACATCGCGGCACCGCCCAGGATCCAGGCCAGACCGTTGCTCACGCCGTCGTTGTTCGCATCGGCGTTGAAGCCCTCCATGCCTGACGGCACCCCGGTCTGGCTGCCCATGTGGGCCGCGAACTGGCTTTGAACCGCGAACGACCCGCTCACCGCTTCCGACAAGCTGGGGCCGGTGGCACCCAGCGTGAAACTGCCTGCTTGGTCGATCCACAGCCCGCTGCCGGTGATGAGCCCGTTGCCCGCTCCGGTGCCGATGTCATAACCAGTCGTGCCTTGCAGCGTGCCCGCGCCGGACTTGATCGCAATGGTAACGGTTTCGCTGGCAGCCAACCCGACCGCCGAATCGTTGCCGTAGGCGTCCCGCGTCCTGACCACCGGTTGCGTCCCGAAGGCACTGCCCACAGTCGCACCGGCCGGATTGATCGTGAAAACAAACGCCGACGCAGCCGCCGGCGTGATGACACATGCCGGTGTGGTCGTCGTCTTGACTCCCGCCGCCACCGTCGCCGTGGCGGTCAGCATCTTGTCGGTGCCCACCAAATTGATGTTGAGGCCATTGGCCGAGAAGTCGGCCACGCCGGCTGCGGCAGGCATTGAATAGGTGCCGTCGAGAGTGCCGGTGCCCGTCGTCAACGTCAGGGCGACGCTCACCGTGGAGTCAGCACCAGAATTGACCACGTTGCCGTAGGCGTCCTCGATCTTGACCACCGGTTGCGTCGCGAACGGCACACCTGCCATCGTGCTTGACGAGGGTTGCGTGGTGAATACCAGCTGCGAGGCTGCCGCAGCATTGATGGTGATACCCGAAATGTTACCGGTCTTGGTGTTGCCGTCGGTCGCCGTGAGCGTCACGCTGCCCGCCGTGGTGGTCTTGGCGCTGATGGTGAAGGTGCCGCTGGCGAGCGTCTTGGTATTGTCCCCGAAGGTGCCGTTGCCGTCGCTGTCAAACACCACGCCTCCGCTGCCCGTCAGGGTCACCACAGTTGAACTGTCGCTTACCGTGCTGCCGCCGCTGTCCTTGGCCGTCACGGTCACGGTGAATGCGGTTCCAGCAGTCTGCGATGCGGACGCGCTGACATCGTAGTGGTCGATGGTGGCTCCACCGGTATTGACGTCCAGATACGTGTGCGTGGAGTCACCACTCAAAACGAGGTTGTAGGTGGTGCTGTTAACCGTTAGGGAACTGTTGGCGAGGCTGAACCGGGTGTAGTCGAGCCCGCTGGGGGCGGTGATCAGCGTGTAGGCATGGGTGCCGGTGGTCAGACTGGTCGCGCTTGTCAAGGCTGCCACATTGATCGTTTGAGTGCCGGTCAGCGAGACGCCGCCCAAGGCATGGATCACGTCCGCAAGGCTGATGCCGAGGTCAAACTTCAGGGTGCTGGTGTTCAGGACCACGTTGTTATTGAGCGCCAGGATGCCCAGATTGGTGCCGTCCTGCATGTCCAGGGTGCGGCCGCTGGCATCCATTGCGCCGTTGACGGTGGCAGTGCCGGTGCCCTTGGCGGAGAGCGTCTGCGCCAAAGCATATCCACTCACGGCCGAGACGTCGAAGGTGGCGCCGCCGGCAATGGCGATGCCGGAAGAAGAGTTGATCGAACCGCTGGCACCCAAGGCCAGGGTGCCCTTGTTGAGGGTCGTTGCACCGTTGTAGGTGTTCGCCGACATCAGCTTGAGCGTACCGTTGCTCGTGCTCGTGAGGGCCATGCCGCCGCTGCCTTGGATACCGCCGGTGACGGTCAATTCCGTTGTCCCGCCCATGACGGTGATCGGAATCTGGTTGCCACCGCCCGTGCCTGTATTCGTCATCATGCCGCCGGCGAAGGAATCCGAGACGGTTGTGGAGACCGCTGCGGAGAATAGCAAGTTGCCGCCGTTGACGTTGTCAAACGATACCTGGTGGGCAATCGTGTTGTTGCCCGCGCACACCAAGCCGAGGTAATGATTGTTTCCTTGTGTCGTGGTAAAGTCGTAATTGCCTGCCCCGGTATCGGTGGAACCCTTCAAATAAAGCCGGTTGCCCCCCTGCCATTGCACCAAGGACCCAGTCGCAAAGGCCGGGAGGGTAAAAACGTCGGTTGTCTGACTTCTGTAGGCCAGTCCGGCACCGGTGTTCAGTTTTATTTGGCCCGCATTGCCCGTCGGGGTTTGACCGTTTACGTCGTAAAATCCCATGCTATTGCAGGTTATTCCGCTAGCCGAGCCACTGGCTAAAGCGGCGGCGGAGCCAAAACTCCACACGGAGGGCTGGCCGGTTGTGGTATCCGTGCCTGAGACGGTCGCATTGAATGTGTTTAACAGGTTAATCGTGTTGGTTCCAACAGACGCAGTACCGCCGTTGGTAATGTTCCAAGTGCCGCCAGCTCCCAAGCCGTTGTTGTTACTCCTTATTATCCCTGATATGGTCGATCCCGCACCATCCACATTGACGACGTTGGTGGCAACGTTGCCTACTCCCAGCCGACCTGACGCATTAAATACAGCACCGTTTTTGACGTTCAGCGTGTTGTTCCCAAAGCTGGCAGTGCCGACATTAAAGGCACTTAAAAATTGAACACTCCCACCATCGATTGTCAGCGTGTTGTACCCGGTCGATTGTCCAATGCCCGTTTGGTTGCCTGGGTTATTTATCGTGAAACCATAGGTTGTGCCGCTTAAAGGCGCAGTGTTTTTAATCGACAGGCTGCTGCTGGTGGCAAGTGTGTTTCCACTCTCGACAATCCCGTTGCCAACGGCCGAGCCGTTAGTATAGCAGTATTCTTGTCCGCTGGTGCCGTTGAGGTCAACGACGAATGCGCCTTGCCTGACGAAGAAACCGTCCCACGAATTTGGGGATGTGGCGTGGTTGTTCGCATTGACAATATTCCCGACGATGTTAACCGGGTTGGACGAGTAGTTGGTCCAGTATTGCTGTGTAGCCACCCCAGTGCTTCCATTCAGCACGATGTTCACCGGGTTCGCGGCAGTTCCAATCGTGACTGGCCCAGCACCCGCAGCGACGTTGATTGTATTGTTGCCAGCTACGCTGGTTATAGTAACTCCCGGTGCCTTGCCCAAAGTGAGCGTCCGGGTCGTGGAATCGGATCCAAGGGTCGTGGTGCCGGTGTTGTTGCATGTGATGCCGGCGATGCTGGTGTTGGCATTCAACTGGACGAGGGTGGCCCCGTAGTAGTTGGATCCGTTAAAAAATGCAATGTCGGCGGAGCCTGGAGCGGTCCCCGTCCCTCCGTCGCCAGTCGTGTTCGTCGACCAGTCGGCACCGTTGGCCCAGTTGTCGGTGTTAGTAGTGTCCCAGTAGTAGTTCGTCGCATGGGTACCAGCCGTCAGCGCCAGCAGCGCCGCCAGTGCGAGCGCGAAGGGTTTCAGTTCGCCCGCCATCTGATAGGTCTTGATTTGCATGATGTTTTTCCTGATTTTTTGTTGGATTTTTGTTGGATTTTTCGAGGTCTTATCTCGTGATGGTAAAAATCAACCGTAATTCCGAAAATCCGTCATGTCCCTTAATTAAGGGACTGCGCCAGTGCGCCGCTCAAGCTGGTTACTTGCCGAGATACTTGGCGACGGCCTGGGAGCGGGAGTGGACGTGGAGTTTTTGATAGATCCGGGCGGTGTACTCCTGAACCGTCCAATAGCTGATGCCGAGGTGCCCGGCGATTTCTTTGAGCAACAGGCCCTTGACCAGGAAATCGAGAATCTCCCGCTCGCGCGGCGCCAGATGCACGAGCTCCGCGGCGGGGGCGGGCGGTATCCTGAAGGCTTGCACCACGCGGCGGGCGATATTGGCGGACATTGGCGCGCCGCCGGCGAGGATTTCACTGATTGCGGCGATGAGTTGGGCGGAGCGCACGGGCTTGAGCAAGTACCCGCCCGCACCGGCGGCGAGGGAGTCGAAGATCGCGTCGGTGTCGTCGTGCACGGTCACCATGATGAGCGCCGTGTCCGGCAGCGTGTGCGCAAGGTGGGCGACGCATTGGACGCCGCTCATGCCGGGCAGGTTGATATCCATGAGCACCACCTGCGGGCGCAAGGCGGGCAAGTCGCGCACGGCTTGTTCACCGTCGGCAAACGAGCCAACCCACTTTAGGCCGGGCGCACGCTGCAGTATCGCTTCGAAGCTGTTGCGCAAGCCGGGACTATCTTCCACGATGGCGACGGTGATGGACTTGGTACTCATAATGGGGTAAACGGGGCGGTGAGAGTCACGGTGGTGCCCTGGCCGGGTGCGCTTCGGCGGGTGAAGGCACCGCCGATTTGTTCCATGCGGGATTGCATGTTGGCGCTGCCGCGGGCATCAGCGAGCGGTTGCGTCGTGTCGAATCCGCGCCCGTTATCTTCAATGGTAATGATGAGCTGTCCGTTGCGCGTGGCGATGCGCAGGGTGATCTCGCTAGGCGCGCCACGTTGCACGGCGTTGTGGATCGCTTCCTTGGCGCCGAGGAACAGGTTGTGGCGCCGGACCGAATTGAGCAGGACCGGCGGCAAGGTTTCCGGCAGGTCCAGCCGACAGCGGATCCGAGCCAAGGCCAGGTAGTCTTGGGTGAACTTGCACAGATACCCAGCAAAGCGCTCCAGCGTGTCATTGGCGGGATTGACGGCCCAGACGATCTCACCAAGGCGGCGGACGTTGTTTTCACAACGGTTGAAAATATCACTGAAATGAACGCGGGAAGGATCGTCGGCCTCCAATTCGTCATGCGCCAACTCGCTGATCATGGCAATCTCCGCCAGGTTGGCACCGAGATCATCGTGCAAATCTCGGGCAATTCGGGCGCGTTCCCGGTCGAGTACATGCTCGCGCTCCAGCCGCCATCCGGCCACGTAGCGCCACGCTGCAAACAGCAGACTCGCCACCGCAGTCGCAATCAACAGCCAAAACCAAGCTTGCCGTGTCACCGGCAACTGGACTGTCAATTCCAGCCGCTGTGGCGCGTTGTGCTGGCGGTCGGCAAGACTGATTCGCCAGACGTTCTCGCCGGCATTGACCACACCGCTCACCGCGCAGCCGGTGGCCGACTTGAACCCGATCGGCCAGCGGCTGTAAACAAAGAGGTCGCCGGCGCGTGCTCCGGCATCGGTCAGTTCGATCCTCATGGCGTCGCGCGAACTGACAACTTGGCTGATCTCCACTGCCCCGCAGTAGATGTGGAGGTTCGATCCGATCAGCACCGGCTGGTTAGGCGTGCGGTCCAACTCGGTGAAGCAGAGATGTTGCGAAGCCCCCCTCAACAGCACAGGCGTGGTCCACGAGCCTTTGGCCACACCAAGAAATTGATTATCCCAGAACGACCAAACCGCATAGCGCCTGTCGGGGTTCAGGCCAGCCTCGGCAAAATCCAGGCGCAGGGGCGCGACAATATCAATTCGGGGATTCCACAGCAGTGCGACAGTTGACTCACCCCAATCCCGGCGCACGTGACCCACGAGCCTCGACCACCCCGCGTTATTGCAGAGGTTGAGCGCCTCGCTGCGCTCCCTGGCCGGTGGGGTGAGCACTTCAGCATTGCGCCAATGGGGCTTGAATTCCCTCCAATACCAAGGTTCGGACGTGATCGCCGCGCCACACGACAGGCCCACCATGCTCAGCCACGTTTGCATCACCGGCCAGCCGCCCGTCAAGTTGCTCATGCCCTCGATTTCGCCCGCCATATAATAGACGTCGAAGTCCACCGCGAACCAACGGCCATTGAGCGGGTATGAACCCATCACCTCCGTCATGACACTCCGGAGTTCGAGACGAGACGCATCCGCGCCGACGCGGCACGCATCCACACTGCCCACCGCCGCGCGCATGGAGGCCGTATCGCAACATAGCAAATAGACGGCTTCGCCAGCGGCTTGACGGATCGCCGCCCAATCGTCGCGGCAGATTTCGAAGGCCGTGCGCTTCTCATCCGCCGCCCTCGGGGGGGTGGGCGGGCAGGAGATTTTCAGATAGACGACCCCGGCCTGCACCGCGCGGCGGACGCTGGCGACGATTTCAGCAGTCCCAGTCGCCGCGTCCGGCGCAGGCGGCTTGGCGTTTCGGTCAAACCCGAGCCGCAACCCCAAGCGTGCCCCGGTCTCGCCGACTCGCTCGACCACCAGCGGCAACCACGGAGCATCCAGCGCCGCGCGACCCGGTTGCACCGCGTCGTCAATCTGGATGACCTCGGGACGCAAACGCCCCCCGGACTGCTGCACTGCATCCACCACCTGGAACACTTCCTTGTCGATGGATTTGTGCGGCCGAAAATTCCAATTGTTCCAGCCGGACAAGGCGCCTTTCGACGTCCGCGCCCCGTGGGTCTGGCCCACCCACTCAGCCCAGCGTGCCATCGCCGTCCGCGCTGGCTCCATCAAAAGCACCACCTGCTGGCCCCAGCGTGTTTCGTCGGCATCCACCCATGCGCCGCTCATGTCAGCAGAAAAGTTAAACAAGGTTTTGCCGTCATGCAGGGGCGTGAAGCGGGCCTCCACGCAGGCCGTGGGCGTTCCGATCGGCCCAAACAGAAAGCCGGTTCCAGCATCTTGATGATAGAAGCCGCCGACTTCGTGAACGACCAGCGGCTCGCTGAATTCGGTGAGTGCGCGCACCATCAGCAGCGAGGTCTGCAACCCGGTGATCAGCCAATCCTCGGGCTTGCCTGCTGGCTGGAGGACGCAGCCTGCGCGTCCGACCCGCCCGCCAGGCCCCGCTTCGTCCATCGCCACCGCAGTCAGGGAGTCCAACTTGAGCGGCGCATGACCGGTATTCCGGATCCCAGCCTGGAGCAGAACACCCGGCACGCCCGGCACCCAGCCGAGATGAAACAACAGGTCCACTTGCTCGTTGTCGAAATGAATCGTCGTTCCGGCCACCTCGGCCTGGCCATAAGGTGTGGCCTCGGTCGAGTGGGCTGGTGGACCCATCGACCTCCCTGCCGCCGACGACAACTCCAGCTCGCTGCCAGCAATCTGCGCTCTGGCAGCAAAACCGCATCGAAAGCCCTCCATCCCCGGCACGGTGACCGTGATCGTACGCCCGTCCGCATCCAACACGGCGTATTGCACAGCGACGTCCGCCAACGCCGCAGCCGACCCGCTCATGGCCAGAAGCGCCATTGCCAGTACCCCGATTTTCCTATGGGAGTCGCTCACTTTGCTAGCTGTCGTCTAACTGGACATCGAATGCAAGGAAAAGCCATGAGCGGTCATCGTCTGGCGCTCGGATTTCGGAGCCCGCGGCGCTTCAAAAGCCTGACCCATTCACAGCAAGCTTGCTGCTTCACGAACCTAGGGCATGGTGACCCGGGCGCGCAGAAAACCACGGCCGGGGAGCCCGTTGAAGGCGGAGAAGGTGTGGTATTCCCAAGCGGTGCCGGAGAGGCTGGGTTGGCCGCTGGCGGCAGGCGGACTGTCTGACTTGCTGACATGGGATACGGCGCTGGTCCAGGGACCGGCTAGGGTTGGGCTGGCTTCGATGGTATAGCTCACTCCGTCGATGGTGGCGGATTGGGCGCCGTTGCCCGTGACGGCGAAGTTGACGCTGGTGGAGCGGCGCACCGCGCAGGTGAAGGTGAGTTCCCTGGCACCGTCGGAGTTATTATCCGTGAGGACGGTGACGAACAGGCCTCCGGCCGATGGAGAGTTCGGCGCGCCGTTGAACGCGAACTTCGCAAGATTGCTGATGCCGTCATGGGCCGCATCCTGCTCTAGGCCATTGTTTGTGGCGTTGAGTCCCGCAGCTGCAGCCCATGCGGCATAGGGCGTGATGACGCTCACAACCTTGATATCGACGAAATGCCCGGACGCATACTCAGCGGCAAAATTGGTCCCACCAGTAGTCGCGGTGTAGTTGATTTGCCAGACGTTGAGACCTACGGTGAACTGGCTGCCATCGGCCAAGACCGCGGAGTTATAGCTGAAGAGGCCGTTGTTCCAAGTACCGGTGTAGTTGACTAACGAAAACGTGGTGCCAAGCGGAAAGGCGGACTTGGCGGCCGCAATGTCAGTGATGGTCAGAGTGGTGGTGCCTGTCATGCTCAGATTGCCGGCGACCTTTTGGAGGTCGGCACCGACGCTTGGGGCGGCGCTGGAATTGACCTCGCAGGCGAAGGTGGAGCCGCTGAGGAGCGCCAGATCGCCGCAGGAGAGCGACTCGATGCCGGTGCCAGGAGCCAGGACGCCAGAGACATTGAGACTGCCGCTGATCGCGCCGGAGCCGCTCAAGGTCGCGCCGACGGAGACCGTGACGGTGCCGCTGCCGGTAGCGGAGCCGCTGCTGTTGTTGACGAGGAGTTTGCCGACCGCCACACTGGTGTTCCCGGTGTAGCTGTTGGCACCGGTTAGCTCCTGGATGCCGACACCCGTTTTGACAAGCGCCATAGTGCTGCCACCGCTGAGAACCCCAGAGTACGTCTTGGTTATTCCAGCGAGGGTCGGATTGAGTGTGAGGGTCGTGACGCTTGATGGCACGGCTAGGTTGCCGCTGTTGATGAGCCCGCCCAAGGTCACGCTGGCGTTGCCGCCAAACCCGAGATTGGACCCAGGCGACGAGGTGTCGAAGGCGCTGTTTTGGAGCGCCAGGGGGTGGACCAATTCGATGCCGCCATAAGCGGACGTCGAGCCCGTACCATCAAACCTGCTATCGCCGGTGAACGTGTTGGGGGCGTTAAGATAGAGTCGGCGGTAACCGCCTGATCCAGTGTTGCCATGCAGCAGTCCGCCAGGACCGCTGATCACACCGAAGATATGCACGTCGCCATTCTGCGTGAGAATATTCTGGGTGCCCGTTTCCAGATAGATCCCGCGGTTCTGGCTGACGTCTCCGATATCATCATACGCTCCTCCCATGATATAGAGAGTGCCACCGTTCCTGATAGATATATTGTCGGCTTGGAATGTGGCGGGGGCTGTTCCAAGCATCTTCAACGCCCCGCCATCGGCCGTCGCACTGCCTGGATTGCTGTTGGCTTGCCAACTCGGGGCGAGCGTTCCGCCGTCGATGACTGTTTTTCCCCTATAGGTGTTGGAAGTCACCGTAGCACTTTGCAAAATCAACGAACCGGTGCCTGACTTGTACAGACTGACTCCCGTGACGCCCACGTTGCTGGAAATCCCACCGGAGAAAGTCGTGTTGGCATTGTTGCCGCCTACCGTGAGGGTGGCCGCGCCGAGAGTTACGTTTCCGCCTTGGGAGCCACCACCTGCCAGTGAGCCGATCTGCGTGTTGTAGCCGGTGATATCGAGCCCGCAACCTGTGGCGTTGCTGAGGGTGACGGCGGAATTCCTGCCGAAGGCCCCACTGACATTGGGTACCGACGCGATGCCAGCTTTGAGAATGCCGGTGCTGAAATTGTTGGTGGCGGCCGTATAGGTGTTAGCCGCCGCCAACCTGAGTGTGCCGGCACCGGATTTGGTAATGCCGAGCGTGCCCGACACGCCATCCGCAATGACGCCGTTGACGGTCGTGTTGCCGGCACCGGCGAGCGTCAGGACTTTGGCACCGGTTCCGGTCGAACCGGTGATATTGCCGGCGAGGGTGAGGCCGGCACTGCTGCTGTTGTTACTTACGGCAAACGTCCGCGCTGATCCGTCGGTGCCGAGGATGAGTGCCGAGTTAAAGACCTGAGGGCTCGTGACGGTGCTGTTGAGCGTGATTGTGCCGGCGTTGCTGAGCGTGAGCGTCTGGCTATTGATCGCACCAGCACCAAGGGTAAACGCCCCTACCGAGGCAGTATCGAAGACGATCGCACCAATCGCGGCCCCCGTGCCGAGGTTGATCGGCTGCGCCGCCGCACCTGCGCTATTGAAAATGGCGGTGTCCACCGCGCTTGGCGGCGGCGCGGAAACCCAGTTGCCTGCAGTGCTCCAATTCACGTCGGCACTCCCGGTCCAGGTGAGGGTCCGACCAAGCCCCGGGGGAAGCACCGGGTTGATATAGGATTTGAAAGTCGTCCAACTGTACAGTTCTGCAGGGTCATAACCGGCCTGCGAGTAGAGCACCTGATATTGGGGATTGGTCGGCGAGCCCGCGACACAATTGATGATCACAAACTGCGGGATGCCGCCGCTACCAAACTGACTGTACGCACCCGGCCCGTCGAGTGCCGAGAAATCAATTCCCGCATTACTCACAAAGCTGGCCGTCAGCGCGGGATTCGTGTTGTCGGTTTCGATAGCCACCACTTGCACCGGCACCCCGTGCGGGTTGCCACCAAGCGACGCATAATACTGCTGGATATAGATTTCAAGCTGTGGCGACGACTGCTTGCAGGGCCCACACCAATACGCGAAAAAATCCAGCACCAGAATCTTGCCGGCAAAATCTGCCAGATGAAGCGGCTGGTTGTTGGCCCGGTTGGTGATGGTGAAATCATTGGCAATTTGCACGCCCGACGCAGCGCCAGCCATGCCCAGCAAGCCGACGAGAGCGGCTAACAAGCGGCGCTTGCACACATTTTCCAGAGTCAATTTTATCATGGGTTTTTGGGTTGTTTTGGTTTTCAGAATTGCCATGCGAAGGCCGCCTGCGCGCAGAGCCAGTCGCGGTCCCGATAGAGCGTTGTGAATCGGAGGGTTTTCGCCGTGGGTGCCGCATAGCGGGTCAGGTACGGGCCGACGGCGAGTCGCCACGAGGCGTTTGCACCGGCATAGCGCAGTGTCAGTTGCATGAGCAGGGTTTCACTTGGGGGAGCGTCGCCCGACACGATGGAGGGATCGACGATCTGGCCGTTGTCACGATAAGCGCGGGTGGAGATTCCGGCAAACCAGCGCGCATTCCAATCGTGTTCCAAGGCCACACTGGCGGCGGCCGATTCAAACTTGCCTTCGAGCGACCCTTCGAGGTAAACCCGCGTCGCCCAGCTGTCGGTGATCGACCACAGGGCGTCGCCCCGGTAGGTGTAGCGGCACGCCCGTTTGGTCGTTAGAATAGCCGCTGTATCCTGCTTGAAGCGCAGCGAGGGGTTCAGCACATGCTCAGAGCCCAAGCCAAAGCGCCAGGTTTCGTAATGACTCAACCCGCGCTGCAATGGCACGCCGATGAGCTTGTCGTAGGCCGGTGCCACCTCATCGGAATTCCAGCCCACACTGCAACTGATCAAGCCGGACATTGGCAGGTATTCGTAGGTTGTGCCGAGGCTGGCATTGAGTCCCCTAGGGTTGGCTTCGCGGTACCCCGGCACGCCGGAAAATATCTGCCGGTAGTATTCATTCAACCACATCGAGCGATAGTCCGTGTACCCGACGTAGCCGCCGCCCGAGACAGTCCACCGCCATGGCGTGATGAGCCCTTCGCGCCAGGTCACTTGTTCGGAATTGCGGCTAGCCTCCAACTTCTGGAATGTCGCGGTCAAATCCCAAGGACTCGGCACATAGTCCAGATGCAGGTCGGCGAGTCCTGCCACCACGCTCACCTCGCGCTGGGAGTTGCGCCATCGGGCGTTGAGTTCGGAATCGAGCAACCAGACGTCGGAGGCCACCTGCATTTCGCTGGACAGCCCGACCAAGGAATTCTCGGCAGCAGCCCGAATGGTTGTTAGAATCAAGGCGGCGGCCAACCAGCCGCAGGCCACCCCATCGGGAATTCGCAGATGACGCAACGGCGGGTGCTGTCTCATGGGTGTGGGCATGTCAGCGGCAAGCGGTGCAGCCGCCGCCTGGCGAGCTGCCGTTAACGGCGGTTCCCGGTTCACATTGCGGCAGTAAGCGCGAACTGAACGCAAACGCGTTGGTTTCGTCAAACACCATGTTGGGTTTGGCCAGCCGCTGCTGCTTCCAGGCCGGCACGGTCGTGCATCCCAGCGCCGACAGCAACGCCAACGCAGTCACGACGCCAAGGATGATCCGCGCTCCCAAGCCGCCACCCGCAGGAGCGGCGCAGTTGTCCTCGTCTGCGTTCCGGCAGCGGCCTCTCTGATAGTGCTGGTGGCATGGGTTGCCAAGTACTTCCATTTTCATATTGGCTGGGTTTTCAATGCCAAGGCCGGATTATAGCAGCGGATACACCTAGCTTGCAACCCAAACCTCAGCGACGACCTCGCAGAAGCCCGAACATGGGGATGATGTGGAAAATCTGCTGCAAGACATCCGGCAACGGCAGATGGGCAAGCCCCGTCTCCTCGTGAGCCTGGCGCTCGCTAGCCCCGCCGCACCAAAGCCTGACGATCGGTAGCGGGCGAGCTAGCATCGGATGTTGAATGCTGGGTCTTGGATTTCGATGAGCCTCACACGAAGACACGAAGTGGGTTGGGATGGGTTCTTCCTTCGTGTGCTTCGTGCCTTCGTGTGAGGAAATTCTTGGGTATCCTCAAGGAGGGTGGGCGTCCCGGCCACCAACCCATGAACTGCCAATAACCCGCCCATGAACGCGCAAAGCCAGCGCCCGAATCCCTCTTGCTTTCCTGTTGGCCATGCGAGTTTTCGGCCGCGCCAGTTTTTCCAAGCTCGCTATCGCTCACACAGCACTCAGCTTTCAGAATTTCTGCCTTTAGCTCTTCTTCCCCCCACTCTCCGCATGCTGCGCGTCTGCCCCCCCTAAATTGAAATTTTGAAGGACCCAAAAACACGCTGTCCCAATGACTGATCGCTCATTCGATTGATGATTGAGGAGTGTTGATTTTGGATGTGGATCATGGCATCACATCAGGGTAAGGCCCGAGGAAACGTTCACCGTTGAAGTGGATCATGTGTTCCGGGTCATCGGCGATCCAGACTTCGGATTCCCAAGCGATGTGGGAGATGAAGGATTGCATGGTCCGACGGTTTTCGAAGGCGGTGACGAAGACCAGGCCAGCCTTGCAACCGGCAAATAATTCCTTAAGTTCCTTGCGGCGTTTTCCGTCCACGGGTCCAGCGCTGGTGACGGCTTCGATGAGGAGAAGCCAGTTCCTGGCCTTGTGATGGACGATGACATCGGGAATTTTGGCGGCGGAAGCCAAGGTGACTCCGAGGGCAAACAAACCTGCGGTTTCCAAGTGGACGAACTTGTTTTCGGTGTCGCCGATGTAGAGAACCACGCCGCCTGGAGCGAAGATCGGGCAGAAGTGTTCGATGACGGCCTTGATGAGGGGATTCTGGCCACCGGGTGAGAGTGCGACTTGGGAACCGTCGGGCAAGGTCACCGGCACACGGGCCGAGTCCCGCTTGCGGGCGATCTCATGCTTGAGGCTTTCGCGGCTGGCAAGGTATTTCTTGAGGGCGGCTTTCCATTTGGGTGTTCCGACCATGCGGAGCAACGCAAGAGCGGTGGGTTCGATCTGATAGGCGGTCTTGCCGCTGTTGGTCGGGCGCTTGGGGTCGTCGGGATTGCGGATCAGCAAGCCTTCCTCCACGAAGAATTTCACCGCGTCGTCGCGAATGGTTTCGCGGGTGTTCGGTGCATAGCGGACGTTGTAGGTGATGGCGATGAAATCAATAATGGGAGTGATCCCACGCAGGGGGGCTTGCGCGTCTGCCCATGAAACATCGGGTTGAAGATCGAGCAAAGCGAGCAGAGTGTAGGCGGCGATTTCGTTGTGCTGTTTCAGGCCAAACTCCAATGCGGTGAGAGCTGCGATGGCTTCCGCGAGCCGTTGTTTCCTTGCGGCTGCTTTTCTGCTAGGTTTAGCTGATGACATGAAGGTGTTTGGTGACGAGGAGGTCGATTTGTTCTTGTGAGTGGTCCAGGACATTGATCTCACGGCCCATGGCTTGGAGGGTTTTTCGATCCGGGTAGGCCAAGGTCCGAAGATCGGTAGCGTTCACCTGAGTGTGACCGCTGAAGCGCCGAAAATACTGGTCAACCATGGTGGAATTCAAGAAAGCATAAAGTCCGATCGCCAGATCGCGGTCCAAGCCGTGCCCGGCCGTGTGGAAGTAATTCAGGTGATTTTCAAAACCGACCCACTCTGTTAGAATCTGATCTGGATCAAACAAGCAGGCTACGAGGCGGCGTTTTTCCTCCTTAGACGTGAAGCGTTTGGTAAGAAGATAGACCCCGGATGGAACGAGCCACTGGCGGGTTTCGTGAGTGTCGAGAATGGCGTTGGGTTTGCGGGCTTGCGGCTTCGGCCAATGAATGGTGCCGCCATTGAAATGGCATGGATAGACCAAGGGCACGGTTCCAGGTTCCGACTCCTTGCGCAGCGCATCCTTCAACCGAAAATCCACCACACGACCGGTCGAAACGGTGACACCTAACGAGGCGAGGTTAGAGCTGAGACTGCCCATGGCTTCTTTTGCCACCGCATGGCTTGCCGCAGACGGGATGTGGATGAATTTCGCGGCATCGTGCGGGTGGACGATTTCCGAGAAAGGGAAAACGGTTTGGGTGACGAGATCGCGATGTTCGCCGCTACTGCTGGAGATGATTATTTCGTCCGGCTGGATTCTCCCTTTCACTGCGTGGAAGATGACATTCTCCTGCAACACGTTGTCCTTGCGGAAGGCGGCTTTTCGGGATTCGAAAACGTGGAGTCGGCGCAATTCCAGATGCTCCAGGAAGTCTTCACGAAACGGGCGGAAGTAGGGGCCATTGCAAAAACTCCGCGGAGTGATGCCGACTAGTTGCCCGCCTGGAATCAGCAGGCGCTGAATGAGTGCGATGAAGCCGGTGTAAAGATTGCTGGTTTCCATCCCGACGGAACGAAGGGCGTGCCTTTCGGGGGAATCAGTGCTGATTTTTCGATAGGGTGGATTCGCGATGGCGGCATCAAACTCGGGCGGCGGTGCTCCGAATAAATCACCCCCGAGCCTGGCCGACATCTCTTCGATGAAATCGCCAGAGTGAATGGTGAACGTGAAGTGAATGCCTGCGGATTTGGCAAGACGCTCGCACTTGCGCATGTTCGCCGCAAGGGTGTCGAGAATCTGGGGGTCAATCTCGTAGAGGGTGGCGTCAATGGCCCTGACGCCTTGATTTTCCCCACACATCCGCACGACGAAGGCGGAGGTGAGCGCCCCAGCCCCAGCACCGGCATCGAGCAAGCGGACGACGCCGGGAAGCGGTCCAAACATTGAGGCCATGAACCCAGCCACAGGCGCGGCGGTGAGGAACTGTCCAAGCTCCTCCTGACGGGTACTGGGATGTGAGGTGGTTGCCGCTTTCATGGCTTCAAGCTACCAGCCGGATGCCCGATTCGCCAAGCAGCAAATGAGACTGGAGACAGGGACGGGCGCGAGACGACTCGGCTGGCGGTGGGCGGGAGCACCTACGTGAGTTCGCTGGTCCACCGCCTGCTGCGCGACGTCAAGGAGCGGCGGACCGTAGCGACACACGAGCGGGCACTGGATGCGGAGAAGGAAGCGATTGGGAAGTGAATGAGGTGAATTGTGGAGATGACATCTATTAGACATGATTGCAAACTTGAAGGACCTAGGAATCGTGGATTTTTTTCAGGATTGGAGGATTCGCAACGTGTGCTAGAAAGGGGGCAGCACCTTGCCAGACGCCACCGACATCCATGCCTTTCTCGGCCACTGCCGCTGGAAGCAGCGCTTCGACGACGACCATCTCGCCGCCGCGCAGCCGCTGATGTCAAAGGTCCGTGACCTGCGCATCGAAGAGGCCGGGGAGGGTGCGTTCTGCCTACTGGGATCGGTGGCGGCCGAAGATACCGAGGTGAGCATCTGGCAGAATGGCGGATCCTGGGATTTTGAAACAACCTGTCATTGCGAGATTGGCAGCTATTGCCCGCATGCCGCTGCCTTGTTGCTCAAGGCCGAAAAGCAACGCGACCCGCAGCGCTTGCTCGGGCATAGCGTCGCCTCGGCGGTGGCCGCTGCCCTGCCCGCTGCCCGCGACCTCCTCAAAGATGCGTCGCCGGACCGGCCGTGGCTCACGCCCGAGGCGCGGTTTGAGTTGCATGTCACGCGGGAACCGACCGACCGCACGACGCGTTTGTTGTTGCAATCGCTGGGGCTGCCGGCACCGGACCAATGGATTTTCGCTGCGGCATGGGTCAATTACGACGGACATCGTAGTTCGCTGCGCGGATCCGCGCCGGAGTGGGTGAGCACGGTGGTGCTGGCCGATGGCCGGTCGGCAATTCTCAAACACGATGCTGGCGCGGAAAATTCCGCCGCCCAACAACTCCGCGATACCGGCCTCTCGTCCCTCCAAGCAAATTCCGCATGGCGCTTTCTGCTCAACCTCAAGTCAAGAGCCGCCGCCTCAAACACCGGGCCAGACCGCTGGTTTCCCGACCCGGGGCGCGTGCCTATCGACGAGTTTTGGTTCCAATTCCGCGGGGAAATGCTCGCCCGCTTGGAAAGCCTCGGCTGGCACGTGACGATCGACGACAACGTCGGCCACTGCGTGATCGACGCCGATCCCTCGCAGTGGCTCAGCACTCTGGAACCCGGTGCCAACGGCTGGTTCAGTCTGTCGGTGGGCTTCGAAGTGGCCGGTGAACGCCACGACCTCCTGCCAATCCTCGCGGGTCTGTTGGAAAGCGATTTCCTGGAGGAAACCCTGGATCGCCCTAACAATGGTCACGTGTACGCAGCACTGCCGAATGGCGATGCGCTGCGGCTGCCGGTCGGCCGGGTGCGCCTGATTCTCCAGCACTTGGCCGCCCTGCTCGACCCGAAATTTCCCGAGCGCACCCGGCTCCACGCGCTGGATGCCGCCACCCTTGCCGGCTTGGAGGACCTAGGCCTCACAGCACCGCCGGACTTGGCGGAGTTGGCGGCGAAGTTGAGGGATTTTGCCGGCATCGCGCCAGTGCCGCTGCCAGCCGGGGTACAGGCAACATTGCGCGACTATCAGCTGGCCGGATATCACTGGATGCAATTCCTTGCCCGCCACGGCCTCCACGGAATCTTGGCCGACGACATGGGCCTCGGCAAAACCCTCCAAACCCTCGCCCATATCCTCGCTGAAAAAGAGGCCGGCCACTCCGGCGGCAAACCGGTACTCGTCGTGGCACCTACTTCAGTCGTCCCTAACTGGCGCGCCGAGGCCCATAAATTCACCCCTTCCCTGCGAGTGCTGCTGCTCAACGGGGCGGAACGCAAGAAGTACTTCCGCTCAATCCCCCACGCGGATCTGGTCCTGACATCCTTTGCGCTGTTGCAGCGCGACCTCGACAAACTGCGCGGCGTGGCATTCCACTTGGTGGTCCTCGACGAGGCGCAGAACATCAAAAACCCGCGTGCCAAGGTGGCGCAAGCCGCTTGCAAGCTCGATGCACGCCACCGGCTTTGTTTATCCGGCACGCCGATTGAAAACCACCTTGGCGAGTTGTGGAGTTTGTTGCGATTTTTAATTCCGGGATTTCTCGGCAGCGAGGAAGCGTTCAATGCGCGATTCCGAAAACCGATCGAAAAAGATGGCGACGTCGAGCGCAACGAGTTGCTAAGGCGGCGAGTGGCGCCGTTGATTTTGAGGCGCACCAAGGATCAAGTGGCCAAGGAATTGCCGCCCAAAACCGAGCTGGTCCACCTCATCGAACTGCACTCCGAGCAAAAAGACCTCTACGAAAC